>DASRLI010000530.1:0-27904 GCA_035648535.1 Occallatibacter sp. | reverse complement strand
TCTCTACCGGCCGCGCGACGAAAAGACGAGGCATCCGGGCGTTCTGAACCCTCATGGACACTGGCAATACGGACGGCTTGAAAACGAGCCCGTCGACTCGGGACCCGCATTCGGCATCAGCCTCGCGCGGCAGGGCTATGTGGTCTTCGCGTACGACATGGTTGGGTACACAGATACGATTCAGGTGCCGCACCGCTTTGGCAGCCCCACGCAACGGCTATGGTCGTTTGGGCCGCTCGGCCTGCAATTGTGGGACTCGATTCGCGCACTCGACTTTCTTTCTTCGCTCGATGATGTGGATGCGGGCCGGATCGGCATGGCAGCCGCATCCGGCGGGGCAACGCAAACAATGCTGCTGACCGCCGTGGACGACCGTGTGCGGTTCTCGTCGCCGGTCAACATGATTTCGTCTTTCATGCAGGGCGGAGACCTGTGCGAAAACGCGCCCGGCCTGCGCCTCAATACAAGCAACGTGGAGATTGCGGCAATGTTTGCGCCCAAGCCTATGCTTGTTGTTTCAGACACCACCGACTGGACGCGTAACGTGCCGCGCGAAGAGTATCCCGCCATCAAGCGAATCTACGATCTCTACGGCAAGGGCGACCATGTGAGCGTGGTGCAATTTGAAGCCGTGCACAACTTCAACCAGCAGAGCCGGGAGGCCGTCTACAAGTTCTTCGCGCAGGCGACTTCAGCACCGGGCGACAGCAAGGAGTTGACCGAGCACAACATTGAAGTGCCGATGCTGCAGGAGATGATGGTGCTCTCGAACCACGCGCTGCCGGCAAATGCAGTCGATCTCAATGGACTGTTCAGCGAGTGGCGCACGATGGCCGAGGCACAGAATGCGCAGGCCCATGACGATTCATTTCTCCGCAAGAGACTGCGGCAAACGCTGTCAACGGAGTTTCCGGAAAACGTGATTTCTGTTACCGATGGACAGTCGATTGTGTTGAGCCTTCCCGGATGGAGGGGCCGCATACCGGGAACCTTGATCAAGGGATCTGGCGCGGTTGCCCTCGTTATCGATCCGGACGGTTCGGCAGCCGCGATGGAGAGCGAAACAGTAAAGCGGCTTTTGAAAGACGGCCGGACAGTGCTGGCACTCGATGTTTTTCAAACCGGAGCCGCGAAGGCGTGGCGCGCCCGTGACGACGCGCAACCTGTGACCCCGGTCAATGGTATGGATGACACCGCAATCGAGCAGAAGGCAAATATCGCTGCCGGCGGCCCAAAGTTTCTCACCTTCAACGTCACCGACGATGCCGCACGCGTTCAGGACATTGTGACCGCGATCATTTATGCCAGCAGAAGTGGCCGCGATGTGGAGATCTATGCAAAGGGCGATGCGGCTCTATGGGCGACGTTTGCCGCTGCGGTAAGTCGGACGCCCGTTTCCCTGCACCTCGAAGCCGTGCCCAAGCTAGTCACGGACGCAGATTATCTAACCCACTTCGACGTACCCGGAATTCTGCGCGCCGGCGGCCTTCCTGTCGCGGAGCGCCTGGCAAACGCGCACTAGATTTAGTTGAGTGGGATCTCCGAGGTCTGTGCCGAGTAAGCTGCTGGCTGCCATTCCAACGGCTGCTCCGTGGCGAAGACATCGCTTTGCGGGGCGAACACCAGCGCCTGGCTCCCGGGCGCCTCGATGTTCCAGCGTTGCATCCACAGGATCAACGTAACCATTCCCCAGAGGTGATAGCCCCAGTTAGCCTTGCGACCCAGGTGGTCGTCAATGAGGCGGCGGACCGCAGGCCAGTGGAAGAGCCCGCTTTCCGACACGGCTTTCTCAGTGAGTGTGTCGAGAAGCAGCGGACGCAACACGCCGCGGAACCACTCGTGAATGGGGATATCGAAACCAACCTTCGGCCGACGCAGCACCGCCGGAGGCAGCGCGTCCTTCATCATGCGGCGCAACACGAGCTTGGTTTCCAGGCCGGCTATCTTGTACCGCTGAGGCAGACGCGCGGCAAACGCGACAATGCGCGGATCGAGAAACGGCGGGCGCACCTCAACCGCATGCGCCATACTCATCCGGTCTACCTTGTAGAGGATCCCGTCAGGCATCGAGTAGCGCTGGTCGAAGTTCAGAAAGCGCTCAAGATACGATTCGCTCGAACCCTCCGGGCGCATCTCATCCAGAATCGAAGCCAGCGGCCCGGGATTCGCAAACTTGAAGAAGCGCCGCTTCTCATCCTCGCTGAACGAGCCATTCCAAAACATGTGCGCGGCTTCAGCAGAAAGCAGCGAGCCTTCGAGGAAGCGCTTGATCTTGTACTCGAGACCGATCTTTTCGTCCGACACAGGAATCCGGCGCGCAAGACCAAGCGCAGCCCGCCGAAGAACACGCGGCACTCCGGAAAAATATCGATTGTAGCGGTCGGCCTTGTAAGTCAGATAGCCGCCGAACAACTCATCGGCCCCTTCGCCGCTCAGCACGACAGTCACATCCTTGCGGCTCATCCTCGCCAGGTACCACACCGGCACAGCTCCGGCGTCTGCACTTGGCTCATCGGAGTAGTAAGCCAGTTCGCCCACAACGTCGGCAAGATCCGCGTGGTCGTTCAAATCTAACTCGGTGTGGTCGGTGCCGAATCGGCTGCTGACTTCGTGAATATACCGGCTCTCGTCGAATGACTTCCCATGGAAAGTCACGGAAAACGTCTTCAGGCGGTTCGGAGATAGTTTTGAGGCATAATTCAAAACCGTCGACGAGTCCAACCCGCCGCTCAACCAGATTCCCAGCGGAACATCGGAGACAAGCTGCTCGCGCACAGACTGGGTGAGCAGTCCATCGAGCTCTTCACAGGCTTCGCCAAGCGAACCGGGCGCGGAGGCCTCTTCTGCCGGAGCCACGAATGAACCGACGGTCACGCGACCCTTCTGCCAATCCAGCAGGCAGCCTGGCATCAGCTTTGAGATGCCCTCCACCAGCGTGAAGGGGCCGGGGACGTAATTGAGGCTGAGGAAGCAGTTGAGGCCCGCAAGGTCAATGCGGCGCGGCACTTCGGGGTTGGCGAAGATGCACTTGAGCTCGGAGCCGAAGAAGAGTTCGCCGTCTTGCAGACGATAGTACAGGGGCTTGATCCCCATTTGGTCGCGTGCCAGCAGCAGGCGCCGCTCGGATTCGACCCAGATGGCGACCGCAAACATACCGCGCAGGCGCGCAAAACTCGCCGGACCCCACTTGAGGAAAGCGTTGAGAACCACCTCGGTGTCGCAGCGAGTGCGGAACGATACACCCAAAGCCTCAAGCTCAGCGCGCAGCTCGCGATGGTTGTAAATCTCCCCATTAAAAGCAATTACGGCGTCGCGGTCAGGGCTTCGCATCGGCTGGTCGCCGCCGTCAAGGTCCACAATCCGGAGCCGCGTAGCTCCAAGTGAGACATGTTGGGTGGTGAAACTGCCCTGCTGGTCGGGCCCGCGATGGATCAATGCGGCGATTCCGGCGTTCAAAACGCCGTGCGGAAGTCTTCGCGAGATGTGCGTGTAGCCAAGGATTCCACACATACAGCAATTGCCCCATTTCGAGAAGAATCAAGAGTTTAGGTAAGCAAACTGCCGCCTTGCCGAAATGACGACGCTCACCGCCCAGTGACGTTAGGCAACTTGGTGTTAAGCCATTATGCAAAAATCAAATGCAATTTGTAAACTTTCTTCCTGCAATATCCGTCTCAATCTAAATATGCCAAATCTCTGACCATGCATCCACCGATTCCGGCCGATTCTCCCGTCGCCTGGCAAATAGGCTGGGCCGAGCCGCGATTTCGATCGGTGCGCGTCTGAACGCTATCGATAGACCTCCGGCTTGATTGCCGGCATTCAGAACTTTCTACCTTGATTGCTTCAAATCAGCATTCGATTCCAACAACCTCATAGGCGAGGACCGAGGGCGCGGGAAGGAGCAGCGTGGAGCCGGGAAGCTCGATGAAAATGACCTTGCCGCAAACGAGCAACTTGCCTGTTTGAAGTGCAAATCGTCGTGCAAACTCAGTTTAACGGATTGTGGGCCGGCATGGAAGACATCTCGGCAGGTACCGGTTTGGGTCGCGACTTCACCTGCCGCGGTCAAGGTCCGGCCGCGAGGCCGATTGTGCTATACGTTTACCCATGCCCCACCGCACGTTTTTCTCCGCCGCTCTTCTTGCCATCGCTATTTCCGCCTCAACCCTCCTCCACGCACAGAATCTCGCACCCACCCCGCCCATGGGTTGGAATAGCTGGGACGCCTATGGCCTCACGATCGATGAAGCCGACTACAAGGCTAATGTCACGGTGCTGGCGGGCGTGCAGCGTTACGGCTGGAAGTACGCGGTAATCGACGAGGGTTGGTACATGGCCAACCCCTTCGGACACACAATCGAAGAGAAAAAATACCTCTGGAACGACGACGGGATTCTGATTCCGGTCGCGAGCCGATTTCCTTCTGCGGCAAATGGAGAGGGCTTCAAGCCACTGGCCGACTGGGTTCACGCGCAGGGTCTTAAATTCGGAATTCATATTGTGCGAGGCATCCCGCGCCAGGTGGTAAATGCAAACTTGCCCATCGCCGATTCAACCTTTCACGCCCAGGACGCAGCCGACACCACAAGCCCTTGCCCCTGGGATCAGGGCAATTGGGGAGTCAAGGACAATGCAGCCGGCCAGGCATATTACGACTCGATGATGAAGCTCTATGCCCGCTGGGGCCTCGACTTCATCAAGGTCGACTGCATCAGCGACCGCCCTTACCGCCCATCCGAGATTCATCAGATCGCAGCGGCAATTCACAAGACCGGTCGGCCCATCGTGCTCAGTCTGTCGCCGGGCCCCACATCGCTCAAGAACGCGGTGGAGCTAGGCCAGTACTCGCAGATGTGGAGAATCGCCGACGACCACTGGGACGTGTGGACAGCCACACACACTCCCGAGCATGGCGAGTTTCCGTTCGGCATCAAGGATGAGTTCGACCGGCTTGCGCAGTGGGTGCCGTACGTGAATCCAGGCAACTGGCCTGACGCGGATATGCTCCCGTGGGGCTGGCTCGGGCCGCATCCGGGCTGGGGCGAGGCACGACAGTCCCGCGAAACGCACGACGAGCAGCAGACCGAGTTTACGCTGTTTGCCATTGCGCGGTCGCCGCTGATTCTTGGAGCAAACCTCACCAAACTTGACGATTTTACGCGATCGCTGATGACCAACCAGACTATGCTGTCCATGAATCAAAGCATCACCTACAGCCGTCCCGTCGATTCCGCGAGTCTGCCCCCGGGCTTCGAGCACGCCCGCGTTTGGCGCGGAACCATCGACTCGCCCGGCGCGAGAAATTACGCTGAGTTTTTCGCTTTCTTCAATCTCGATGACAAGCCGGTTACTCTGAAGGCAACCTGGAAACAGCTTGGCCTCGAAGGCGGAAAGCATCAGGCCCAGAATGTGTGGAGCGACAGCGTCTACAAGGACTCAAAGGAAGTGAATGTGACTTTGCCGGCTCACGGAAGCACGGTCTACCAGGTCCGCTGATCCGAATTTGCCAGCGCGAATTCTGGCTTCGGCTATGTACAGTCCACGACGAGAGGATTTGGGTCCGTTTGAAGGGTACGGGCTTCAGCCCGTACATCAACCCTCCAATATTCATATGGGCTTTAGCCCCTGAGGGAATGCTCCCTCAAACAGACCCAGCACGCCGACAGCAGTTTGTGAATCACCCCCCGCCCTGCTGTGCGACACTGTCTAGTCCGGCGGATGTGCTTTCACAATCACCTTCACCGGCTGAGGCGCCTGATGCCTATATTACGTTCGACCTTTATTGCCCTTTCCCGCAATCGTCCCTTACGCCGCTTCTGTGAAAATTCCCGCTTGGGTGTGCGGCTGAGTTCGCGCTTCGTCGCGGGCATGGAAATCGAAGGCGCACTGCGCACCGCACAAGCTGTGAACCAGCAAGGGATCGCGGTAACGCTGGATTCGCTCGGCGAAAGCGTCACGTCTGAGGCGGAGGCGCACCGCGCCGCGGACATCTACCACCAGTTGCTGGACCGTGTTGCTGCGCGGAAACTGAACGCGCACATTAGCGTGAAGCTGACCCAGATGGGGCTGGAGCTTTCGCCCAACCTGGCCGAGTCGATTACCCAAAGTCTGGCACAGCACGCGCATGCGACGGATAATTTCATCCGCATCGACATGGAAGACTCGCGACTGACGCAGGTCACTCTCGACATCGTGCGGCGCCTGCACGCGCACCCGGAGTCGCGCGGTTCCATTGGAGTGGTAATTCAGGCCTACCTATACCGATCTCAGGCGGACGTAGAACAACTCATCGCCGAAGGCATTCGTGTGCGATTGTGCAAGGGCGCTTACAAGGAGCCGGCAGAAGTAGCGTTTCCGCGCAAGGTCGATGTGGATGAGAACTTCATCCGGCTGAGTTGCATTCTTCTGGACAGCCCCGTTTACCACGCGCTTGCCACGCACGATGACGCCATGATCGCCGCGATCAAGTCATATGCCGCCGAGCACGGAATCGCACCCAGCCATTTCGAATTTCAGATGCTCTATGGAATTAAACGCGATTTGCAGCGAAAGCTGGTCCAGGAAGGGTACAAAGTGCGCGTCTACGTGCCGTTCGGAAGCGATTGGTACCCCTACTTCATGCGCCGCCTGGCCGAGCGACCTGCCAACGTTGTGTTCCTGGCCAGAAACTTCTTCCGGTCTTAGAAAGCTCCAGGCGATCTTTATACAAGTCTGCGTTTTGAATAGGACCACTTCAACCGTGTCGCGAAAGCGCCCACGCAGTCAAATTTTACTTGGCGGCCGAGTCGCGTTTCTTGCTTCGCCTGGACCCGCCCCGTTTCTTTATCATGACGCGCCCTTTGCAACCTGAGCATTGCCACGGGTAGTACCGGAAGATCGGGTAAAGCGCCCGTTGCAGAAAGCCCACTCGCGATACCCGCTTCAGATAATTGCTGCCGCACCTTGGACACTCCACGTGATGTCGTTCTTCGACATTCTTTTCAGTCACCGTTTCAACGACTTGCTCTTTAATTTCGGTCACCAAAGCCCACTCCTTGACGATCAATCCAACTGCCACAATTCAATCTGAATTCAGATCCCCTTCGCCCCCGCACATAGGCGATTGCACTGCGTGCTTTGATAGGGGCAAACCGGAACAACCCTGTCTTCCGTGTAACCGTATGTTACGCGATGGAATCACCGTATGGAATTCAATAAATAAGGAAAATTCGCAGGGGGCAATTCTGCAGGTCGGCATGCAGCATAAGAAACAATCTGCGAAGCTCTACCGCGCCTCCAGCATTCAACCCCTGAGCCGCGCCAGTCCCAGCCGAGCCAGATCCGCAACCGCCCTGGCCAGGATAACTGAATCGTTCAGCGAGTCGGGCCGCTCCAGCCGAACACCAAGCTTTGCGGCATATTTGCGAAACAGATGGTCCACGTCGTAGAGAATCTCAACGTGATCGCAGAGAAAGCCAATGGGCTGCAGAATCAGAACCTTGACTCCTTCGGCTGCAATCGAGTCAAGCGTGCTTTCAACCGTTGGCCCAATCCAGGGACCGCCGCTCGCTCCCTGGCTCTGGAATGCAAACCACCAGCGTGGAATCTCCGGAACCAGCGCTGCCACCATCGCCGCAGTGGCCTTCGCGTCCTCAGCGTAGGGGTCGGCTCCCTCGCCCGGCCACAGACGCGGCTGCCCCTCGCTCGCAGCCGGAGTCTGTATCGTCCTGCAGGGCACGCTATGCGCCGTAAACAGCACCGGCACGGGCCCGCCAACCTCTGCCGCAAACTTGCTCATGGCAACACGGAGCCGCTCGGCAAAGGCCTCTACAAGTAGTGGATGCTGCGCCCAACCCGGAGTGAAATCGATGCGCAGGCCGCTCGCCTCTGCCTCGGCAGCGCGCCGGTAAAGGCCCACGCTGGTGCGCGAATTCTGCGGCGCCATGCAGATCACGGCAGCCTCTTCCACGCCGTCGGCCCGCATCTGCCGCACCACATCGGGTATGTAAGGACGCCAGTTCCGCATGCCCACGTAAACCGAAACCGCTTGGCCACCCGCGGCAAGTTCTCCCTCCACCAGCCGCGCCTGCTCCATCGTGATTTCCGTAAGTGGACTGTGCCCAATGAGCGAGTAGCGGTGCTGAAGCTCCTCGATCACCGCCTTCGGCAGAGGACGCCCGCTGGTTACATTGCGCAGGTACTCGGGAATCTGCTCCACGGTCTCCGGAGTTCCATGAGCAAGCAACAGGACCGCTTGTTTAGCCATTTGCCTGCTCCAGGCGGAACTCGCGGACCATGCGGACAACCGCCTGGACATTCTCTACTGGAGTGGTAGGAACGATACCGTGACCAAGGTTGAAAATATGTCCGGGCCTGCCGTTGGCAGCGCGCAGAATTTCCTTGACGCGCAATTCCAAAACCTCGAGCGGCGCAAAAAGCGTTATCGGATCCAGATTGCCCTGCACCGCGTGCCCGTGGCCCACAGCGCGCCAGCCTTCGTCGAGCGGCTGCCGCCAGTCGAGGCCAATCACGTCGGCCCCGGTTGACGCCATCTCTGTCAGCAGTCCGCCAGTCTCCACTCCAAAGTAGATGACCGGCACACCCATGGCCTGAACCGCGCGCACCAGCCGCTTCGAGGCTTCAAAAGCGTACTCGCGATAATCGCTAAGCCCCAGCGATCCAACCCAGCTATCGAAAATCTGGATGACGTCCGCGCCAGCTTGCACCTGCAGCAGGCAGTATTCCTCAAGCACCTTGACCAGCTTGTCCAGAAGCAGCCGCCAGGAGAGTGTGTCGCGGTACATCATCTGCTTGGTGTGGATGTAATTCTTCGACCCGCCGCCTTCGATCATGTAGCTTGCCAGCGTGTAAGGCGCACCGCAAAAGCCGATGATGCCAAGCCGGTCGCGGAAGTGTGTGGCCACTTTCTCGATCGCGCGGGCCACATAGGCCAATTCATCCGCCCTGTCGGTACGCAATGCTCTTACGTCCTCGGCCGTGCGCACGGGGTGATGAACAACCGGCCCCTCGCCGGCCTGGAATTCGAACGGCAAACCCATCGGCTCCAGCGGCAGCAGCAGGTCCGCAAAAATGATTGCCGCGTCCACACCGAGCTTTTCCGCCGCGGTGATGGTCACTTCGGCCGCAATCTCGGGCTGTTTGCAGATCTCCACCAGCGTGTGGTGCTTGCGGACGTCGCGGTACTCCTGCATGTAGCGCCCGGCCTGGCGAAGAAACCAGACGGGCGTGCGGTCAACGGGCTTGCGCAGGCAGGCGCGAACAAAACGGCTGCCGTCGAGAATTATTTCCTGAATGCCTTCGGCAGCGGGGACGGGTTTCATCGGATCCATACAAAAGTGATTCTAACGGGTCGTGGCAGGTCCTGCCCGGCAACAGTGCTTCCGGCCCCTTTGTAACCGTCAAGCAAACCTGCTACAGTGTTCGCCAGAATTTAAAACCTTCGAACAAGGAGCGCTCCCATGCGTCACACTGCTTACAGCGGCGTCGCACGGACACGCCTCGGGGGCTCAAGCAGATCACTCGCAAGCCTTCTCCTCGCGTTCTGTGCACTTGCGTTTCTCTTCACAGGGCCCCTGGCCATTGCGCAGGATAAAAAACAAGCCTCAGTTTTGCCGGCGCCGTCAAACGGTAAAGCCATCGTCTGCTTATATCGTGTCGGCAGATTCACAGGCTCCTCGTCACACGATGAGCTCTATATCAACGGCATTCATCTAGGCAAACTTCTCAACGGCGAATATGCTTTTATGGAAGTGCCGCCAGGGACTGTCGTCGTCTCCGGCCTTCCCAAGGAGTACTACGGCAGCCTCATCATGTCCGCCAGTGCCGCCCTGAACCAGGCCAGGCAAAAAGAAAATGAGCGCATCCATTTCGACGCTGAAGCCAGCAAGACCTACTACCTGAAATGGACCGCAGGGGCGTTCGCAACTGATATCAAAGTCACGCCCCAGGACGCCTCCGTCGGCGCCAAAGAGATGAGTAAACTCCATCTCTCCAAGCCGCCGGACCCGGCCGAAGAGGCCAAGGAACAAGAGAAGCAGAAGCAAGGAAAGTAATTGGACCCACGCCTTCCGCTTTGAGGGCGCAAACCGCCGCGCCCCTAAGAAATCCCGCGCTTGGCTCAAACTGAACTCAAAGCCTTACTACCTCCACCGGAAGATCCGCAGCGCCACCGCAAACGGCACAATTAGCCACGCAAGCAGGATCGCAACCGGCACGACAAGATGGTCCAGGCTAGTCCCCTGCAGCATGTTTGCGCGCAAGGCTTCGTTCGCGGCGGTCAGCGGCAACGCGCGGACGAACGGCTGAATCACCGCCGGAAACCGCGAGGCCGAAAAGAACACCCCTGACAAAATCCACATCGGAAGCATGACAAGATTCATCAGACCTGACGCCGCCTCCATCGTTTTTGCCCGCGAAGAGATCAATAATCCCAGCGCGGAAAACGCTAACGAAGTAAGCACGCACAGGAAGCCCAGTTGCCAGAGCGAACCGCGAAAAGGCACGCCAAAAACGATCCCTGCGAAGCCGAGGAACGCGATCACCTCAATCACCAGCATCACCAGCCGCGAAAGCAGAAACGATGCCAGATATTGCCATCGCGGCATAGGCGAAGCCACCATGCGCTTGAGCAGTTTCTTCTGCCTTGCCTCGACAATCGCAAACCCCAGGCCCCAGATTGCCGAGCCCATCAGGTTCATCCCCAGCAGGCCGGGCACAACAAAGTCGATGTAGCGCGAACCGGTTTCGTGGACTAACTGGTTTTCGGCATGCACCGCATCGCGCTGCCCCGCCGCCATCTGAACCGCGCGGTCCGCAAGCAACCGTGCCGTCCGTGCATCGGGATTGGTGTCGTCATATTGATACGCGACTCCGTTTGACTGCTGCACCGCAAGCAGCAGAATTGCGCCCGTGGCCAATGCATGCTTCCCGGCCGCGTCGTCCATCTCCGCCGCATTCAGCCCCTTGTCCACCGAAAGCGCCTGCGTCAGTTGCTGCGTAGTCGCAGCCACCGGCAGCACATCCGGCGCCCGGTTACGAAACGCAATCCCGAGCCCCGCCGCCAGCAGAATCGGAAAGATGAAAATCCAGAAGATCGCTTCCGGCTCACGAGAGAGCAGCCGGAAGCGCGCCATCGTCAATTGATACAGGCTGCTCAGCTCCAGCTTACTCATCGCGCAGATTCCTTCCCGTCAAGCGCACAAACACATCCTCGAGCGTTGCCGAGTGCGTGCGGAACTGGCTCAGGTGCAGGCCCTCAGCGGCCAGAGCTGCAAAGATCCGCGGCACCGTCGTATGCAACTCGCTTACAGAAAGCTGGTGCAGCCCCGCATCTACTCGGTGAGACTGTATGCCGGGAATGGCCGTAAGTTGCGCCGCATCCACCACGCCTCGAACCGCCTCATGATTCCCGGGTGCCCCAGGTCCGGATTCTCGGACCTGGGAATCGCTCACCGCAAACTCGACAATGTCTTCTCCGCCAACCGTGGCGATAAGCTGCTGCGGAGTCCCCAGGGCAATTACGCGCCCATGATCCATGATGGCGACACGATCGCAGAGCCGCTCAGCCTCTTCCATGTAATGCGTAGTCAAAATGATGGTGCGTCCGGCCAGCTTGAGTTCATCCACCAGGTCCCACAGATGCCGGCGAGCCTGCGGATCGAGCCCGGTCGTCGGCTCATCCAGAAATAGCAACTCCGGATCGCCCACCAGCGCACACGCCATCGCCAGCCGCTGCTTCTGCCCTCCGGAGAGTCCACCCACACGCGACTTGCGCTTCTCTTCCAGTTGCGCCGTGCGAATCGACTCATTGACAGAAATCCCGCGGCGAAAGAAACTGCGAAACAACCGCAGTGTCTCATCCACCGTAAGCTTGTCCGGAAACTGCGTCTCCTGAAGCTGAATCCCGATGCGCTGCCGAAGTTCGCTGGCCCCGCTGCTCCAGTTAAGCCCCAGCAGTTCCACCGTACCCTCATCGGATTCCGTTAGCCCTTCGCAGATTTCAATAGTGGTGGTCTTCCCCGCCCCATTCGGCCCCAGCAGCCCAAAGCACTCGCCGGCCGCAACCTCCAGGTCGATCCCATCCACAGCCTGCACATCGGCAAACGCCTTCCGCAAGCCGCGAATCAGCAGCGCCGGTTTCTTGTTTGAAGCCGCAAGCCCACCCCTGGCGGCCTGTTTGGTCGCATCATTCATCGACCCAGATTAACGCATTTCCAGTTACAAATCCTTCAGATTCGGCCCAGCCTGATGCATGAGAGTTTCAGATTGAAGGGTACGGGCTTCAGCCCGTACATGAACCCGCAACACCGGCCGGGCTTCAGCCCCTGAGGGAACTTGCAATTCGCGATTCCCTCATGCTCGCGTCGGCCTCTGCCTGGTCAAGAGCGCGGTTTCAACCTGCTCCGGCCCCCGTGTACCCTCACTTCTTGCGGCTCCCGAAATGATAGATCGCTTCCATCTTGAACTCGACCACCGAATACCGTCGTCCCGTCTCCACCGCACTCTCGCTGCGAACATCCCCAAAACGGCTCGACGCATATTCCACCATCGGCGCCAGGCCGAGCTGTCCTCACAACGGAATCTCGTACCCTCCGCCCACTTCCCATCCCAAACCATTGCCGTTCGATCCGGTGGGCCGATTGTTCGAGTACATCGACAGACCCACGCTTCCCCTCGCAAAATGCGCACCCTGCAGTGGGCATTCGCACGCAGGCACTCAAAAGCGATTGGGTGTTTTCAAGAAAGCAAGCATTTCATTTGAGTTGGATGCTACTCCCTGAGGCAACTGCAGGGATTACTACTCCCCAGCGCCCCTCCACTTGCGACATGGTCAACCGTTGGTTGTTCATAATCGCTTCAGAGGTTTTCGGAGTGAAGCCGACCACTTCCACACGGTATTCGCGCCACCACGGTTTCCACGTTCCTTCCTGCTTTGAGATCTGCACATTTACGGCACCGTTCGGTGCTTCCGAGCAACTGAAGTGAATGCGCGCGAACTCTCCGTTCCGGAAATTCAGGGTGTGCCCATCATCGGTATAGACCTCACCCGCACAGGCTTCTGCTTGGGAGTCGAATCCCTCTGTCAGGGGAAACACCCTCAGAATCAGAGGCCCGTTAGGTGTTTCGGAGGTACTTTGGATAAGCGGTGCAATGGGCAAGATGCTACCGCCGCGCACATAAACCGGCAGTTGATCCAGCAATGGTGTCACCATCAGAGGTTTCTGGGCGATGACTTTGTCACGCTGTTCCAGGTCCACTTGTCCGGCCGGTTTACCGCTCTTGATCTGGTCGCCAGTCCAGTAGTCGTACCAAGTTCCCTGCGGAAGGTGAACGGCGTAAGGCACCGGTTCCTCCAAATACGAGCTCGGAGCAACAAGAATTCTACTGCCGAACATGAATTCTGTTTCGCCGGTGAGGTCATCAGGATACTCGAGGAACAGGGGCCGATCGATTGGCAGGCCATCGCGAGATGTCTCCTCGGCGGTCGTATAGAAGTAGGGCATGAGTCGATAGCGTTCCTCAATGAATCGACGCCGAATTGTCTCGTGTTCCGGACCATCAACCCAGACCTCATGCATCCGAGTGCCCTTGGCGGAATGGATGCGGTCGATCGGCTGGAAAGCCGCGAGTTCCACCCATTTAGTTAGCAGATCAGGCGAAGGTGAACCCGCAAAGCCTCCGACATCCGCGCCGCTGAGCGCAAACCCACTCAAGCCCAGATTGATGATTTGTGGAACTGTCATGCGCAGGTGATTCCAGGTCGAACTGTTGTCGCCAGTCCAGGTGCAACCATAGCGCTGCCCGCCGGCATAGCTGGCGCGGGTCATCACAAAAGGCCGTTCGTTGGGCCTTAGAGCGAGTTCCCCGTCATAGGTGGCGCGGGCATTCTCCAAGCCGAAGATGTTGTGCACTTCAAGCTCAGTGGCCATGCGCTTTTTGAAGCCGGGCTCGTCGATTCGGCTCTGTACGTTGGCCGGCATTGTCTTTTCGGGCGTCCCGAAGACCGCCGGCTCGTTCATGTCGTTCCAGAAACCCGCAACGCCGTCGTCTACGAAGGTCTTGAAGAGCGATCCCCACCATTGCCGCGTGCGGGCCTGGGTGAAATCGGGGAAAACGGAGTCTCCTGGCCACACCGTTCCGACGTATGTAGAGCCGTCGGGGTTCTTAACGAAATGGTCGCCAGCGGTGCCAGAATCGTACGGAGCGTAGCCTACGCCGGGTTGCTTTGCGACGTGAAGGTCGGTGATGACGACCAGCTTGAACTTGTCCTTCGCGAAATCCTGCACCATTCCTTTGAAGTTTGGGTAAGCCTCTTCGTTGACCGTGAACGGCCAATTCTCGTGCTGAAAATCGATATCGAGCCACAGCACATCAGTGGGAATACGATCCTTGCGCAGCCGTTCCGCGACCTCTCGTAGCTGCGACTCCGGGAAGTAGCTGTAGCGGGATTGCTGAAAGCCAAGCGCCCACAGAGGTGGCAAGGGTGTGGGTCCGGTAAGCCATGACCATGCGGTGACGACCTGCCTCGGTTCCGGGCCGTACATGAGGTAGTAGTCGATGGGGCCGTCCGCCGCGCCAAACGTGTATTCACTGGGGTCAGCATGGCCAAAGTCGAAGTTGGACCGCCAGGTGTTGTCGAGAAACACACCGAGCGTTCGGCCGTGGCTGACATGCAGGAAAAACGGAATGCTCTTGTAAATCGGGTCGGTCGACTCCTGCCACCCAAAGGCATCCGTGTTCCACATGGTAAAGGCTTCTCCGGCACGATCGAGCGGTCCAGGCTTGTCCCCCAGCCCGAAGAAGTGATCATCATTCTCCCGCTGCTTGCTGACGGTGAAGCGATTGCCATCCCATTTAGCAGGGCTTGCGTCCTTCTGCAATATGTTTCCAGAAAGGTCGGAGACGGTTAGCCCTAAATGCTCATCTATGAGGACTCGAACGGCGCGAGTGGCGAACCCACGTAGCTCAGATGTAACCGATACACTGCTTGTGCGTGATGCGGGCAAAACTGCCCACGATGCGTCTTCTGGAACGGCATCGCCTTTCCACATGCGCACTCGAAGAATGTCGTCTCTCAATGCGTCTACCTCGAGTGATGTCCCGTCGGCAGTGGCGGTGATGCCATGGGGGCCCGGCACGATCTGTTGAGCGACAACCAGATGTCCTCTGAATAACAGGACAGACGCAAACATATAGGCGGTAACTTGAGCAACTCGCATTTGTTTACTCCTCCTGATTCTCGGGCTCTCTTTTTCGTTGTCCGCACTCACGGGTTTCCCACGCTGAAGGCTGCCGAGACGCAGGCACCAGACCGCGCTTGGAGTAGGCCCGGCCGCAGGTGAAGGTCTGCGCGTGTAACCTGCAATCAGACAACCCCCTTACCTTCCACGACATGTATATAACGATTTGGAGCGAGGTTGCTGAGCTTCTCAATGTGTTTGCTGGGTGCCGGCCAGTGAATCTCCAACTCATCAATATGCGTTGCATCGCCGATTCCGAGGACTTCGCGAGGATCGTGTGACGAAAGATAACTGCCGCCGTTGTTCTTTAGCCGCGTTCTTGCTATTCCGCCCGCTCTCACTATGATGCGAGCGCCGATGGCGTCGCGGTTGCAGGTGACGCCCTCCAACTTCAATCCCAGCCAATTATTACCCTTCGCCGCATTGTTGTGAAGGAGAACCGGGGGCCCTCCGTTTATTCCGATAATCACATCGAGTGCGCCATCGTTGTCGTAGTCTCCCACGGCCAGACCCCTGGCCGCGAACTGCTTCTGAAACACCGGGCCCGCTGTCTCGCTTACGTTCTTCAGTTTTCCATCCTTGCCCTGGTGGTATAGCAGCAGCGGCTCTTTGTACTTCACCTGCATGGAGTAGTTGTCGATCATGTCGTCAGGATGACCATTCGCGAGCAGAAGATCCACAATGCCGTCGTTATCGTAATCGAAGTACTTCAATCCCCAGCCGCTCATGAGTTTGGTGTCGCGGGCCACACCCGTCTTCTCCGAGGCATCGTGAAATGTCTCATCTTTGTTATTGATATAAACCGAATACATCTCGTGATCCACGTTTGCCACGAACAGGTCCTGCCATCCGTCCCCGTCGAAATCTGCTGCATCCACGCCCATCCCTGAACGAGGCCGGCCATTTTCACTGAAGCCGACGTCGGACTGCAATGCGATCTCATCCCAATTCCAGCGGCCATTGGGCGCAGGGCCGCGGTTGACGAATAGAAAGTTCTGGACGGTATCGTTGGCGACAAAGAGGTCCATTCGACCATCGTTATTGATGTCTGTGGCAACGACGCCAAGGCCCTTTCCCAAGGCCTTGGCGATGGCCGTTCCCTGACTCACCTCGGTGAAGGTCCCATCGCCGTTGTTGTGATAAAGGAAGCTGGTGGTTGGCTTGAACAGCCGGGGAACGCAGTAGTAGTTTCGGCCGAGTTCGTTATTGCCGCAAGCAAGCTTGCGAACTCCCGAGTAGTCCACAAAGCTGCAGACGAACAAATCCAATCTGCCGTCATTGTCGTAATCGAACCACACAGCACTCGTTGTCCAGCCCGGAGTGGCAACGCCCGCACGCTCCGTCACGTCAGTAAACGTGCCATTCTGATTGTTCTTGTAGAGAGTGCATCTGCCGTAGGCGGTTACAAAGATGTCCGGCCAGCCGTCATTGTCGTAGTCCCCGATAGCGACTCCCATACCGAAATACGATCCGGAGACGCCGGCGATCTCGGTGACGTCGGAAAATGTACCATCCCTGTTGTTCTTGTACAGTGCATTGCGAACAGGGCCTGAAGGCTTCCAGAAGTCGCTGGGACCACTGTTCACAAGAAAGATATCCATCCAACCATCGTTGTCATAATCAAGGAAAGCACAACCAGGGCCAAGTGCTTCAGGCAGAAAACGAGTCTCAGACATCGCATTTTCATGGACCCATCGGATGCCCGAGACCGAGGGGGGCACTTCGGCGAACAACGGCAGGTTTGAAGTGCTTTGCGACTGGGAAGGAATACACAGAAACTTCGCAGCAGCGGCAACCATTCCGAGTCGCAGAAATCCGCGTCTGGAGAACGTCATCGCAACATCCTATCATCGGGCGGCTGGAGCAGTCTTTGACCTCTTTGGCGCTGGTTTGAAAACTTGCAGCAAGGTCTCCGCCTACCCTGGAAAGGGTTCATTCGGTTTCACAATCCTTATCCGATGATCGGAGAATTTATAGTGACCGCCTGGTAACTCAACCTTCGGCATGTGACAGGTCACGCACTTGCTCTTTGAAACTGCACAGTGCTTAGCTGCAGCTTTCCCTCCTGCATGGCATGCCTCACACTTCGCGTCGTAATCCGTGGGCTGGTCGCTGACCTCCGTATGCGGGTTGTGACACGCCAGGCAGCTTATGCGCGGATCGTCCGGATCGTAGCATTTGCTGCCTGTCAGACGATAAGGCTGATAGCGAACGTTGGAGATACTAAAAGGCCCCTGCATTGCGATCTCTGCCCACGTCCGGTGGCATTGGCCGCAGAAGTTTGACGCCTGCTCCGCAGGGAGTTCTTCCGACTCGGAGAACTCCGATTGCGTCGAGGGCTTCCCGGATCCCCCGGACATCGCCGCAAGGTGCGCCTCAGATGTTTCGTGGCAGTGTGCGCATCGCACTCCCGGCAACATCTTATCCAAAGTGAGTTGAGTTCCGTGGACCGCGTTCGTCGCGTGACATCCGAAGCAGCGTAACTTGTCAGCGCGATTCATCAATCGCCCTGCTGCTTCGAGCAGGTTGGCAGGCAAGGACGTGTTACCGCCCAGCGTCGGTCCAAGACCATCGAGTGCGCGATACCAGCTCATGCGACTCTCGTACAACTCGCCGTCTTTTTCCAATATGTATGTCTGGCCCATTGCGGAGCTGGCGCCGAACACCCAACGGACCGGCATTGAGATAGTACTTATGCCGTCTGTCACGGAGTAGTTGCTTTGGTTCCCCGTACGTTCAATGCGATAGGAATACTTGCCGTAAGTCCCGGTCAGAAGCGGATGACTGCCCAGGACGGTGCTCTGCTCCACCGACTCCAGCGCCCGCGCCATATTCGTGGCCGGTTGCGACAACGCCTGCCAGTGACACTTCGCGCAGGGGTTTGAGCGCACCTGGTCAGCTTGGGCACGGGCTATTCCAGGAAAGATGGATGAGAAAAGCAGCCCGAAGTATAAGAGCGTTCCTAGCCTGGTCATCATGAAATCAAGGCTACCTGTCCCCTCGCACCTGGCCAGCGCAGGTGTCAGGCTCACTGCAGTTTGCCCTCAGATTGATTCACACCAGGCTGCTTGGCCTGTATTTCGGCCGTCAGCTTCTGAACGATTTCACGCTCGCGCTTGCTGTCTTCGGGACGCTTGAGACGATAGTAAACCAATGCCAGGGTCACGTGCGCTTCAATGAACTGAGGCGACTCCTTGACTAGGCCATCCAGTATGTCGCGAGCTTTTTCGAGCGCTCCTTCATCCACTGCAAGCAGCGCCAACTGATAACGAACACCCGGATCTCCTGGTCTTGTCTCTGCTGCACGTTCAAAGTATTTCCTGGCCTGCTCGTAGTTCTGCTCTTGTTTTGCCATAGCGCCGAGTTGCAGGTTGGCGTCGAAGTTAAATGGGTCGACGCGCAATTCGGCCGCAAATTCTTTCTCGGAAAGGTCGGAGTCGCCGGTAAGCATCAGGGCTTTGGCGTAAAGGACGTGAACCTCAGGCAAATCTGAATTCAACGCATTTGCCTTGGCGAATTCATCCCGAGCGCCCGCAAAATCGGCCGCGCCCATCTTCGCTGTGCCCAACATCAGATGCGCTTCGGCCGAGTCGCCGTTCCTCAGAATTCGGTCGACCAGAACTTGCCCTTCCTCGACTCGTTTCTGTCGAATCAGCGCGGTGCCAAGAAGGTAGGCTATCGCCAAGTCGTCAGGATACTTTTCCCTTTCAGGCTCAAGGATCCGGATAACGTCCTTCTCCCGATCCATCCGCATGTAACAATCACCCAAAAGAAGCGCGGCCTGATGATTCCCGGGACTCTCGGCATGCACTCTTTCAAGTTGCGTTGTGGCGTCCTCAATCCTACCCATTTTGTAATAGCAAAGGGCCAGATTCAGTTTCGCCTCTACGAGGGTCGGGGACTGACGCAGAGCGATCTTGTACTCGGAGATGGCCTCTTCAAACTGGCCCAAACCGGCCAGAGCGGCCCCGAGGTTTGAATGGATAGCAGTTGCTTCAGGATGGATTCGAAGAAACTGCCTGTAGTCTGCGGCCGCTCCTTCAAGATCGCCATTTCGTTGCTTCTCCAGACCCTCCTGCACCGCCTGCTGTGGTGTCTGGGCATGCACTGTTAAGGCGAGCATCAAGAATAGGAGATAGGAGAAATTGCGCATACGGTAGTGGGTCCATCAGGCAGTGCCTGCTGGACCCACCCTATCATGCTTTCCGGTTGGTTGAAGCTCCCAACCAAACTAGAAGTAGAACTTTGCTGCAAACTCCATAATGCGGGCGCCCTGTTTCTGAGTGGCTTTGCCAAAGTTTGCATTGTTCTGCGTGATCTTCAGCGTCGCCGGATCCTGGGTGAACTGCAGGGTCAGGTTACTGCCGCTTGGAAACGAGTACAGCGGGTGGTTCAGGAAGTTGTAAGCCTGCACGCGAATCTGGAGGCTCTTGCTTTCTGACATGGCGAAGTTCTTGAAGACCGCCAGATCCGAATTGATGTAACGCGGGCCGTAGGAAACAGGTATCATCGCCGGCCCATTCTTGCCGGGCGTGATGGGCGGCGCGAAGCAACTTGCGTTCACGTACTGATGGGCGCTAAGGCCCGAGTTCGGATTACAGGTCACATACGGGTTCAATTGTGCCGCGTTTGTCCCCAGAATGGACTGATTGTTGATGGCAATGCCGGTCGGGTTTGCCCCAGTGACCGATCCTGGGATGATTGCCCCGGATTGCAGGCACGCCGCCCCTACGCAGCTCAGGCCCATGTTGTAGTTCGTGTTGACACCGTAAGTGCCCCCATAGGTAATGTTGGCGCCACTTTCCACCTGCGTGATCCCCGAGACCTGCCATCCGTTCAAGGTTCCGTTTACAAAAGGATTCACGTGGACCCGGTCGCCGAGATTAAACGAGTAAGCGGCGTTGAAAAGCTGCCGCCGATCTGTCGGCTGGATACCGTAGTTGCTCGCGACGTTGAACGGGTTGTCTGTAGGCTTCACAATGCCCAGGGCTTTCTGCCAGGTGTAGTTCGCTTGAACCGTATAGTACCGCGAGCGGTGCGCCCAGCTTACTTGCATGGCGTTGTAGTTGCCGTATAGATTGTTGGTTGCCAGATTCAAGTCGCCGTAGCCCTGTAGCGGCCGATACAAGTTCGCGTTGGCGTTTCCTGGATTGCCCGCGGTCAGCATGGCGCCAAGCGGCACCATGTTGATGTTGCTGCCCGCGCCTCCTTGGGTGTTTTGGAGTTCTCTGCTGCGATTGCCAACGTAGGCAACCTCTAGGAGACCTTGCCATGGAGTCACCTGATCAACGTTGGCGCTCCAACTATCGGTATACGGCTGGTTATCATCCTTTGAATCGACGGCGGCCGGCGACGCAGGGGTCGCAGAAAGATTCACACAGGAAAGGTACGCCGCAAACAGGGCAGAGCCCGCCGCTGGATTTGTCGGGCAGCCTGTGCTTCCTACCCAGTTGCTGGGAGCGAGGTTGGCCGTCGAAACGCCCGCGGATGCATCAAGGCCGTTTGTAAACTGTCCCGGGTGGTAGTAGAAGCGGCCCCAACCCCCGCGGATAACCGTTTTGCCGGCGCCAGAGACGTCGTAGGCTGCGCCGAGCCGCGGTTGATAGAACAGTGCGCGCGTTGGGAACCCTTCCACAGGCACCGACGGGGCCTTCGCGTGCCACTCAAAGCCGCAGAAGGTGGGAGAGGCAGCACAACTCGGTTTGAATTGCGTCTGGTCAAAGATTGAAAAGCCGAAGCCCAAGGCGTCGGTCCACGGCGCGAGGTGACTGAAGCGCATGCCTAGTTCCACCGTCAGCTTCGGGGTCATCTTCCAGGAGTCCTGTCCGAAAAACTCCCAGGTCGGGTAGTTGATGTCGTTAATCCGATTCTTGTTTGTTTCCTGGTAGCTGTTCAAATTGCCCGTCAGCAGGTCCGCGTACTCGTTTCCGTAACTGAAGGGATTGGTGCTCGCGGAAACCCCCAAGTTACCATTTGTATTATTGTTCGCCGGTTGCGCATTGCGAATCCGCTCCCAGAAGAGGCCGGCCTTCAATGTGTGCTTGGCAATCACCTTGGTAAGTGTGTCGCTGACACTCGGCATGTACTTGTTCGCAAAGAGGCCGGAAGAAGCGCCGCCAGCCTCAAAACCGCCCGGATTGAATACGACTGCCGCCTCGGCAGCGCCGCTCATGTTTCCAAAGGACGGGATCTGTGCAACACCATTGATGAACAGCCCCTTGTAGGTGTAGCCCACCTTGGATCGATCCACCTTCGACGGATCTTCTAACACGTTCGGGAACCCCACAAACGTATATGCCACGACAGTTTCATTCGTCATGCTCTGGCTGAAGACATGGGTCAGAGTGCCGGAAAGAGAGTCCGAGCGGTTCCTGCCCTGGATCGGTGTAGGATAGGGCACTTGATCGGTATTGCGCCACCATAGGCCGACAGGAAATTGTTGAACTTCTCGCTGGTAGTTGTAGCGGACAAAAACCTTGGTGCTGTCGCTGACGCTCCAATCTGAACGGATTACCCACTGCTTATTGTTCTGATTGAAGATCTCGGACTGAACGTAGTTATATCCGCCGGTTGAGTTTGGATTCGCGTTCGGAGCGGAAAAGAGCTTCGTCAGAGCGAGCATGTTTGGATCGATGCACCTGCCATTTGGAGTGCCGGTGCACGCCGGGATTTTTGTTCCCCCAAAGGCTGCCAGGGCTGCGGAGTTGAGTGGTCCGGGAGCCTTGCCGGAGGCCGTAACAGTTCCTTCTCCAGCAATCGACGTGGGCGAGAAATCGCCGGTCAATTCCGAAGCAGTGGGCACGGTCGCCCGCAACAATCCTGTATCCAGCGTCTGGACGTAATACTCGAACCCCGTAAAGAAAAACAGCTTCGTGCGGGCCTTGTTAAACCCAGTTCCAGGGATGATGACCGGGCCGCCGACCGATCCGCCAGGATAGTAATACGAATTTGCAGGCTGTTGAACTCCACTAAAGTTGTTCAACCAGTCATTCGCGTTGAGTGAGTGGTTCCGGGCAGAGAAGAACGCATTCCCGTGAAACTGCGATCCACCTGCTTTTGTAATGGAGCTGATCACCACCGGGCCCTTCTGCTCTTCCGCACTGAAGTTCGACGTCAGCACCTTGAACTCCTGAACGAAATCGGAGTTCGGATTGACCGGTGTGTCGCAATTGCAGCCCGGGTCGGAGACGTGCGCGCCGTCCGCAGTGATGTCGAGCGAGTTTGTGGGCAGGCCGTTGTAGGAGAATGCGGCATTCAGTGGGCTTTGGCTGCCGGAATCACCGTTAGCGTTGATTCCAATGGTCTGGCCGTTGTAATTCGATTTGTTCTGCGTGCCGTTGGAGATGCCGAATCCGGGAACGATCTTGATGTATTCAGCGGCGTTGCTGCCCACCTGGGTGAAGCTCTGGAGTTCTTTCGTAGCCAGCGCAAAAGACTTTTCTCCAGAGTCGGTGACGGCAACGGTTGAATTTTCCGCATCTACCTGCACTGTTTCGCCAGCTACGCCGATCGCAAGAACGACATTGACATTGCGCTGTTCTCCGCCACCGAGGCTGACGCCTTTGGCCTGGTACTGCTTGAACGTAGGAGCATCCACCGTGAGAATGTATGTGCTCACAGGCACCGAGGCAAAGGTGTAGTAGCCATCCCCGTTGGTTGTGGTGTCTCGAGAGGAACCCGACAGGGAATCCTTCAGGGTGATCTTTGCATTCGCAACTACCGCACCTTGAGGATCGGACACAACGCCGGTCAGGGTCGCGAAAATGCTTTGAGAAAATGCTGGGGACACGCCGAGAAGAAGCACGCACAGGAAGACAACCGGACACACCGATCTCTTGAACGTCACAGAACACCCTCCAAGAAAACTCACAGTTTTCTTACATAAAGCCGCGCTACTTATAACGGCAAAATTGTTCTCTGCTTAGGGGAAGCCTAAACACATCGCTCGCCATCGTTAAGGCAACGATTCCGAAATCGTGCGCTCAGAAATTGGCGGTTGTCAAGCAAAATGTTTAGAAAGTCTTCAAACCTTAATTGCAGAAGTTTATCAATCGAAAGATGGAGAGTTACTTCAGAGAGATCTTGAGCCAGGCGCTGAGATGCCCCAACTCCCATTGTCGCCTCGCTATAGTTTTATGAATGTCCTTTTCTATGGGTTGGATATAACCCGCTCTTCTTGCGGCTTCTATCCCATCGTGAAGATCACTTTGATTTCAACCTCAACAACTCTCGGCTCACCCATCACAATGAAGGGCCGGTAAACCCATTGCCCCGCCGCGTCGAGTGCGGCCTGCCTCAGTTCCATCGGGCCATCGGTCACTTTCATCTTGTCCACATGCCCATCTTTCTCAATCAGAGCTTTGATGACCACTGTCCCCTGAATTCGTCTGTCTTTGGCCGCCTGCGGATAAACCGGCACAGCCTTCTTCAGGAGTTGCACAGTCCCATATCGAGCGTAGTCCGCCGTAAAAGAGATCGTCGTCAAGTCAACGGGCAGAGCATTTGCGGGAGGATCTGGAACGGAGTCCGGCATCTGTGTCATTGTCTGGATCACGTCAAGGGTCAGATCAAACCTCTTGAGATCTGCGGTGTACGTGCTCAGTTCGCGCGCGAGATAGTGTCCCTGAAACAAGACGATCTGGTTATAAATGGTGCGAAATGGGCTTCCCGTTGAACTCAGGCGCAGTACGGGTACCGTGGGCTCGAAGCAATACTTCGGAAGGAAGTTACTGGAAATTGCAAGGTTCGAGCGCATCGGATAAGTCAACGACACGCAGGTCAGCTTCGATTTCCCCTCCGACTCGGTATGCTGCTTGAAAGTAAATTCTCTAGATGCAATCGCGGGAAGCGGTTCAATCAGGCTCGACCGCAATACTATCTCGCTGCCCAACCAATCCTGCGAACCCTCGCGGAAAAGACCATCCCCGGTCGCATATTCCGTTTGAGTCAAGTGTTGGCTGGTGAAAGTGCGCTTGTACTTCGTCGCGCTGACCCACCATTCTTCATACACACCGTTATCTTCAGCT
This sequence comes from Occallatibacter sp., assembly GCA_035648535.1. Classification (GTDB taxonomy): domain Bacteria; phylum Acidobacteriota; class Terriglobia; order Terriglobales; family Acidobacteriaceae; genus Telmatobacter. The sequence continues at coordinate 3,636 of DASRLI010000530.1, read as the reverse complement.
TTGCCATCCTTGTTGTAGAGCGTGTAACTTCCGCGGATATGCCACGGCCGAACGTCGGCGGAATTGAGACCGTTCTTTTCCAGACCGAGGGACATCAGGGCCACAGGGTCTTTAGGAAGAACGCCAACGGTTGGCGTCTGGCAAAAGACATCCAGGCAAGCCGCAACAAAAAGAATCACCGGAAGAATCCGGAAAGGCAGAGAAGGCATTTGGCAATGGGCCCCAAGACTTCTGTTGATTGCGATGAATCTTAATCTAAAACTACCCAGCTGAAAATGCATCGCGTCTCTCCGTCCTCCCAGCCATCGCAGCCAGCAAGATCAATTAAATGAATATCTTGCAAAGCACACTTAATGGACGATCAATAATCACGACCCTTGGTTATCGGCCCGTTTGGGCCCATTTTTCGCCGTCTTGAGGCGATTTTGCCCGCAAGGAGCCGCGATCTCTAAGACCCGAGCCTCCACCGGCAGCCTCATAACCCGCAACAGACAAGCCTGCGCTGCGCACTCATCTACAGGTAAACTAGAACCATGGCGGAGATTCATCGCAGGAAAACACCGACAGTCAAAATCGGCCAGGTTCGCGTAGGCTGGGAAGTTCCGGTCGTCGTTCAATCGATGACCAACACCGACACGGCCGACGTCGCCGGCACCATCGAGCAAGTCGCGGCGCTCGCACTCGCGGGCTCCGAGATTGTCCGCGTAACGGTCAACAACGAAGACGCCGCGGCAGCCGTCCCCGCCATCGTCGAGGGCCTCGACAAACGCGGCATTCGCGTGCCCATCGTCGGCGACTTCCACTACAACGGCCACCTGCTTCTCAAGAAGTTTCCCGCCACCGCGCGCGCCCTCGCCAAATACCGCATCAACCCCGGCAACGCGTCGATCGGCAAGAAGGACAACGACAACTTTCAGGTCATGGTTGAGTGCGCCGCCGAGAACCAGAAGCCGGTACGCATCGGCGTCAACTGGGGCTCGCTCGATCAGTCTCTCCTCACCCGCATGATGGACGAGAACAACAAGAAGGCCAATCCAGAGCCTGCGCGCGACGTAATGATGGAGGCCATGGTCGTCAGCGCACTCGAGTCCGCCAAGGCCGCCGAGCACTTCGGCCTGCGCAAAGACCAGATCATTCTCTCCGCCAAGGTAAGCGGCGTTCGCGACCTCGTCGACGTCTACACCAACCTCGCCGCGCGCTGCGACTACGCCCTCCACCTCGGACTCACCGAAGCAGGCATGGGATCTAAAGGTCTGATCGCCTCAACCGCCGGACTCGCACCTCTCTTGCTCGCCGGCATCGGCGACACCATCCGCGTAAGCCTCACGCCCAAGCCCCACGGCGACCGCACTGAAGAAGTACAGGCCGCGCAACAGATTCTGCAATCGCTCTCCATTCGCAGCTTCATGCCCCAGGTCACCAGTTGCCCCGGTTGCGGCCGCACCACCAGCACCTATTTTCAGGAACTCGCCGAACAGATCCAGAGCTACCTCCGCACCTCCATGCCCGAGTGGCGCAAGAAGTACCCCGGCGTAGAAGAGCTCAAGCTCGCCGTGATGGGCTGCGTCGTAAATGGACCCGGCGAATCGAAGCACGCCAACCTAGGCATCAGCCTGCCAGGCACGTTCGAGGAGCCCAAGGCCCCTGTCTACATCGACGGCAAGCTCGCCACCACGCTCCGCGGCGACACCATCGTAGCTGAGTTCAAAGAGATTCTTGACCGCTACGTAGAAAGCCACTACGGCCACGGCGCCAAGAACGAAGAATTAGTAGGCGCCCACTAAAGTAGTGTTTTAACTGCCGATCATCAGAAAAAAGCCCCCGTGCCCCATTCTTTCCGCTTCTTTCTGCGGAAAGAGTGGGAAATGACGAATCAAACTCTCTGGTCGCCTTGTCCCGCTTCCCTTCGGCGCCCATTCGCGTTACCCTTGCAGAAATTCCCCAGAAGGATTTCCGATGCCCCTGCGCGGTTTGCGCCGATTCGTGCTGTTCAGTCTTATCGCACCCATGCCTGCCTACGCAGGCGGCGCCAAGCCGTGCATTACCGCCGACCAGGCATCCAAGCTCGTCAACAAAGACGTCTGCGTCACCGCCCATGTCTTTGACGTGGTGGAATTGTCCAATGGAACACGATTCCTCGATGTTTGCACCCCGGAGACACCCGACGATGCGTGCCGCTTCACCATCGTGAGTCTCAGGGAAGATCGCGACGATGTCGGCGAACTGCGAAAGTACAAAGACATGAACGTGCATATCCGCGGAACTGTGCAGCCCATGCACGGACGCTCCGGGATGATGCTGAGCAATGCGCGGCAGTTTTACGGCGGCCCTCCGAAGTTCAAGCCAAACCCCCGGCTGGCACACGGATTCAATGCCGAAGATACCCGCCCTCCAGTCTCCGATCCCAATCTCCGCTCACAGGGCGGCCGGCGCGCATTCATGAATACGCGCGATCAGGAGACGCGACCGGCGAAATAGCCGCCGAATCTGATTCCCGCACACCCAGATCAGAACCCCCGTCCGGCGTGCCGGCGAAGTTCATCCAACGGATAGCGTGTGCCGCGCCAGTCCACTCCGTTTCGCACCAGCGCCAGAACCATCGAGCGCAGAAGCGCGTAGAGCACCACCGCCGTCGCCGGAGCAAAGAAAATCGCCAGCCACGGAGACACCAGCGTCTCGCGGCGATTGGCCTGAAAGGTCAGCGCAATGGAAACATAAGTAAGCAGTCCAGCCGCGAGCGCCGAACCCCCTGCTGCAATGGCCAGCAGCGGCCAGACGATCTGTACGGCCAGTCCAAGGCTGGCAAGCAGAGTGAGCCAGACGCGATAGCGGTAGACCGCGAAGCCGTTCTTCTCGGCCAGGTGTATCACTCCCAGAGCGCCCTGCAGCCAGCGGATTCGAATCAACTGCGGGCCGACTGCGATGCGCTGTGCATAGCCGCCCCGCTTCACGATCCAGCCAAGACGCAGGTCATCCACCACCTCCATCCGCAGCCGCTCAAAGCCGCCCAGGCTCACATAAACATTGCGGCGAATGAGATTGAAGCCACCCACACCGATAGAATCCCTCGCGCGAGGGTCCGCGACCTTCCATAGGCGAATCGTCCATCCGCCCAGAACGTTCATCACTCCAAGCATCGCGGCCTCGTTCCATGTCTTCAGGATCACCGTCGGCACAACGACCAAATGGTCCGCCTTCTCAGCCTGTGCATGGCGAAGAGCAAGTTCAAGCGCCCGGGGATCGAAGATCACGTCGCCATCAGTAAACAGCAGCCAGGGCGATGCAGCCTGCTCGGCTCCCATAGCCATCGCATGCGGCTTGCCCAGCCACCCTGCAGGCAACTCGCTGATGTGCATCACCCGCAGGCTATGCCGACCGTCGCAGGCCGCGGCAACCTCGTCCATGCGCTCTCCAGTCCTGTCGCTGGAACGGTCGTTGACAGCAATGATCTGCAGCCGCAATCCCCTGGAAGCAAGCAGCGACCGAAGCGTGGCCTGAATGGAATTCTCTTCATTGCACGCTGGAACAACAACGGTGAGATCGGGTCCATCGCCGGAAGCTAACGGAGGCAGCGAGCCTGGGTCGATGCGAGTCAGGTCGGGCAACCTAGCCATTCCCCGCAAGCACGCGACGGCA
>DASRLI010000529.1:0-7262 GCA_035648535.1 Occallatibacter sp. | reverse complement strand
TTCAAATTCATCGGATACCGTCTTGAGGAAGTGCGCCTGGATTCCTTCGTGATGGATCTTGCCGTCCCAACGAGTTACATTGGAGACCACCGCGAGAACTTTTTTGAAGCCGAGCTTTTCTGATTTGGCTTCCTGTTTCGGCGACCACGGTTCGCCAGACGGTTCACAGGGCATAAAACCCAGTCCCATTACCTCGCCGTCCGTTTGCTGGTCGGCGGCGAAGTTTTCTGTTGCGACGATGTAACCGATCCGCTCAACCATTTTCAGCCTCCTCTTCTTTGTGCTGGCGCTCGGCCTCGTCGTCGCCATCCCCGCGCCGCCTCGATGCGTCACGCGCATCATCATCACCGAGCGGCCAGTTAGTATCTGCCTTCTCCTCTTCCAGGTCCTGGCGCTGATCCTCAGCCTTGTCCTGCTCGGCCTGCTTCCGCAGTTGCGCGCCCTCGTCCTCGACCGCCTGCTGCCCTGGCGTCAATTCCTCATCGACAAGTGCGAATTTGGCCGGACGCTGACGCAGTTCGTGGCTATCAGTAAGGTTGAGTCCACCGTGCTCGACACACATCCAGCAAGCCACTTGGCCGTACCAAGATACGCAGTTACTCGCCATGTTGCGGCATCCTGGTTTTTCACATATATGCTCGTCGGTGTCCTCAGCGTCCACGTGCTTGGCGGCGATCTGCGCTATCTGCTCCGGTGACAATTCCGGCTCCGGCGTCAGTTCAGTTTCGTCGGGCAGTTCCGGGCCAACGCCAGCCTCCTCAGCCCGGTTGGCGAGGCGGGTAAGCAGATCGCGGTATTTCGCGCTGCCGTCCTGTACAGCCTCAAGCCCGCTCAGGACGCAGTCTAATTCGCTGGTTGTTAGTTCAATCTTCATTGTTTTCCTTTCGGTTTCGGCGTCAATTCCGGTGCGGTCCCCAAAACGCGGCCACACCGCTTGCACTTGCCCATTGCGTCGATATCTACGCCGCCACATGCGAGGCACTGGCGGCCTTCCGCGTCGTGGCGACGAGCGCCGCCTTCGTCGCCGCCACTCTTTTCATAGGCGAGGTACTCGGTGCGGGCTTTCGCCCTGGAGGCTTTGTCGCACGCCGGGCAGAGATGATAGTTGTTTCCATAGCCCCCTTGGCCGATACCCTCGCCCATCGCCAGCGGCCTGTTGCACGCCGCGCAAGCCTCGCCTTTTTCTGACGCCGAGAGCGGCTCCTCTCCCACACGGAGCCCCCGTGTCGCCGCCACGCTGCCAGCGCAGGCGGGGCAAAACCAATAGTCACTGCCGCAGCTTTCACTTTGCGGGATCAGGATGGTGCCCTCGTTCATGCACCCCGACTCGGAGTTGGAATCGCAAAGCGGGCATTCACATAGATGCTTCTTCTTCGCCTCATGAGCCCAGGTTAGGTCCTCAAGGGGATCAACGTACCGGCTATCTTTCATACCCACATCCGCCGCCTCAGCCGCCTCTTCGTGTAGCTGATCTTCCCACTCTATCGGTATAGGCTCCGCCTTAGCAGGCTCGTCACCAAAGTTTATGTCGTCCGTTGTTTCGTCGTTGTTCAAATCGTTCTCCTCTGCATCCACCATACGCCCTTTATCGGCCAATGTTTTCGCGGGCATGTTACTAACGTCAGGTAGTCGAAAAGTACTCTACTTACTCTAGGTTCTACCATTACTGTACTCTGGCCTTACTCCAGGTTCTACTTGAGTAACGGCATCGCCGGCAATGACGCCACTAATCGCAAACTATCAAAAAAATTTAGTGAAAAACTAACTCAGACTACTTCATGTATAAGTGGATATAAGTCGCCGGCAGGCGCGTAAACAGCGGGGCCGGATAACATCCATGGACTTGCGTTTTTAAATAGAAGGGGCTAACGTCGAGAGCGTGCCTGCCACTAACACCGCCGATTTGAATGGCCGTGTCTTCGGCAAGCACTGGCACTCGCGCTTCCTGTCATGGCTGCTCGGCGCCTAATAAGTTCGAGACAAAAGTGGAGGGTTTCTGTCAGGTGCCCGGCCCTAACTATCTGGAGAAAAGAGATGAAACCTTCTCAGCAACCCGCGACCGGCACATTTGTGGAGAGAATTTGCCGAGCCTTTCCCTCTTTTCCTAGGGCGCATCGTGGGTACAAGGTCATCGACATTAGAGAAGCGGTGGAACAATTTCTGATTTCATGGGACTCTGGCGCCGGCGATTTCGATCATTCGATTTTCGCGAGTGGTGTGATTCCGCCCTTCCCCGGCTGCATCTTCGAGTATCGAGGGGGAGATAACAAAGGGTTTCTCCTAAAAGAGGATGGTGGGAATCCAGTTCTTCATGACATGGCCACTTGCTTTCATACACTGGCCCTAGATGAGAACAGCAGGTTGCGGCTGATTGAAGAGTTTCCTGAGACGGCGCAGAGTGCATTTTGGGAGGTGCGGGCCTTGGGATACGTCGCGGTTGGGGAGGACATATGCTTCAATCCATCACTCACCCTCTACCTGAATAAGGATGGAAGTCCTGTATTGGACAAAAAAGATTTGCTTGTCAGTGTAACCGGGGAAGACATTGAAGATCGAGATGTGGATGTAACCCTCCTCGCTCACATCCTCCCCGTCCTGTTTGCCATTACCTTGATGCATTGCCGGAACGTAAGTTTGGAGTCGGTCACCATTCCTCTGCCGCTGGCGATGAAGAAGTCCAAGCGCAGGAAGCAGATTGAGGAACGGAAGAAGTATCCAGCCTTCGATCGCCATATCGTGGTCATCCGAGATAGGAAGGGTCGGGTGATTTCAACCACTTTGCAACGGCAGCAACCAGGGAGCAAGCGGATGCACTGGGTTCGAGGCCATTTTTCGATCTATACGGAAGCGGCCCCACTGTTTGGCCGGATTGTTGGTCGTTTTTGGATCCCAGCGCACCTGTCTGGTTTGGCTTCGGTAGGGGTCATCGACAGCCTTTATCGGTTGGAGGCATAAGCGATCACACAAAGGGCCAATCGATTCTCCGACGCGAGTACGTCGGATCGTTCGTTACGGATCTTCTCCCCCATGAGTTTCAGATGTCGAGGGCCTCAAGTCTTCGATTCCGAACCCGCGGTAAAAAGGAAGGCGCCGCGGCCCTTGATACACGACGTAAGCAATGTCGACAAGAACTGGCCCGGATCACGGTCCGTCTCGGGGGACCGACAAGGTCGCCTGTCTGGATCTTTGAATCGACATCAGAGCTTCGCGATTTCGACGATCGAACGTGAACGCCTCTTCTCCACGAAACTGAAGGATCGCATCCCAACGCTTGATGCGGTCTTTCCCCAGCCATAAAAGCTGACCCAACGACCAATGGCAGACGAAACGGCTTTCGAACATCACTTCACCCCGCAGGAGCTGGCGGAGCTGTGGAAATTCGATGAAAGCACCATCCGCCGTATGTTCATTGACGAACCCGGAGTCCTGAAATACGGCAATTCCTTCCGGCGCAGCGGTCGCCGGGAATATTTCACACTGCGCATCCCGGAATCGGTCGCAAGGCGGGTTTATGCCCGGCGTTCGCGCTAGAATTGACTCCATGTTGACGATCTGGCGGCGCCATACCAAGGCCTGCCCGCACCGGACGAGAGGCCGCGACGTTCTCAAATGCAACTGCCCGCTCTGGGCGGACGGCTATATCAACGGCAAGCGGGTTCTGCGCCAGTCGCTCGGCACGCGGGACATGACCCGCGGACGCAAGAAGGCCGTCGCCCTGGAATCGCCCGACGCCAGCATCTTCAAACCTGTCAGGGAAGCAATCGCCGCCTTCCTCGAACATTGCGAAAGCGAAGCCTTAAGACACTCGACGGTGCGAAAGTACCGGAATACGCTCAACCACCTGCGAGCATTTTGCGAGGCCCGGAAGATCGACTCTGTCGACGAGCTGACGACGGATCATCTTGACGCCTTCCGCGCTGGCCGTGCACTAAAGCCAATCACCGCCTCCAAAGAACTTCAACTTCTGCGCCAGTTCTGTGGATTCTGCTTCGATCGCAAATGGGCCGGTGAGAACGTGGCGAAGCGCATCAAGGCTCCTCGCAACATAAAGCCGAACGATGTTGAACCGTTCTCGCCAGCGGATGTCAAATCCATCATCAAGGCCTGCGATTCCATTGGTCGTGGCCCCTATGAGCGCCTGCGCGCGAAAGCGATGGTCCTTACCCTGCGCTATACGGGGCTCCGCATCGGCGATGTAGCCATGCTGAGCAAGGATCGCCTCAGCCGCGAAAGCGGCCGCTGGCGCATCTTTCTGCGCACCGAAAAGAGCGGCAAGCCGGTGTTTCTGCCCATTCCCCGCGAGTTGAAAGACGCGCTTGACTGCGTTCCGGTACCGCGCGGGTCTATGGCGGATTGCCAAAATTATTTCTGGAACGGGGTCTCGTCGGAACGGACTATGAAGGATATCGCCGATCGGAGCCTATCAACGGTGTTCAAAGCGTCGATGGTCTTACGGGCCCATGCGCATCGCTTCCGCCACACTCTGGCGACGGAGTTGCTCGGCAAGGGTGCCAGTTTCGAAGACGTGGCCGACATCCTCGGCAACTCGCCGGAGATTGTTCGCAAGCATTATGCTAAATGGTCCCCTGCCCGCCAGGCGCGTATTGACGATCTGATGGAGCGCGTTCACATCGGAACCGACTACACGATCGCCGAGCCTGTTAAGCGCATCCAGTAGGAAGGTTTCAAGGCTAGGGCTCCGAAATTACAACTCAGTGTGATGTTCGCTGTCGCAGCTTTCTCGGTTTCGATGTCAGGTGATAGGCATAAAAAAGAAACCGCATCGCTGAATCAATGATGCAGAACCGAAGGAACATCAGGTCTTTTTCATAGCTGGCGAGCAGATCGGCTTCGTCATACGTTCGAATGCCGCTGAGGTGCTTTATAAGCCGTGACTTGTCTTGCCGCGACCTGATGAGGTCCACCAGGCTGAGGTCGGCATATTCGATATTGTGGGCGTAGGCGTTTCTGACCAAGCGGATAACTTCAACAAATCCGAGTTCTTCTGATGGCAGACCTGCAGCGTCGAGAAGCTTCAGAAGTGATGTGCGACCGTTCATCGACATTGAATCGATAAAGTCATCGAGAGGTTCATTGCGGAACGTTTGCTTCAGGAGCTGGATCTGAAGGCCGTGCCGAACGATATGCTTCGCCGCGCTTTCGAGGAGCGCATCAACTTTGAGGATGAAGGCCCAATCAGTGTCGGTTTTTATGATCTTCGAAATCAGGTCCTTCTGAAGGCCGACTTTCTTACAGAATTTCTGCGATTCCTTGAGCAGAATGCCAAAGCGATCGAAATCCTCGGTTGTTGCTTCGGGCGGCAAGGGCTGTCTTCGAACGACGACAGACGCCTTATATGGTGGTAGCTGCTTTTTGGGTTTCGGCATACGGACTAATTGTATTTGTTGGTTCAGTAGTGTCCGGTTAGATGTCGAATAGATTCAGTTGGTTAGAGAATGCCGATTGGCCAATGTGGGATTGATGTTGCTGAAGGGCGCATGAAATCTCGGTTTTCTCGAAGATCGAGACCGACAGAATCTGTAGACAAGTGTAGAGCGAGGCGTCTAGGTTCAGTTCCTTCTTGACGATAGCAATCAGCACATAGGTAGCTACGGCGCACCAAATCTGGCTCCTCACGGCGTTCTCGCTGGTGGCGAGGAAGCGCTTGACGCGTAGATGCTGTTTGATCCACTTGAAAAAGAGTTCGACATACCACCTGTTCTTGTAGAGCGTGGCAATCGTTAGGGGAGGGAGCGTGGTGTTGTTGGTCAGAAACACCAGCGTCCTGCCTGTCTCTGGGTCCTTGAAGCGAATGCGGCGAAGATGCTCGGGGTAGTTCCTGGCCGAATAAAAGCCGTTGAGCATGACGCGTTGATCGCAGATGATGCCGGTGGCGCGGTCAACAGGATGCGAATACACACGCCGCGCATTCATGCCCTCCTTCGCGCGGGTAACGAAGAAGGCTCCGGCCTGATGCATCGCGTACAGCCGCACGAAGTCCAGATATCCACGATCCATGATGTAGAAACTGCCCGCCTCCACGAGAAGAATGTCGAGGACGTTAACATCGTGCAGCTTACCGTCGCTGATGTGAATGAAGGCGGGAATTGCGCCGCGCAGATCCAGCAGGGTATGTAACTTGATAGCCGCTTTGGTAGATCGAAACGGCGCCCAGTCAAACAAACTCAGGCATAAGTCGATGGTGGTTGAATCAAGCGCATAAACGCTTGCATCGAGGTCCAGCACGGATGCATCTTGCGCATACAGCGCTCTGGCATGAGCGATCAGCCGCTGGGCCAGTGCATGGTAGATGCGCCAGTCGCGCAGGTGCAGCGCATCGGCCAGCGTGGAGCGGGCGGGTGGAGCGGCAATCCCCATGTGAAACAGCTTGGCCTGATTGGCTTCCAAGCAAACCTCAATGTCCCGCAACGACTCGCGCCAGGTGAGCTGAGAGAAGGCCATGATTCGAAACAGATCGGCGCAACTCAGCGTGCGCACCCCCGCATCGCCCTTGTGCCGTTCGATGATGCGTGCAAAGGTTTTCCAAGGCACAAACTCCATCACCTGCGCAAACAGCGTCTTGCCAACGTTCATGCGGCACTCCCGGTCGTTGAATCCCGAAAGCATCGCAAATGAGCACCACGCAATTCAAATCGTGGACACCCTAAATCAGCTGGAAAACCTAGTCATAACGGGACTTGCAGGCAGGACGCCTAGAATAAACCGGACACCAGTGTTGTTGGTTGATTGGTCATTCTTTGCCGCAAATTCGATTTGGGCACATTTTGGGCACAAACGATAATTTCGTCTGTATATTATTGATTCTAAATATTGTTACTTGGTGCCCGGAGGGGGACTTGAACCCCCACGGCCTTGCGGCCTGCGGATTTTAAGTGCGTTGCTGTTGCTCGTAAATTATTGCAAATAAAGCATGTTATTTTGAGCAACTGTGAAAGTGTGCAAGTGAATGTGTAAGTTTGCCTTGGCAGCGTCGGATTTTCGCGGTGGCGCTGAAACCGTCCCGGCGGGGCTTTTCTGGAACGCTCTGCTGCCTCAGCGGTGCAAATACCCTGTTTGCCGGCAACGCGCCCGAAATACGGAACCTCGGGACTTCTCCACCGCTCCTCGATGAGTGCGTTGGCGATTTGGCGCGAAGCCAGAATTCCTCCCGGCTACATCGGCGTTTTTCGGTACGCATATGCGCCGTCGGCGCCATTGCCTGCCCAGGTGAGGGTCAACCCCCTTTTTGTGATGGGTTTGGA
>DASRLI010000528.1:0-2830 GCA_035648535.1 Occallatibacter sp. | reverse complement strand
TGTCATACCACAATAGAAATGTCCCCATGTTCACCTCGATAGAAATGTCCCCTGGGTTGAAGTTGGCAAGCCAGTGGGAAGAGTTGGCTGCATGGGCTTGAGGGCTTGTCTCCAGGGATGGTCTTTGGAGGGTGTGTTGTGTCCCCGGCTAGCCGGGGACACAACACACGGAGCGGGTCCGCGCTGGGACCGTTGGGCGATCTCGGTGAAGCCCAGCTTGGGTCCGCGGTACTCGATGGCAAGGTCTCCCGCCTGGTTCTCTCGCACCAGCACGCGGCTCTTGGCGGGAGCGTGGTGGCGGCTCTGCCGCGCCAGTTGCAGCAGGCGGCCGTCATAGCTGACCACCCAGTCCAGGCTCACCACGCGCTCCTGCTCCAGTTGGAACGCATCGTCCAGCTCCCGTTTCGCAGGCCGCTTGCGATGGAAGTCCGCCGGGCTGGATGCGGCATGGGCGAAGCGCCGGTTGTGCTCGGCGATATAACTCTCTGCGACATACCGGTTGGCCTCGTCGTAGCTCGCGATAGCGGCCAGCCGCAGCTTCTTCACCAGCCGGTCCTGGTGGGTGCCGTGCGCCCGTTCCACGCGGCCCTTGGCCTGCGGAGAGCCGGCCGGGACGATCCCGATCCCCAACCGGGCGCACATCCTCCCAAACTGGCTCACCGGCTCGATGCCCTTCAGCTTCTCGCGCTCCGTGGCCTGGCGCACGTAGACGTTCTTCCAGTCCGTGTACAAAGCCTTGGGCACGCCATGGCGCTCGATCCAGGCGCGCAGCAGGTTGGCCGCCGCCCAGGTCGTCTCCTGCTTCGAGAACGAGAACAGCGCCGTCGAGGTCGCATCGTCCACCAGATGCATCAGGCAACCCTTGCCGCCGCGATCTTCCAGCCAGTCGTGGAAGCTGCCGTCCATCTGCACCAGCTCCCCGAAGTGCGCCTTCGGCTCGCGCCGCTGCCGGTAGGCCTTGCGCTTGCGCACGCCCGGTTGGCCCGCCGCCCGCTGCCAGCGCCGCAACGTCTCCGCGCTCACCGCCAGATGGTCCTCCGCTGCCAGATGCTCGCTCGCCAGCGTCGGTCCGAAGTCTCCGTACCGCTCGGCGCAGCGCTTCAGAACGGCCGCACGAAAATCCGCCCCATAGCCGTGGTTGGAACGCCGCCAGCACAGCCCGTGCTGCAAGCCCGCAGCACCGCCTGCACGGTAGCGAGACCACAGCCGCTTGCTCTGACGGTAACTCAACCCCAACATCTCGCTCGCCTGGCGCAAAGACAAACTCCCGGAAACCACTCGCCCAAAAGCCTCCCCACGCAACAACTCCCGTTCACTCAATCTCGTCCCAATCCGCGCCTCCAAACCTCAAAGGCACTGTACGAGGGGACACTTCTATCGAGCTATCAAGGGGACACTTCTACTGTGCTTCAACACAAAAATCACGCCCGCCGGGTGCCATTCATCGCGATGTGTGGGGTGTTGGGCACTACTCGGGCGTCGCAGACAGCACATATCTGAACTCCCTCAGAACGGGGCGCCCGATTTTGAGGCCGAGAGGTGAGATGTGGGCCACCTGCCCGTAAATAAACCAAACCACAAATCAACCTTGCAAATTTCGGCGTGGCGGAATGCGTGCAGCAGGTATAGTCTTGATCTCCGCGAGCATCACGAATAATGGAGAAGAGACATGGCTTCGAAAGTTCCAACTGTAGTGGTTGAAATAGGGACAACTTTTGACAAGGCGTCCAATGTTTCCGATGTTGTAGGGGCTGCGGCGATGGCGACGCAGGTAATCACGCTTTCAGCCGCATTTCAGAAGTACTCTTGGCTTCACTTGAAGCCAATCATGAATGTCTCCGGTAACCTGAGGGGCATTGTCATCAACGCGCGCGCACGCAGTGTGTATGAATTCGCCGTCAAGGGCGAGAAGGTTGCTAATTCTGTTGGTGCTTTTGCGGCCATCGTTGTGTCGCTAGCGTCGGTTTACGGCGAGAGCGTTGCCATCATGGAATCGAATGACGATGGTACGACGAAAGGGGCCAAAATGAGCTCGCAGGTGGCTTCCGCAGCCCTGCGAGCGATTACGGGCATGGTTGTCGTTCCTGAGGTAACCATGCTGTCGAATTCAATCTCATGGGCCGCTCGGAACGTGGAACCCTGGTTCCCTGCGCAGCAAACTGGCTTGCAAAATATCTCGCAATTTGCTGGCGACTACGCGAATAATGTTACAGCTAAATTTCAGAGCATCACCGATGGAAACAACATCTACAACTACATTCAGACCACCATCGATCCGGGGATTAGCAAGTTCTTCGGCTTGTAGGCACGCTACACAGCCACTTCATACGTCGAGCCGCTACCTCTATACTCCGTTCGACTAGCCGCAAACAGGCGTCGCGCTCATGTGCGGTCGGCGCCTATACGCCGGGTGCCCCATTCATCGTGGTTTCATTGCGATGAGTGGGGTGTTGGGGGCTACTCGGGCGTCCTAGGTCCGGTCTAAGCCCGCATAATCTTATCCGGCGTAATCGGATAATCCCGCACCCGCTTGCCGGTGGCGTTATAGATCGCATTCGCCACCGCCGCCGCCGCGCCGGTAATCCCGATCTCCCCAATCCCACGCGCCCCCAGTGGATTGAACTTCGTGTCCGGGATATTCAGCACCGTCACGTCCAGCGTCCCGATATCGGCATTCACCGGCACATGATATTCCGCCAGATTTTCATTCACTGTCCGCCCATATACCGGGTCGATCACGGTTTCCTCGGTCAGCGCAAACCCCACGCCCCAAACGATCCCGCCCTGCAACTGGTTCAGCCCGGTCTTGTCGTTCATCAGCGTCCCAATG
>DASRLI010000527.1:0-19287 GCA_035648535.1 Occallatibacter sp. | reverse complement strand
CCCTTGAACCTCGGCGGCTCCGTGGATGGTGTCGGGCGGTTGACCTGGCTGGCTCTTTCGGCGGGTGGGGGTGGGGGGTGTCACTTTTTGGGCTCCTTCTGTTTGAGGACTGACAGTGCAACCTGTGCGGCGTAGAGAAGTTGTGAGCCGTCGCGCCCGTCGAACACTTCAAGGGTTATGCCTTGCGCGACGCAGGCAATAGCGGCGCGGATGGTTGGCAGGCTGTCCATTTTGGGCATGGCGAGTTTGTAGGCGACGGAGGCCATGCGGAGCGCCTTGGCTGCGGTGAGTCCCTTGGCCTGGGCGAGTTCGTAGGCGCGTGTCCACTCGTCTTTGCAATGGTCGAGGGCTTTGTCGGTGCGGCTGGTGCGGTCGCGGGGTGGCGCGGCGTTGGCGTCGATGGACACCGTTTGATGGTGGGCAATGAGAGCTAGCCTCATGCGGTCTTTTCCTTTCTGTCTGTCGAGCTCTTGAGTAGTTCGAGGGTGGCGCGTTTGACTGGGCGCAAGTCGTGATCGAGATACCAGATGGTGGAAGCTAGCGACCTGTGGCCTAGCAGTGCTTGCACGTCTCGGGCGTCGCCGGTGAGTTCGTAGAGCGGGGTTGCGGTTGTGCGTCGGAAGTCGTGTGGTGTGAGTTTGCGGGTGATGCCCAAGCGGTCGAGTAGTCTGCGATATCGGACACTGATCGCCGTTCGGCATGCATCCTGCACTATGGGCCTGCCGTGGCCGGGTGTCTGGCTTGCGGCTTGGACCTGCCGCACGAATGGCGCGGGGTTGTCCTGGCTGCACGTTTTGAGAATGGCCGCAATCTCCTCGGTCACTGGCAGGGTTTGCCGTTCGCCTAGCTTTGTGGTGAATCGGATCTCCTGCCTCTTTGGGTCGTAGTGGTCTGGTGCGAGGCGTTGCGCTGTGCCTGAGCGGATGGCGAGTCGCTACAGAAGAGCAGCCACAACCGAATGTCTGGCGGCGCGGCGGCTAGGATCATATCGCGTTCGTCGTCCGTGGCCGTCACGTTGCGCGGTCGCAGTCCGGGGTGTCGAGTGATCAGGTGTGTCAGGTCTGGCGCGCCGTGATGGTCGCGGAGCCAGCGCAGGAGGCGGCGCACATTGGTGGCGCGGTTTAGCCGCGTCGAGTGAGCGTAACCACTCTCGCAAATGGCCGCGTCGATTTCGTAGGCTTCGGCGGCGCTGAGGTCTTTGGGGTGGGCTTCACCAGCGTGGGCAATGATTGTGCGCGCGGCTTTGGCTGTGGTGTCGTCTTGCGGTCGGCGAGTGATGAGGCCCCGGAGGATTGCGCCGACTGAATCCTCCGCTTCCGTTTTGATAGAAGCGCCCTCTGCGCGGATTGGTGCGCGAGTGCTCCCTTGGCAGTTGTAAAGGCTTTGCGGCGGCGGTGACCGTCCTTGTCGGTCCAGTCGGCGTAAAAGCGAGTTCCCTTGATGTACATGGGTGCCTTTCTATCACTGGGCGCGGCGTCACTGGCTGTCACCTGTGATAAGTGGTTTTAGCCTGTGGTGGCGCGGGTTTCCTGTGATGGGTGACACCCTATCAAAGTCTGCAAAACCTGTATACGCGGGTTCGATCCCCGCCCGGTGCTCCAAAATCAAAGGCCGCGCCAATCCCTCGCGGGAGCGCGGCCCTTGTACTTTTGCATTCAGCTCTTTTGGATTGAATGCGCCGTATGGGATTAGAGAGGAATCATTGGCCGGGGGAGCCGCGTCTTTGCGCGATCGAGAAACAACCTCATGCGCAAAGCCTCCGCGCGCTGCACTGCCACCAGGCGCATCTGTCTGCGAATATGGTCGCCGTTCTCAAGCTGCGCCGCGATCGCCTCGTCGCTTTCGGCATCTCTTTCCAACCGCGCAATCCTCTCCTCGATGGTGCGTTGAAACCGCGGACTGATCTCATAGGATTCATTGACGGCGAAATTGGTGTCCATGGCAGGCTCCTCGGTGCAGGGTTTTCTGAGGCTGAAGATTTTTTGGGGATCGGCCTCAAGTATTTCCCACTTGCGCCGATATTAACGAAGACCCATGAAAGGCGCCAGATTACCAAGTTGCAGGACTTAGGTAATTGTGTGTGCGAAAACGAAGCAGGGGCGGAACCTAGCTCCACGCCTGCCATTTTTCCTTTACTGGTCCCGCCCTGCCCCAGCCGGCCGCTCACCTTTCCGCTGCATCGCGTCAGGAAACCGGCTCGCTAATTCTGCGGCGCCAATGCGTAGTAGCCCCTGCGCACTTGCACCTTCATTCCATCGCCCTGGCATTGCACCGCAAGGTGCCGGAAGGTTCCGTCCAACTTGGCGTTGCTGGGTGTATAGCTGGCCACATACTGGGTGCGCAGTTCGTCTTCGATCTGCTGGAAGGCGGCTTCAAGTTTCTTGCCGTTGTTGCCTACATCGATCAGCCGGCCGCCAGTCTCATCTGACAGCCTCTTCGCTGCCGAGTAACCGCTGTAGCCAAAGCTGAACCCACCATAGAACCCGCGGTCGGCAATCAAAATCACATAAATAATCACGTTGGATTTCTGTGCCGCCGCGATCGCCTCGCCAATCTTGGTGCGGCTGCCCTGATCCTCACCATCGGTCAGGATGATCATTGCCTTGCGGCCGCTCTCCTGGTTCAGCTTTTCATTGGCGGCAAGGTTCACCGCGTCGTAGAGCAGAGTCCCCTTGGGATCCCCCACGGTGGGAACAGTTCCTCCGCCGGCTCCGGGAATGCCCGCCCCTCCGTTGCCGCCCGCGGTGTTGATTTCTGCCTTGCTCATGGCCCGCGCCAGCTGCCGCGGATTGTTGGTGAAGTCTTGCAGCAGGTCCACATCCACATCGAACGAGACCAGAAACGCTTCATCTTTCGACTTCAGCACGCGCTGAAGAAACTGGGCGCCGGCATCCTGCTCCAATGGCAAGACCTGCTGTTGGCTGCCCGACGTGTCCAGCAGTATGCCCAGTGTCAACGGCTGATTGGTTTCGGCCACAAAGCTTTTCAGCGTCTGCGGCACCTTGTCTTCCAGCACCGTGCAATCGTTCCTGGTGAGGTGCGGAACCAGTTGCCCGCTCTTGTCTTTGACGGTAAAAAACAGGTCCACCAGGTTCACGTTCATTTTGAGAGTGGCCACCGCGGTCTCATCGGCTGCCTGGGCCGGAGCCGTGCTTACCGGGGGCGCGTCGGGCGAGGGCGCAAGTTGAGCCCATCCCGCCGCGGAGACGCCTGGCAGGCTGAAAAACAAAACGGCAACTCCAAATCGGACGCTCATGCTGCTCATATAGACGGAAATGGTACTACGAAGAGAGCATACGCGAACTCTTTCTGCGTTGGCGGGCAACCAGCGCTGCTCTGTTGCGTCTGATACTCTGACAGGTGCAGCCCTGCTGGCTCGTCGGGCCAGTGCGGATTGCGTCCGCCGGTCGCTTGACAGCAGGATGCGTCGGTCTGGGAGGAAGAATAAACCTGTGAAATTTGGTTCGAAAGCAATGGCGCTCACGGCGCTCCTCGGCTCTACCCTATCCCTGAGCCCGGTGGCTCTGCCCCAAACGCAGCAGTCAACGGTACCGGATGCGCCAGCACCGCAGGCGGCTCCGTCGCTGACGGAAATGGGCCCCATTACTCCCGGCAAAGGCGCCACGGCCACGCCCGCTGATTCTTCGGCGTCCGGGCCCAGTTCGTCTTCGGCAACTCAAGATCAGCAACGCCCGGCGCCTCCCACCCTGCCGCCGTCGAGCCAGCCGCCATCGAGCCAGGGCAAGGATGATGTCCAGACCGCCCCTCCTGAAGAAGGCGCAGCCGCACTCACCAAGTACGTCGTGAATGTGAACTTTGTCGAGGTCCCGGTCACCGTCAAGGACCCGAAGGGTAATCTGGTGGCTGGCCTGACCGGCCGCGACTTCAAGGTTTTTGAAAACAACGTTCGTGAGCCGCTCCGCGTGTTCAGCGTCGATCCAGCTCCACTTTCCATCGCCTTTGTGATCGATCAGAGCCTGACTTCCGATGTGATGGCCAAAGTGAACGACTCCCTCGACGCCGTTCAGGGCGCGCTCACTCCCTACGATGAGGCAGCGGTCTTTACCTACAACAACGGGGCCAAGGAGTGGACCGGCTTCACCGGCGCACAGGGCAACCGCTTGCCGGCAGTTCTGGCGCTTGCCAAGTCGGCCGGCGCCGATGAGCAGGTGCCGACCAACAGCGGTCCGCTCGCCGGTTGCAACATCCGCGAGAATGGAAACTGCGTTGACCCCAATCTGCAGCCAGGACGATCGGCTGGCAACGGCTCCTTCATTACCCTTCCCAAGGAAATTCATACCCTCAACGATGCGATTCTGACGGCCGCCAAGGAGCTGTCCACTCGTCCCAAGGAGCGCCGCCGCATTATCTACGTTGTTTCTGACGGTAAGGAATACGGCAGCAAGGCTACTCTCCGTCAGGTCATCCGCTACCTGCAGACCAACAAGATCACCGTTTACGCAACCGGTGTGGGCGCCTCCGCAGTCTGGGGCGAGGGCTACGTCAGCCGCATCCATCTGCCCTTCACCATGTACGACAACATCCTGTTCAAGTACACCTATGCCACCGGCGGCGACCTTGACTCCGAGCGCGGCGTGAATGGAATTGAAAAGAGCTACGCGAAGATCGCCAGCGAAGCGCGCACCCAGTACACGCTGGGATACCTGAGCCACGAGTCGATTTACGACAGCAAATATCGCGCCATCGAAGTGAAAGTCGATCGCCCCGGCCTGGATGTGATCGCCAAGAAGGGCTACTATCCGTCCGGTCAGGACTTCAAATAGCGTGAACAGGCACTGATGAACGCCTCGGGGGCCTCGGCCGGTTTGGGGTTAGTGTCGGCCGCTTCCTGGGGCGGTTCTGACTTTGTGGGTGGGATGGGCGCGCGCCGCGCTCCCGCCCTGCTTGTGGTCGCATCCGGCCATATCATCTCCTTCCTCATCTTGCTGACATACTGCCTCGGGATCCGGCTGGCGTTGCCCGGCTCGCACTATCTGCTCTATGCCCTAATCGGGGGCTTTGAAGGCTCTGTAGCGCTGGCCATCTTCTATCGCGCGCTCGCCATGGGCGCCATGGGCCTCACCGCCGCGCTTACCGGCCTGCTTACGGCCCTGGTTCCGGTCGTCTTTTCGCTGTTTGTCGATGGCTTTCCCAGCCCGCTCACTGCTCTCGGGTTGGCCGCAGGGCTGGCCGCTATCTGGCTCATCACGCATGCGCCGGCCAAGGATGGCCGCACTTCGCCGCCGGCTGCGCTGATGCTCGGCGCGTTGGCCGGAACCGGATTTGGTGCCCAGTTAATCCTCTTTAAGATAGCCAGCGGAGGCGGCGTACTGTGGACCATGACCTCAGCCCGAGCCGCCGGCAGCGTGGCTATGATCCTGGTTATCCTGGTGAAGCCGCCCAAGGGACCATGGCGCGGCTTTTGGCAGACTGGGATTCTGGCAGGCTTGCTCGATACGGTGGGCAATCTGTTCTATATTCGAGCCACCCAGATTGGGCGTCTAGACGCGGCTGCGGTGGTGTGTTCGCTCTATCCCGCCGGCACCATTCTGCTGGCCGCGCTGGTGCTCCGCGAACGGCCGAGTCGCCGCCAGATGGCCGGAATGGCTGTGGCCCTAGGCGCGGTAATGCTGCTCAGCCTTTAGAATCTGCCCGTTTGCCTCAGACGCACAACGACCTGTGCGACGGCACAGGTCTCGTGAAATGCCATAAAGCGCGCCGTACACGACATCGGGAATCAGCAGCTATTCCAAACTCGGAATCCCGCCCGCTTCCCTGCGGCTCGTCGCGCTATTCGTTCAGCCTTGCTTGGGCTCGGCCGGTGTCGTGGGTGGGGGTGCGGGAGCAGCATTCTGCTGAACACTCTGCACCGGTGGAGGCGGATCGGAGATTCCCCGAATACCTTCCTTGAAGCCTTTCAGTCCTTCGCCCAGTCCCTTGCCCAACTCCGGCAGCCGCTTGGCGCCAAATAAAAGAAATGCAACCACGGCCAGTACGATCAGGTGCCACGGTTGAAGTAGATCGCCCATTGCTCTATCCTCCGCGTGCCACAATTCCCGGGCACACATGTTCACTGGTTATTGTCGCACATAACCGTATTCCCGCGCTGGGAGGGCGTCCGAATCGCATTTAGGGGGTTTGGTTGCAATGGATAAGGTTCAATTCACCTGGGCAGGCTTGCCCAGCCGCTCGGTGACCATGGAGTAAAAGGTGCGCAGGTCTTCTTCCTCGCCCTCCGTCAGCCGGCGATACACCTTCATCAGCGGAAACAGCCGCGAGCCACGCAATTCCACCGCCGGAACCGCCGCTACGCCCCCTGGATACTGCGTCATCTCCCATGTCCCGGCATAGCGCCGCCGCAGAATCTCGCCAAGGTAGCTGCCCCAGAGCCGCACTTCAAAATCCACATCGAGTTCCGGGCTCTCGCCCACCCGGATCAGTATCTCGTCCAGCCCATCGATCGATTCCGAAGTGAAATCCAGCTTCTGCCCAAACTGACTGCGGCCCAGCTCCGCCGCAGCCTTCGCATAGCCCTCCATCATGGCTCCCAGGTCCGGGAAAGCCGCCGACTCCAGACGTTTGCGCAGATCCGTGCTGTTTTTCATCTAACCCTAAGAGTAAATGCAACCGCCTTCGAACCCGGTCATCAAAATGGTACAGCGCCGTGGGTTTGTGGCAGACTGAGAGCAGGCACAGGTCGAAGATTCCGATTGTGAAAAAATTCACGCAGATCGCGCTTGCCATTTTGCTGACGCTTGCCGCCGGAACGGCCAACTGCGCCACGCGCGACATCTATCCCGACCCGGCACAGGCCAAAACGGATCTCGCTGCCGCCCTCAAAACTGCTGCGGCAACCCACAAGCGCATCCTGCTCGACTTTGGCGGCAACTGGTGCGGCGACTGCCACGTTCTGGACATTTACTTCCACGATCCGGCCAACCGGCCCATTCTCGACGCCAACTTTGTGCTCGTCCACATCAACATCGGCACGATGGATGAAAATCTCGCCCTCGCGAAAAAATATCGGGTCCCGCTGGAGAAAGGCGTGCCAGCGTTGGCCGTCCTCAGCGAGCAGGGAGCCCTGCTCTACAGCCAGAAGGGCGGCGAGTTCGAGGCCATGCGCCGCATGCAGTCTTCTTCGGTCACCAGTTTTCTTGCGCAGTGGAAACCGGTCAAACAAGGCTGCTCTGTCATGGTAGTCACCTGCTAGCCTGGAAAATCTCCTTATGAAATTTGATCTCGAAGCACTCCCCGCAAACCACGCGTACAAGCTGCTTGTCGGCCTGGTAGCACCGCGTCCCATTGCCCTCATCACCAGCATGGACGAGCATGGCCGTTTGAATGCGGCTCCCTTCAGCGCGTACAACTACCTGTGTACCGACCCGCCTATCGTCGGCATCGGCGTCACTAACCGCTCAAACCCTAAATATGAGCCCAAAGACACGGCCCGCAACATCAGGCGCACCGGCGAGTTCGTGGTGAATATCGTTACCGAGGACATCGCCAACCAAATGAACATCTGCGCTACCGACTTCCCTGCGGAGCTGAGCGAGGTGGAGATGGCGGCCTTCACAACCGCACCGTCTGAGAAGGTCAAAGTGCCGCGCATTGCAGAGGCACACGCCGCTATGGAGTGCCGCGAGTTCACCACCATGGAGATTGGACGTTCGCGCATCATCCTCGGACGCGTTGTTGCCGTGTATGTCGAGGACCGCTTCGTCGATCCTGAAGGACCCTACGTCAAGGCCGAAGAGCTGCACGCCATTGGCCGCATGAACGGCCTTGGAAATTACGTGAGGACAAGGGACGCCTTCATCACTATTCCCCGCATCTCCTACGAGGATTGGAAGAAGGGACAGCGGTAGCCGCTTAGCTGATCGGCGCCAGGTGCTTGGTCTTCGAGTAGGTGTAAGTAATCCGGTGCACCACGGTGATCATTGAGAGGGAGGCCAGCACCCACAACACTGGAGCCATCGCTCCCCAGTGGTTGAAGACGGCGCCGATAATGATGAGCACGATGCGCTCCGGCCGCTCCAGGAAGCCAACTTTGCACTGACCGATAAGGGCCTCGGCACGGGCGCGCGTGTAGCTCACCATCAGCGAAGTAACCATCACGAGAGCCACCAGCACCACGTAGCGGAACCGGTTGATGCGTCCGTAGTAGACCAGTAGGCCGAAGAACAGCACCACGTCGGAGTAGCGATCGATCACCGAGTCAAAGAATGAGCCGAAGACGGTGACCTGGTTGTTACGCCGGGCTACCCGTCCGTCCACCATGTCGAAGATTCCAGCGCCAAAGATCACCATACCCGCATACAGGAACATGCGGTCGCTGTTTGTAGCGTTGGCGTGGCCAAACAGAAATGCGGCCGCAATGTTGATGACCAGGCCAATGAAGGTGAGTACGTTTGGAGAGATGCGGGTTAGCGCCAGGCCGTGAACGATATGGTCAAGAAGCCAACCGCAGGCACGGCCAAAGGCGCTGGTCCAGGTGGTCATTTCTAGTCTTCCTTGCTACTACTTTGCGCCAGCGGCGGCTTCGTCTTCCTTGTTGCCTTCGCCGGCTTCGGCAGCTTCGTCGTGAACGGTGGTCAGCTTCAGTATCTCAAGTTCTCGCTTGCCATTCGGGGTCACAATTGTCGCCACGTCACCCACTCGCTTGCCCACCAGGCCGCGCCCAATCGGCGAGGTCGTTGAAATTAGCCCCTTGGATACGTCGGATTCCTCGCTCGTCACCAGGCGGTACACAATCTCCGCTTCCTTGGTGGAGTCGTAGACCACCACCGTCGATCCGAAGCCGGTCTTGTCCCTGGGAATGTTCGACAGGTTCACTAGCGAAAGCTCGGCCATGCGCCTCTTGAGCTGTCCCAGCCGGGCATTTACAAAATCCTGGCGCTGTTTCGCCATGTGATACTCGGCGTTTTCCGACAAATCACCCATGGCCACGGCTTTCTTGATCTCCGCGGGAAGCTCATGGGAGAGCTCATGCTCAAGAATTTGGATCTCGTCGAGAAGCTGTTTCTTAATGTGCTCGGGCATCCATTGTCCGTGGCGGGGAGCGGGGCTGCTCCATCCGCAAGAGATGAAAGATCCTTATTTCTCACTTCTATTATACGCGGGCGACGGAGAGCCGCCTCCCGGCCGCGGAAGGGTATCCCGGCCTACCCCGTCTTTCCGATTTCAGGCCCAAACTTCGGGTGCCTCGTCCCGGCCACGTTATCTTTGCGGGCAGGGCGGGTAAGCCAGAATCCAGGTTCTCGATAGTTCCTCGCTACCCTGGCCCCTTGGTTCCTCTCCGCATCCATCTAGAGTGATTTAAATCACAGCGTTTTAGTCAACAAAGCGCCACACTATCGCAATAATCCGCCGAAAGAATGGGTTTCTACCGGATCTGTGCCGGCGATAGATGTGCTGACGTTCTCCCATCCGGTCTATTGAGATCAACGCCCTAAAGGGAGAATCGCCATGTCTACTCATTTGCTCGACGCAGCCTCGACCGGTACCGCTTCCCGGTGCTTTCAGGAAAGACAACAGAATCTGCTTGCCGAATCTGTCGAGGATCTGGCAAATCTCCGGTTCTCGATTATTCTCACCGCAAGATGGGAATCTTCGGCCAGCGAGGACCTGGAGCGCCGTAGTGAGTTGCGCTCCGAACTCGTGAAGCTTCGCCGTAAATACTCTCTAAAGATCGACCATATTGCCATGTCCTTCGGCATCCAGAGTGCAATGTTCGCGAAAGAGGAAGTCGAACGCAATACCTGCGTCCCTTTGGGCATGGATTACCAGCTTGCGCCGTGTGAAGACGACTGCGAATAGTTTCAGGAGCCGGCAGAGCGTCGGGGTTTCTTGGACCAAAAGTAGAACAGACAAAGCTGAAGCGGGCAGTCGGCATTTCCCTCCTGAGTTCAAAGGGAATGCCGACTGCCCGCTTTCAGTTACACCGGAGAAACTTCCGGTTCGAGCCTAGAATTCGAATCGCCCGACAAACTGAATCTGGCGTTCGCGGAAGATGGTATTGCCTGCGGCAGAAGGAGTTCCAAAGCTGGCCTGATAGGTAGCCGTGGTTCCACTGATGGTGTAGGCGGTGACGTTGTAGGCGGTGAAGTTGCGGTGGTTCATGATGTTGAAGGACTCGGCGGCGAGCATGAGCTTGTATTTCTCGCGGAAGCTGAAGGTGCGGGAGAGGCGGGTATCCACATCGTAGATCGAGGCCTGGGTTACGCTGTTGCGGCTAGGATAGACGCCGTTCGCGAATGAATCTGTCGCGCGGTACTGCGGATAAGCGCGGAAGTTGACATATTCACCGGTAGCGCCGCCACCGCCGCCGGTGGCGCCGACGCCGCCGGAGCCGTTAAAGGTGGAAGCGCCGCCGGGGATCGACGTGCCGCCCGAGAGTCCGAAGCTGTAGGGCACGCCGGACTGTACTGTCCAGACCGGCGCCAGTTCCCAGCCGTTGGCCACACCCGATGCAACACGGTTGTTGATATTGAAACTCGGCGAGATGACCAAACTGCCGACAAAGCGCTGCGGCATGTCGTTCACACTCCGCCCGTAGTCCGGCAACTTGGTGAAAGGATCGGTTTGATCGTTGGTGTCAGCCGACGAGGATTGGTTCATGTTGTTATCGAGCGCCTTGGAGAAGGTGTAGCTGAACTGCGCGGCAATGCTGTGGTTGAGACGGTGATCGACGGTGACCGAAAGGGCGTTGTAGCTGCTGTCGACCGAACTGCTGATGAGCGAGAGCGCGTTGTAAGCGGGATTGATGCGAGCGGTGTAGACGGGGACCGTCCACAGGTCGCCGGCCAGCGGGCCGCCAACGAAACTATAGGTCTTGGTGGTGGTAGCCGGCGCGATATTGGAGTCGACAAAGGTGGGCAGGTGCCTGCCGAAGGAGCCCAGATAGGCGGCTCCGATGACCGTCTGCCAGGGTAGTTGCTGCTGAACGCTGAAATCGGCCTCGATGGCGTAAGGATTCTGGAAGCCGGGCGCGAATGCAGTGATATTGGAAACCGCCGGAGGATTGCCGGTGGAAACGATGTTCGGATAAACAGGGCTGGTGGCCGAAGGGGATGAATTGAGCTGGAACTGCGCAGCGGGGGAACCGGTGGAAGCCAGCGCCTTGTAGATGGTGCCGTTCTGAATGCGTCCGAAGTAGAAGCCGCCGCCGCCGTGCACGATGGTCCTGCCGGTGCCGAAGATATCGTAGGCAAAGCCGAGCCTGGGCGCCACGCCTTTCCTGAAGGCGGGGAAGTGCGAGGTTTGCGGAACCGCGGCGTTGGGAATCTGCGCGCCGGGCGTGGTTTCAAAGTCGTAACGCAGGCCAAGATTAATCGTCAGGGACTTAAGGATCTTCCAGTCGTCCTGAACATACATGGCGACATCGTTGGTGTGATAGGCGAAATAGGGGTGTCCGAAGGCCTGCTGCAGGTTGGAGTAGCAGGGCAGCGTGCCGGTGGCAGTATCGTGCGCCGAGTCGCAGCCGGCGGTGCCGCCGATGGTTCGGGCATAGTCTGTGAACCAGTCGGCGAGACGTGTGTAGGTAAACAATCCATGCTCGTAGTCGACGTCGTTGATTTTGTCCTGGGCCCAGCGGAGCTCGCCGCCAGCGTTAAACGTCTGTTTGCCGCGGGTGATGCTCACGTTGTCCACAGCATCGATCTGTTCTTCGTTGGGATAGCTGCTTCGGGGAGTGTAGTAGGGCGATCCCATGTTGAATTGGGAGTTGGACGTGATGCTGACGCCCGGAGGCAACCCGCCCGCCGTTGTTGTGGGCTCGTTCGAGAAGGGCTTATTTCCGATTTCGTAGCCGAAGTTCCGCGCGTACTCGGCGCGCAGCTCGTTGGAAATGCGCGGGGTAATGAAAGTATCGATCTTGCCGATGATGGAATCGATCTTGAGGTAATCGCTGCCGATGGAGGTGAGGCCACGGCGGATCACTGGATTGGTCTGAGTGCCGTTGGGCGAGTTCCAGCGCATGCGGTTGTATATGAGCGAGGCGTTGTTCTTATCGTTGATCTTGTAGTCCACTTTGCCAAAGTTGATCAGCTGATTGCCCTTGCGGGGAGCAACGCCGCTCTGGCCGTTGATGTAGCTCATGGCCGAGGCGATCTGGTTGGCGGTCACGCCGCGGTCTTCAGCGCAGGTGACGGCGTCTGTGGTCGTGGATCCGCCCGCCACGGTGCAGTTGTTCAAGGCCGGATTGGTGTCAGCGAGGAACTGCGGCGTGGGGACGGCGACGATTGGAAAGTCGCGCAGCTGCTGATCGATCGCGTAGAAGAAGAAGAGCTTGTCCTTGATGGCCGGACCGCTGAAGCTGCCGCCAAACTGGTGGCGCTTGTCCATGGGCTTGATATAGACCGTGGTTGGAATGGTCTGCAAGATGTTAAAGGAGTTGGTGGCCCCGAATTCGTTGTCGCGCCAGTATTCGAAGAGATCACCGTGGAACTGATTGGAGCCGGAGCGGGTGATGGCGTTGACGCCGCCGCCGACCGCGCGGCCGTATTGCGCCGAGACATTCGACGTGAGGACCTGGAACTCAAGGATGGAGTCCTGGGTGGTGGAATAACCGACGCGAGTGTAGCCGCGCTCGACCGCGTCGAAGGAGTCGTTGTCGTCGGAGCCGTCGACCATGAAGTTGTTCTGGAGGTTGCTGGCGCCGCGGAAGGTCACCTGACCAAAGGCGCTGTTGCCCAGAGTGACGCCGGGCGAGAGCAGCGCAAACGATGTCCAGTGGCGTCCGTTGATGGGCAGCGATTGCAGTGCAGCGGGCGTGAACTCGGTAGTGAAGTCCGAACCTTCCGCATTGATGACAGGAGCTTCAGAGCTGACTTCAACGGTGGTGGAAGTGCCGCCGGCCGTTAGCTGAGGCAATATCTGCGTCAGCTTGCCGACTTCAACGACGACATGCTGGGCGGTGTAATTCGCAAAGCCCGAATCGGCTACTTTGACTGAATAGTCGCCCGGGGCCAGGCGCGGGACGCGGAAGTATCTGCTGGCATCGCTAACCACTGAGGTATCTGCATTGGTGGCGGTGCTGTGAACAAGAACTGTGGCGTTCGGGATCGCCGCTCCGGTGCTGTCCTCAACGGTCCCAGCGATCGCGCCATCTACCGCGGTTTGCGCCCTCACTACTGCAGCTGGGGGGCAGGAACGACAAGACAGAAAGTCCTATCGCAAACGCTCGAATGGAAATGCGAGTCCTCAAAGCAGTATTTCGCTGCATGTGCTTAACCTCCGAAGTTGTCGTGAACTGAAGCTTTGGCTGGCCCGATAGGAACGGGTTGGTGAACACGTGTGCCGGTGCTTGCGCTCGCTGTGGGGAATTTCGTCTCTACGGCCTCATAGAGACTTTTTCAAACATGGCACATACCTTATCTACAATCAAGAAAAAAGCCGTAAAAACTCGCCGCAAGCCGCCGCCTGACGGCCGAAGCACCCCGCATAGCGAGGATTCGCTCTGCCGCCTACTTTCGGGTTTCCGCAGTTCTTATCCCTTGTTCCCTGGCTTTCCCGCGTTGCCTTCGTCCAGAAACGACTGCAAGATCAGCGTGGCCGCCACCTGATCTACAACTCGGCGGTGTTCCTGGCGGGAATGGCCGGCCTGATACAGAATTTCGTGGGCCTCGCGACTGGTCAGCCGCTCATCCCACATATGGATGGGCAAGCCGGTCAACTTGCCCAGTTCGGCGGCGAAGGCCTGGGTTCTTGCAGCTTGCGGGCTCAACTCGCCGGAGAGGTGCAGAGGATTCCCCACCACGATACCGGCCACGGCATACCGCCGAGCCAGCCGTGCCAGCGAACGCAGGTCGTCCCTCGATGTGCTGCGGCTGCTGCGCTTTCTTTCCAGGGTCAGCACTGGCTGAGCCGTCAAGCCCAATTCATCTGACACGGCCACTCCGATGCGGCGGTTGCCCACGTCGAGCGCGAGAAAGCGGGGATGAGGGTCGGATTCCAGATTCTTGCTCCCGTTTTGATCCTGGCGTCCAGCTTAATGCTCCCAGGAGAGCCCGCCGAGTAACCAGCGCCGCCAACTCCCGCCCGGTACAATCAAAATAGAGTCCTCACGGGATTCTACGCGTCTTAAGTTTATGAAGGGTCAATAGAAACCGGATGGTGCGCCGTAAATGGAAGAGCAGCAAGAAGAAGAGATCCGGCGCGGCGACGGTCCTGCTGGGGATCTTTCTGCTTGCGCTTCTTGCAGCCGGCGGGGTAGCCTGGCTGGTTTTGACCCCTTATGGGCCGGAAACCGAGACCTTTGTTGAACTGGCCCCAGGCTCCTCCACAGCGCTGATGGGAAGTCAACTGGAAGCCGCTGGAGTTGTGCGCAGTCAGTTTGCCTTTGATCTGCTGCGGTTTTGGGAGCGGGGTAAACTCCGGGCCGGCGAATACCGATTTGACCACGAAGCGCCGGTTACCGAAGTTTATGCGCGGATTGCGCGCGGGGATGTCTACACGCGGACCCTGACTGTCCCCGAGGGCGCAAATATTTTCGACATTGCCGCGCGTGTGGAGCAGGCGGGGTTTGGCACACACCAGCAATTTCTGAACGCCGCGGTAGAACAGGTGGAATTGGTGGCCGACCTGGACCCCGAGGCAAAGAGTTTGGAGGGCTACCTGTTTCCGGATACTTACCGTTTTCAGCGCAAGACGAGTCCGGCGCAGATTGCAGCCGCAATGGTTCGACGCTTCCACGTGGTGGCCAGTCAACTGGGCCTGAAAGAAAATGTGCACCAAGTGGTTACGATAGCTTCGCTGGTGGAGCGGGAGTCGGCTGTGGACTCTGAGCGGCCCCTCGTGGCCAGCGTATTTGAGAACAGGCTCAAGAAGAAGATGCCGCTGATGACCGACCCGGCCGTGATCTACGGACTGGAGCTCGAGGGCCGCTGGAGGGGCGCGCTCCACGAGGGCGATCTAACCCACAACACGGCCTACAACACGTATCTGCATAACGGGCTGCCACCGGGACCGGTAGCAAATCCAGGGGTTCATTCGCTGCGTGCCGCCATGCAGCCGGCCGAGACCGATTACCTCTACTTTGTTGCTGCTGGGGCCGACCCGGAGGGACATTCCTTGTTTTCGAGCACCCTGGACGAGCATAACCGGGAAGTCGCAACCTACCGGCACGCGCTGAAGAAGGCAGGCG
Organism: Occallatibacter sp.; assembly: GCA_035648535.1. GTDB lineage: Bacteria > Acidobacteriota > Terriglobia > Terriglobales > Acidobacteriaceae > Telmatobacter. The sequence goes on along the minus strand of DASRLI010000527.1, from coordinate 4,145 downwards.
AGCGATGAGCATTTTAAGACGCTGCGCTTCCCTTGCCTTGCTAGGGCTTCCGCTGCTGCTTTCCGGCTGTTGGGTAATCTCAACAAACCGCAGGCTGCCTGTGCCCAAGGCGCCATCGATCGTGCAGTCGGTCACTCCCGATGTGCTCGTAGCGGAGTTGAATCAGCGCTGGACCTCTCTCGATACCATGACTGCGAAGGTCGAGATCCAGGCCAGCGTTCTAAAAACAAAGCAGGGCGTAGCCACCGATTACACCACCGTGGGCGGAAACATTCTGTTTCGCAAGCCGGAGATGCTTCGGGTGCTGGGACGGGCCCCGGTTATCGGATTGCCGATCTTCGACATGGCAAGCGACGGCAACACTTTCACGCTGTACATTCCGTCGAAGAAGGTTGCTTACACGGGCTCGGCATTGTTGAAGAAGAAATCGGCCAACCAACTGGAGAATTTGCGGCCCGGCTTCTTTCTCGACGCACTGGTTGTGCGGGGCCTGGAACCGGACGATTTCTACTCGGTGACCTCAGATTCTGAGACGATAGAAGACGCGGCTAAGAAGCACCTCTACTTCGTGCCGGAATATGTGCTGAGCATTACGCGGCATACCCCAGGCAGCCACCACGATACGCCGGTGCGCGTTGTGACATTCCATCGCGAGGACCTGCTTCCTTACCAACAGGACATGTACGACGCCAACGGCAACCTCGAGACCCAGGTCACCTACACGAACTACCAGGACTTCGGTTCCGGGCTGTACCCTTCGACGGTCATTATCAAACGCCCAATTGAGGACTCGCAGATTGTTCTGACGGTGGATAAGGTGACGCAGAACGTGCCCCTGCCGGCTGACCAGTTTGTAGTGTCGATTCCCGAGGGCACCGAGATGAAGAATCTGCACTAATGCAGCAGTACAGCGCCAGTGCTGCCGTGCAGGTTTGGTAGACGCAGATGGGCTGCGCAGGCCGGACCAGTGGAAGACCGCCGTGGAGAAGCGAATCTGCGAGCTTATTGAGGCGCGCCGTTGCGGGGGACGGAGGGCGTTCCACCGGGGGGCATGCCCATCACATTCACCGTTGTAGCGGTGAAAGTTCCGCCCTTGAGGGCGCCTTCAGCGCGGACATTATCGCCAACCTGGATATCGGCAAGCGTGATGGGATCGCGGCGCTTGCGGAAGGAAGTGTTTTCGTCGGCTACAAACGCATGCGGAGCGTTATCTGCCGAGCCCATGAGCGTGACCTGCACGCCGGCTATGGCCGTCACCTTGCCCATGATCCAGGTTTTGCCGTAGTTGGCCTGCATCTCCTGCATCTGCCTGGCACGCTCGGGATCAATTTGCGCGATGAATACCGCGCCGACGGATTTGGTGGTCGCATCCACCTCGCCCATGGCGCCAATGGCATCGCCGACCTTGATTTCGGTGGATTTGATCTGCTCCGGCGGATTGCCTCCCCGGCCCATGTCTCCACCCATGCCCTGGCCGCCTCTTCCCTGTCCCGCGCCCATGCCCTGACCGCCGCCTCTTCCCTGGCCACCACCGCCGGGACCGCGCATGCCGGCCGGCATCTTAACGATGCGGGTGTTGACGCTGAAGTGGACGGTATAGATTTCGCCGGCTTCTGTTTTGATCGTGTAGTGGTCGGCGGCGATTTCGGTCACAGTTCCCATGAGCCCACGGCCGCCTCCAATGCCCATCCCCATTCCGCCATAGCCGCCCCGGCCGCCACGCTGTCCGTAGCCGCCGTTTGCGCCACTTTGGGGGGCTGGGGGAGCCGTGTTTGCATCCTGTGCATACGCAGCGCCGCCGAGCGCAAGAGAAAAGACCATGACGGACAAAAGATGGGTTTTCATGAGAACTCCTGGAAACGGGCGCGAATGCCCTACTCAGATAGACGTTTTAAATGGGTCGGGAGACGACTAGTACTGCGGCCGTGTGGATTTGTACTCTCCCAGGTCCCAGAATCGGGACCTGGGGCACCCAATCGTCATAATCCTTATTACGCAATCACGCGGTCATGGTACTAGGCAGGCGCCAAAGCCCTTGCACACTAATGAGGAGCTGCTTGTGAGGCGATCAACTGCTGGAACTCGGGCATGTCGCGGAGACCGAAAAAGCTGCCGTCGCCAGCGATCTTTTTCGGGTTGGTGAACCCCTCGTTGAGTGCCCTGCGCAGGTTCTGGATGGCACATTCGCGCTTTCCGGCACTGGCGCAGGTCCTGGCCATGTAGTAGTGCACGGCGCCGCGATGCTCGACAGACGAGGGATTCTGGACGCTCGCTCCGCCATGATCCTCAAAGATTTGCGGGTCGATGGCTTGTGCGGACTGGTAAGCCTCCATGCCTTTCTTGTACTTGTGTTGGGCTAGCAGATTGGAACCGAGATTCCTGAGGATCAAAGCGGAGTAGGGCTCGATCTTGAGCGCCTTGCGGTAATTGCGCTCGCCTGCTCCGTATTGCTTCTGCGAGTCGTAAACGGTGGCTACATTGTTGATCACCTGTGCGTTCCTGGGGTCGAGCTTGAGCGAGGCGTTATAGCAGCGAATAGCGTCTTTCACGTTGAACATCATCTGGTAAGCAATGCCCATTTTGTTCCAGAGGGCCGGAGTCGGGTCCGTGGCCTTGGAGTATGCGGCAATGGCCGCCTGGTAGTGCTGGTGAATGGCCTGGGCATCGCCGACCTGCTCGGGGGTGGGCTCGGGGGACGGTATGACTGTGATTGGCGGACCGACAGCCGGAGTCTGTGCGGCGGGTTGGGGCGAAGGCTGGGGCGAAGCCTGAGTTGGTTGAGCGGGTTGAATCGATGGCTGTGCAGGAGCCGGTGCTGCGCTGAGCGCAGGGGCCTGTGTGGGAGTCTGTTCAGGGGTAGGCGGAGCAGAATCCTGGGCAATGAGAGCGTAAGGCGCGGCCATAAGGGCCGCAAGAACGGCCGCAACCGGCAGCCAATTATGTTCTTCGAACCTGGACATACTTCCCTCTCAGCACAATCCCCCCCAGCCAAGGGAATTCAAGGGCGATCAACCCGTCATGCTATCCAATGGCCGCAGTATGGCCGTCCACTGGAATTAGAACACCAATTCATGGCAGAGGTGAGCGTGGCCGCCAAGAATCCCTGTGACGGGATGCAAATTCCCGTCCCTGGACGGGGGCGCGGTACACTTTTGCCAGTGCAGGAGGCGGGCGCCATGAAAACAACAGTTGCGGACAAAGCGGGGGTGGAAGCAGGAGCTCGGTTTAGCGCGGCGCGGCGGCGGACGCTGGAGTTGTGCGCAGGGCTCACGGCCGAGGACATGATGGTCCAGTCGTGCCCGGAGGCGTCGCCGGCCAAGTGGCACCTGGCGCACACGGCCTGGTTCTTCGAGTCGTTTGTGCTACGGGAGTTCGTACCCGGTTACCAACTCTTCAATGCGGATTTCCCTTGGCTGTTCAACAGCTACTACGAGGGCTTTTCGGCATTCCCGGAGAAGCGGCTACGGTCTTCGTTTTCCCGCCCGGCCCTCGAAGATATCCTGCGCTATCGCGAGCATGTGGACCTGGGCATCGGGAGATTGCTCGAAGCAGGCGCAGAACCGGAAGCGCTCCGGCGAGTCAAACTGGGAGTAAATCACGAGGAGCAGCACCAGGAACTTTTGCTCACCGACATTCTTCATGCGTTTTTCACCAACCCGTTGCGACCGGTTTACGGGAATGGTGCGAATCTGGAGTCCCGGATCTCCGAATCCAGAGTTGGGGATCCCGGTGCGGCGCTGGAATTTCAGCAGTTTGAGGGCGGCATGAGCGAAGTTGGCTACGGCGGCAACGGCTTCAGCTTCGACAATGAGCTTCCGCGTCACCGCACGTGGCTGGAACCGTTTTCGATCGCGCGGCGGCTGGTAACTTGCAGGGAGTTTGCCGAGTTCATGGTCGATGGCGGCTATCGCAGGCCCGAGCTTTGGCTTTCGGCGGGCTGGAATGCGGTGAAAAGCAACGACTGGCGCGCGCCTCTCTACTGGACGAACGAAGGCGACACCTGGCGCGTCTTTTCCCTGCGCGGCGATTTGCCGCTGGAAGAACTGGAATCGTCGCCCGTCAGTCACGTGAGCTTCTATGAGGCCGATGCCTATGCTCGCTGGGCCGGCAGGCGGCTGCCGACGGAGTTTGAGTGGGAGGTTGCA
>DASRLI010000526.1:0-6141 GCA_035648535.1 Occallatibacter sp. | reverse complement strand
ATCCAGAGGGTGTGCCCTTAGGTGTGCTTGCCGCGGCCGAAGCCGCGATTGCGCAGCCATCGCTTGCTGCGGCAGTCTAATCGGTGAGTGATGTGCTCGCTTGGAAGCGCATTCCCTCATGGGCTAAAGCCCCTATTCATTTTGGCGGGCTTACGTACGGGCTAAAGCCCGTACCCTTCAGCCCGATCCACCGCATTTATGTACAAGCAAGAGCCCGTACCCTTCAGCCGGTTCTACCGCTTATGTATGGGCTAAAGTCCGTACCCTTCAGCCTGCTCCACCGCACATGGATGCGGTCAATAGCCCGGGCCCGGGAATCTGCGGCAATCTTGATGGATGAAAATTGACAGGATGCTTGACAGGCTGCTGACCGGCTTGGTGCTTGCGGCAGGGGCGATGCTGTTTGTGACGGCTTCAGGAGCGCAGGTTCCGGCGGCGCACAAGACGCAGAACGTGATCGTGGTGATGATGGATGGAATGCGCTGGCAGGAAGTGTTTCAAGGCGCGGACCCGAAGCTGATAAAGACCCTGGGGCCCGATTGGCTCGGCGACCCTAAGGTAATGGCCGCTGAGGCGCAGCAGCAATACGGGCGCTCAACCCCGGCGGAGGCGCGGCAGGCGCTGATGCCATTCCTGTGGAGCGTGGTGGCCGCGCAGGGACAGATCTTCGGCAATCGCGACCTGGGGTCCGATTCGCATGTGACGAACGGGCTCAACTTCAGCTATCCCGGTTATGCAGAAACTCTCACGGGAATCGCCGACCCGCGTGTCAACTCGAACGACAATGTGCCGACTCCGAATCCGACGGTGTTTTTGTGGCTCAACGCCAAGCCGGACTTCGCGGGCAAGGTCGCGGCGTTCGGCGCGTGGGGAACGTTCAACGGAATTTTCGACAAGGAGCACTGCGGCTTCGTTGTAAATGCCGCTTACGATCCTCTGACGGAAATTCCTGCGACGCCGGAGGTGGCGCTGCTGAACGCGCTGAAGGCGGAGTCGGCGCGCCTGTGGATGGATGAGTCGTTCGATAACCTGCCCTTCCATACAGCGATGGAATACGTGAAGGCGAAGAAGCCGCGGGTGCTTTTTGTGGGACTGGGCGAGACTGACGACTGGGCGCACGCAGGTTCGTATGCCGCGTATCTGACGGCCGCGCACCTGGGCGACGCATATTTGCGCGAGCTTTGGGAGATGGTGCAATCGATGCCCGAGTATCAGGGCAAGACCACGCTGATTGTGCTGCCCGATCACGGCCGCGGCCTGGGCTCGGAGTGGACGACCCATGGACAGAAAGTGCCCGCCTCGAAGGAGACGTGGATGGCGTTCATGGGGCCGGACACGGCGGCGCTGGGCGAGCGCAAACAGGCCGGTCCGGTGACCGAGAGCCAGGTGGCGGCCACGGTGGCGGCGCTGCTGGGAGAGGACTACCACGCGGCGGTGCCAAAGTCGGGGGCGGCCATTGGGGATGTGTTGGGGGAAGTAGTGTGCCCCAAGACCCTTTGAATCCCCGGGACTTTACCCGATTTGGTCAGGAATGCTCAAACATTCCAGCCTAAGCGCTTTGTTCAGTCGAGCCGGGCCAATGCTATACTCAGGGTGCGTTGCTGTGGCCGCGGCGATTCGGGAGGCCCCCGGAGGCGGACGGCAACGACATCTGGAGGAGTACCATCGCACTCGATAAACGTTCGGCAAAGTCCTTTATCCGCATCAACGATAGAATTCGTGCGCGCGAAATCCGCGTCATTGACGAAAACGGCGAACAAATGGGCATCCTGCCTCCTTTCGAGGCGCTGAAGATTGCCCGCGAACGGGGACTGGACCTGGTCGAAGTTTCGCCAAATGCGGTTCCCCCCGTCTGCCGCATCCAGGATTACGGGCGCTTTCTCTACGAGAAGGAAAAGAGCGAACGCGCTGCCAAGAAGAAACAGAAGATCATTGTGGTCAAGGAGGTCAAGTTCTCCGTGACCGTGGATGAGCATGACTACCAGACCAAAAAGAACCAGGCAGTGAAGTTCCTTGCTGGCGGCGATAAGGTGAAGGCCAGCCTGCGCTTCCGCGGTCGGCAGATGGCCCATCGCGAATTGGGCTATGCGATTGTTAACCGGCTGATCCAGGACATTGGCGACGCGGGCATTGTGGAATTCATGCCGCGCATGGAAGGCACGATTCTGCACGCGATTCTGGCGCCCTCGAAGAAGCAAGAGGCTCCCAAGCCAAAGCCCGCTGCGGCTGCTCCGCAGGCCAGTGCTCCGGCGGCACAGGCGTAAACACAGTTCAACTTCAAATACGCGCAGGCCGCCTGATTGGGCGGCCTGCGTTTTTTCGCGCGCGTTTGTTTTGCGGCACTCTCGTGCTTCGATTTGCGGAATTGGCGGCGGGGCTGCGATGATCGCTGCGACGTTTTTATGGGAGAGGATCTCTGCATGAGCAGGAACGAAATTCTACTCGCCGCTGTGACGGCCTTGTCATCAACCGTGCTGGCGCAGCCATCGGGCTGGCCACCGTCACCGGATCATCTCACCTTGCCGGTATGGTCGGGACTGGCGCCTGGGGCGCCGTCGAATCTGCCTCCCGAGGTAGACAGCAACACTGCCAAAGACCCTCTGATTGCCGGCAGGCCCATCGTTCGCCTCACCAACGTGGTTACGCCTACACTTACCCTCTACAAGCCGAAGGGCAAGAGCAACGGCGCTGCCGTTGTGGTATTTCCTGGCGGCGGATACAGAATTCTGGCCATCGACCTGGAAGGCACAGAGGTGTGCGACTGGCTGAACTCTGCCGGCATTACGTGCGTGCTGGTGAAATATCGCGTGCCGGATACCGGGCCTTATCCGAAATCGCCCGCGGCATTGCAGGACGCGCAGCGCGCGATGGGGTTGGTGCGGCAGCATGCGGCGGAGTGGGGCATCGATCCGAATCGCATTGGCGTACTGGGATTTTCGGCGGGTGGGCATTTGTCCGCGGCTATCAGCAATCTGTACGAGAAGCGGCTCTATGATCCGATCGACGACGCCGACAAGCTCAGTTGCCGGCCGGACTTTTCAGTGGTTGTGTATCCCGGCTACCTGGCGCTGTCGGAGCAGAACTTCGCAGCCAACGCAGAAATTCATCCCACGGCAAATACGCCACCCACGTTCGTTGTTCAAGCTGAGGATGATCCGGTTCACGTGGAGAATGCGGTGGTGTACTTTATGCAGTTGAAGAATGCGAAGGTGCCGGCAGAGTTGCACGTGTATGCGCAGGGCGGTCATGGTTACGGGCTGCGGCGTACCGCGCTACCGGTGACCACGTGGCCGCAGGAAGTGGAGAAGTGGCTGCACACCATCAAGATTCTTCCGGCAGAGTAGGCTCTACAATCTCTGTATGCTTCTCGCAGTACTGACCATCTCCGACCGTTGCTCAAAGGGCCTGCAGGAGGACACTGCAGGCCCTGCCGTGTGTGCGCTGCTGAGGCAGCAGTGGCCGGAGGCCGAGATTTGGGCCGGGCTTTTGCCCGACGATGAAGACGCAATTGCGGGCAAGCTTGAAGATCTCAGCGGCCAGGGTGCGGCGCTGGTGCTGACCGCAGGCGGCACAGGCCTGGGACCGCGCGACCGCACGCCGGAGGCAACGCGCCGAGTGATTGATCGCGAGGCGCCCGGCCTGGCAGAGGCGATGCGCGTGCATGGTGCCGAGCGCAATCCATACGCGTGGCTTTCGCGGGGAGTGGCCGGATTGAAAGGCAGCACGCTGGTTGTGAACCTGCCTGGCAGCAAGCGCGGAGCTGAAGAAAGTCTCATTTCCATCCTGGCGCTTGTGCGGCACGGGCTGGAGGTCGCGGCGGGCGGTCAGATCCATCCCAAGTAACACAGCGGCCATAGCGAAGATGCTGCAAGTAAATCGAGTTACTCCTGAGGTCCGCGAAGTGTGACCGGGACTGACTTTGGGAAACGCTTTCCAAGATGCGGTATTCTAGCCGGGTTTCCCCATACCCCAAGATGTTAGTTTCGCTGTAAAACACCATATTCTAGCCGCTTTAACGTTTACGATTTGCATGAAACAGATTGAGAAACAGCTTGAGTAACACTCAGAAAAGCGTACAATTGTTTCTGCCCATGAACCCCGTCAAGAAAAAATCAAAAAAGAAAGCTTCAAACCGGCGCCATCCGTCCGTGAGTATCCGCGATGTAGCCAAGCGTGCAAATGTCTCCATCGCAACCGTATCGCGCGCGGTGAATGGCATTACCAGCGTCGATCCCGAGCTGGCCAAGCGGGTGTGGAAGGCCGTCGAAGAAGTGGGCTACGTGCCCAATCCACAGGCGCGTGCGCTGGTCTCCGGCCGCAGCCACATGTTGGGCCTGATTGTTTCGGAGATTACCAATCCATTTTTCCCGGAGCTGGTGCAGGAGTTTGAAAACCTGGCCGTGGCGCAGGGCTACGAAGTAATGATCGGCTCCACCAATTACGATCCAGCGCGCACCGAGTCATTGATTCGCCGCATGCTGCAGCGCAACGTGGATGGGGTTGCCGTAATGACATTCGGCATCGAAGAGGACCTGGTAAAAAAACTTGTGGAGGGCGAGTTTCCGCTGGTGTTTGTGGATGCGGGGCCGAAGCTGCCGAATATCCGCGTTCTGAAAGTGAATTATGGCGAAGGAATTCGCGAGGCGGTGCAGCACCTGGCCGCTCTCGGTCATCGTTCCATTGCTTTCATCAGCGGCCCGCTCCGCCTGCGCTCGGCAATGGCGCGGCGCGATGCATTTTCGAATTCGATGAACGAGTTGGGCCTGACCGCGCCTGCAGGACACATTGTCGAAGGCGATCACACCATGGAGGGCGGCATGGCGGCCATTGAGCAAATTTTGTCGCATGCGGAGCTGCCCACGGCCGTCGTATGCTCCAACGACATGACCGCCATCGGCGTTTTTCATGGGCTTCACCGCACGACCAACACAGTTCCCAGCGATATTTCCGTGGTGGGATTTGACGATATTCACCTGGCGCAGTTCATGCTGCCGCCGCTCACTACGGTGCAGATGTCGTGCAAACTTCTGGCTTCGGCAGCGGTGCAGGCGCTGCGCGCCGGCATTGAGCCTGACCACCCCAGGGCCGCTCAGAAGGAGTGGCACATTCCCACTCACCTTGTCGTGCGGCAGTCATCGACGTTCCCCAGGGGAACTCTTCCTGCGCTCAGGAGAAAAGCCGCCGCCGACCCGGCCAATGCAAAATGAAGTAGGACGATCTCTGCGGAGGATGCGCCAGCTTCCGGGCCGCCGCTGAAGCGCGCTCAAGATCGAGCCAGCCAAAAAATGGAAGCGTGCTGACAGGAGCCTGCCATGGAATCCATGAGCCATCGCCGGGCGTGGAAGACTCTACTGGCCTTCGCGATTATCTACTTTGTATGGGGATCTACATTTCTGGCCATCCGCGTGGGCGTCCGGGAAGTACCGCCGTTGCTGCTGGCAGGCGAAGAGCTTGGGGTGCGAACGATTCTTGGGAAGGCGTTTGTGCTCGTCAGCGTGGTTGTAATCACGACCACGCGCGCCAGCAAGCCAGCCATGGCCCGCGAAGCCAAAGGGGCAACTTAGCGCGTGAATCGCCGGGCCATTTGCTGCGGGGGTTCTTCTGGATTCCTTGCATTTGTCGGCTGCTCAAGCGTGTTCCCTGCCCTATTTCCCAAGCGCTGAATTCAAAACAAATAAGCGCTCGCCTGACGTTGCCGAGGGGGCTGACGTTATACTTGCTCGCGGTTGGAAACCTGAGCCGGGATTGCGGTGAAGAGTTTCCTGCTGACCCAAAAACTTACGAGACGACGCGCGCACTTGAACCAAGGAAGTGTGGATGGCAAGTGGCTAACGAACGAGATGAGGGAGCGCGAGCGCCCAGACAAAGAAGAGGATGCTATTCATGAATCGTCGCAATTTTCTAGCAGGCAGTATCGCCCTTGCCAGTCAGCACAAGCTGCTTCGCTCGATGGGTGCGCTTTCGATGGGCGGGCAGAATGCCCAACAGATCGCGGCTCCGCATAACCTTTTAAGCAGCACGTACACGGAGTCTTTTCTTGAGAGCAAGCTTGCGGCCGCCGGCGCTTGGCATCCCTATCCAAACTGGAGCGAGCGCGAACCATGGGAAGCGGTTCCAGAGGATATTCGCACGGCCATTGTG
>DASRLI010000525.1:0-4012 GCA_035648535.1 Occallatibacter sp. | reverse complement strand
AGAGTCCCGCGCGTCCCAGTGCAGGCCGCCCTCCATTTGACCGCCCGCGCACCGGCAAACCCAGTTTCGGTAAGCCAAGTTTCGATAAGCCCAGATTCGAAAAATCAGGTCCGGCCAAATCCCGCTTCGAAAAACCCGCTTTCGAAAGATCTGGACCACCGAAGCCTCGCTTTGAAAAGTCCCGATTCGAAAGATCAGGCCCGCCAAAGCCCCGCTTTGCGAAACCCGGCTTCGACAAACCCCGATTTGAAAAGCCCGCTTTCGAGAAACCGCGCTTCGACCGCTCCGGCTCTGGTCGTCCCGCCGCTCCAGGCCGCACCAGTGACGGACCTTCCCGCCCACCCCGCGGCGAAGGCGGCCTCGGGCGCCCCTTCACCACCAGTAGCGGCAAGCCCAGGGCAGGCGGCGCACGCCCCAGCAGCAAACCGTTCAAGCCCGGCGCAGCTGGCCGCTCCAAACCCAGGCCCGGAGGCTTCTCGAAATCCGGCCCCAAAGGCTCCAGCTTCAAGGGCAAGCCCGGCGGAGCAAAGCGCCCCGGCGGGAAGAAGCGAAGCTAGTGTCCTGAGTCAAAAAGTTCGCCTCAAAAGTCGAAGAAGCAAAACCTGCGTCGCCGTGTTTCCACTGGAGTCGATGGCAGCCGAGGTCTCATCCCATCGCACGATCCCGCTGACTTGCTGACTCGCTATCCTCGCGAAGCGGGGGCTGACTTGCTGTATGTAACCAAAGACTTCAACGAACTTGTCCGATGAACTTTTGAATCACCACACTAGAGACCTATAAACAAGCCGGCGTTTTTGAACGACCGCGGATTGCGGAGCACCCTTTCAAAGCGGCACCAAATTCGCCCCCTCCATTCCGCAACCGCTCGACGCGCGCGGAACCTCGCATCCATTCAAGTCGAATCTGCTTACGGTTTAGGCTCCGTCTCCCGCATGAACTCCGCCAGGTAATCCTTCCACACCGCCGCCACCGTATGTGTCCCATGCCCGCGCGTCGCGTCTGAAATCGGCAGCAGAATAAAGCGCGCATGCGGCATGTGCGTCACCAACTTCTCCGCAATGCCCAACTCGGGCGGATTGATGTAATCATCAGCCGAATTGATCCACAGCACCGGCACCGTAATCCGATCCAGGTGCGGGCTCGGATCGTAGTTTCTGCTCGCATTCACATAGAACATCAAATCATTCGCGTCCGTACTCGCGTCGGCGCGCCCCAGGCGATCGTCCACATACTTCTCCGCCAACTCGCGCGTCGGAGCCGCTTTCTGCATCTGCAGTGGGCTCGATCCCATGATAAAAATCATTTCGTTTGCGGTGTGCAATCCCTGTTTGGGCGCGGTCTTGTACTCGCCGCCTATCCACGCAGGGTCCAGTTTAATCGCCTCAATCGCCATGTACCGCATCATGCGGTTGCGCCCGGCAAGCGGAACCGGCAGACACGCAAACGGCGCCAGCGCATCCGCAAAGCCGGGATAAGTCTCGCCCCACACAAACGTCTGCATGCATCCCATTGACGTTCCAAGAATCAGCCGCAGATGGTCAACCTTCATCTCGTCCAGCATCATCCGCTGGCTGCGCACCATGTCGTCGTAGTCGTAAGCCGGGAAGTGCGCATGCAGCCCGTCGGAAGGCTTCGAGCTTTGCCCATGCCCGATGTCGTCCGGCAGGATCAGAAAATATTTCGTAATGTCGAGCGGTGCCCCCGTCCCAAACAGCACGTTGGAGAACAGCACATTCATCAGCGAGTGCGCATTGCCGCCCGTCCCGTGCAACAGCAGCACAGCGTTATCAGTATGTCCGGCAGCATTGCGATGCGGCGTGCCCAGAGTCAGGTAGTGCAACTTGAGTTGCGGCAGCGTCTCGCCGGTCCCGAACCGAAAGTCCGGCAGCACAACGGTCCCGTCCACGGTTGGCCAGGTCGTAGCCGCCAGCGCGGATGAAACCTGACTCGCCGGAGCGGTGGAATTCGTCTGTGCCAAGGCAAATGTGCCGGCAACAAGGGTCGCCGCAATCAGAATCCGGGCTGCGCGCATATACATGAAAGAACTCCTGAAGTATCCGATTCGAGCCTAACGGCTGCAAGGTGTCCATGCAAGGGAACCCTTTTAGGCCCTCACCAGCGCGCCTGCCCCCGGAGGGACGAAACCTCGCCGCCGTGTGCAGCCCGCTGACTTGCTGACTCGCTAATCCCGCGTAGCGGGGCTGACTCGCTGCATTTGTCTGGACCGTTCCATTTGAACTGCGTGACTTAGACCCGAACAGGAATCTTGTTTCTTGTCAGCGGCTCTCATCCTCGATCAAGGCCTGAAACGGCGGCCTGAATTGATTCCATCTTTCAGTTCCCAACTTCCCTTGCTGCGCGTTAAAATTCAGGTGTCTGCCATGTTCAGCCGTTCCGCAGTTCGAATCTCCTCGACGCCCGTCCTCAAGCGCTTTCGCCGCGGACACCCCGACCGTGGACGGCGCTCTACCTGCTGAGTAATCTATTCCCGTTGATTTGTGATTCCCAGGTCTCAAATGTCAGACCTGGGGCACCCTGTGTCCGGCGGAATCGTCTCGCGAAAAACTTACCGCCCATGAACGCACCCCAAGCTTCGAGATCCATCCGCCGACGCGCGGATAGAAAGGTCTTTCCCCGATGAACACATTTGCCAGCAAGGCCACGCTTACCTCCGGCAAGAGCTCCTATACGATCTACCGCCTGCCCGCGCTTACTGCCCGCGGCTTCAATCTGAGCCGCCTGCCCTTCAGCCTGAAAATTCTGCTTGAAAACCTGCTCCGCCGCGAAGACGGAGTCACAGTTACGGCCAGCGACATCGAATTCCTTGCCAAGTGGGACGCAAAAGCCGAGCCCAGCCGCGAAATCGCCTACATGCCCGCACGTGTGCTCATGCAGGACTTCACCGGTGTCCCCGCAGTCGTTGACCTCGCCGCCATGCGCGACGCCATCAAGACCCTCGGCGGCGATCCCGAGCGCGTCAATCCGCTCGTGCCTGCCGAACTGGTCATCGATCACTCCGTCCAGGTCGACGAGTACGGCACCACCGGAGCCTACGGCGCCAACTCGCTGCTCGAGTTTTCGCGCAACCGCGAGCGCTACGCATTCCTCAAGTGGGGCCAGACCGCCTTCCGCAACTTCTCCGCAGTGCCGCCCGGCATGGGCATCTGCCACCAGGTGAATCTCGAGTATCTCGCCCGCGTGGTCTTCACTTCGGAAATCGACGGCGAGCAAGTCGCTTACCCTGACACCGTGGTAGGCACCGACTCGCACACCACCATGATCAATGGCCTCGGCGTACTCGGCTGGGGCGTCGGCGGCATCGAGGCCGAGGCCGCCATGCTCGGCCAGCCCGTTTCCATGCTGGTTCCCCAGGTCGTCGGCTACAAGCTCACCGGCAAGCTCCGCGAAGGCGCAACCGCCACCGACTTGGTGCTCACCGTGACCCAGGCTCTGCGCAAGCTTGGCGTAGTCGGCAAGTTCGTCGAGTTCTACGGCCCCGGCATCGCTGCGCTTCCGCTTGCAGACCGCGCCACCATCAGCAATATGGCGCCCGAGTACGGCGCCACCTGCGGCATCTTCCCCGTAGACGCCGAGACGCTCCGTTATCTGCGCCTCACAGGCCGCAGCGAAGAGCAGATCGCCCTCGTCGAGGCTTACTACAAGGAGCAGGAACTCTTCCACACCACCGGCTCGCCCGAGGCTGATTACACGCAGTCTTTGGAGCTGGACCTGGGTGCAGTTGAGCCGAGCGTTGCTGGACCGAAGCGTCCGCAAGACCGCGTGCTGTTGAAGGATGCCGCTGCCAGCTTCGCGCAGCAACTACCCACGCTGCTCTCCCCCACGGCCAAGCCGCTCGGTTCGCGCACGGCCGCTCCATGGGAGCGCAAGGCGGTAGCCGACTCAGCTGTTGCTGAGAAAGTCCCGGTGCACGTCACCACGACGGTCGCACAAAACACGGTAAAAGCCCGATTCAACGTCGATCCGGATAAATATCTCGATCACGGCTCCGTAG
>DASRLI010000524.1:0-3381 GCA_035648535.1 Occallatibacter sp. | reverse complement strand
ATCTGTATCAGCTTCATAACGACGGCACAATCTGGCGTTATACGGGGCCGCCCCTGACTGGATGGCAGATGCTGGATAACAATCCGGCGACGACGGCCATTGCAGCCGCAGGCGGAGCGTTGTATCAGATGCACGGCGATGGCACCATCTGGGTTTACACCGGGACGCCACTGTCCGGTTGGCAAATGGTCGATAACAATCCGGCTGCGGTTGGCATCGTAGCTTCAACGTCGGCGCTCTACCAGATACACGGCGACGGCACCATCTGGATCTACACTGGTCCAGCCATATCTGGATGGCAGATGCTGGACAATAACCCACGAGCCCGCGAAATCGCCGCAGGCGAGGGACTCTACCAAATGCACGGTGACGGCACGATCTGGATCTACACCGGTCCACCGTTATCCGGCTGGCAGATGGTTGACAACAACCCGGCAACGACGGCAATCATGACTGCGACGTAGCTCCTGTGCTTCCGCGGAGTGCTCGGTCATTTGGGGCGTCGTGAGACAGAGAGCAAAGGACTGTGAGATCCCGTCTCTGGCGCCCCACGATCTCAAGAGGACTTGCGCCCGCCTGTGCCATCAGGCTGGCGGCGAACTTGAGCAGCGTGAACTTCTCGTTGTGGTTGTATACCAACAAGTGGTTGGGGGAATCTTGCTGGAAATATCGCGGCTGGTCTGTTGCGATCAACCATCCAAACTAATTCCACAGAGACGATCTCCTCCAGGTCGGTGGTTTAGAAACGAAGAATTTCTGTGTTCGTGCGACAAAAGAACCCTGATACAATCCGACCGCGTTTGAGGGAGGCGACATGAAGCGCTTCGTCTGGTGGAGTGTGGCTGGGTTGGCTTTCGCGGGCATCATTGCTGTCGGGTTCTTCACAACCAATCCGAGGTTGGGAACCGAAAATGCGTCCTCCGAGGCCAACTACATCTTTTACGACGCGAAATGGTACGAAGTGCTATGGATGCGTTGGACCGCAGTAGATTGGGTATTGACCCTCCTCGCTGCGGGAACTGCGGTCACAGCAGCGGCTAAGAATCCCTTTTCCGCCCATAGCCAAGCGCAAGACAGGGCTGCCGGAGGGGACGGGGCCCCATCTGCGAACTCCCCGAAAATCGACAGAGTAGTTATGTGGTTTGCGGCGCTGACTATTGTCGCTACCACGCTTGATGCCAAGATCCATCCTGCCCAACTCACGGAGAGATACAGGCAGGGCGACTTGCTCCTGCAAGATTCAATTATGGATTACCGTCATAGCCCAAAACTTCCAGCAGATGACGGGGCGCTTTTGGTTTCGTGGCATCAAGCGCAAGAAATTCTCGAGGGTGTCCCAGCAGTGCCTTCAAAAAAAGATCAAAGCGGTATGGCTGATGCTCCCGCGTCCGAGTCGAATACTGATGAACATAACCCTCCTCCCCTCAGATCAAGAGACAAACCACCCCAACTGGCGACTCCAAAATAACCCGGTTCGAGCGACTTTCACTTTGAAGCGTCGAATACGGATTCCAAGTCGTCATGAAAAATCAACAGCATTGATTTTGGACTCCTATATCAGGGCAATGAAGGGCCTATACCTTCGGAGGGAGCATGGCGAATCTGAGTTTCGATGACTGCGTGAATATCGTCGTTGCGTCCACCCCACATCCGGACTGGTACACGGATGACACTGCCGATAGCACAGCCCTCTTTGATTTGGGAGTGGTGGGCGCGGTCGATCAAACTCACTTCACCGGCGTGGTGAATCGCAAGCTGAAGGCCAGGGGTTACTTGATCGACACAGCATTAATCGTAAGTGCGCCACCGACATGTGTGCAGGATTCTGCTCAGTCTGTATTCGACAACGTGACGGCTCCATAATGAGAAAACTTATCCTCTTCCTCATCGCATCGACGACTGCCATGTGCATGGCGCAGGCGAACGCGCCGACTTTGAAATTCAAGACGCTTTCTGTTGGAACGGATGGAGGCATTCAACTCATACTGCTCTATCAGGGAAAGCCCCCAGCAGATCCCAAACCTTACATCGATGCCGCTAATTGGACCATCGAATGGCAGACCGGTGATTCTGGCTCGCCTACAAGAGTCAGTGTCGTTGGCAGGCCTGTTTTCGCTCACGAACATTTGACATTGCAGCTTGCAGCGAACAACCCAGGCGAAGCGCTACCTGCTTTGCCTGACGCCAAAGCCAAACAATGGAGGGCGCTGCTTAGAGCACCGGGCATCAGCATGGTGCTCATATCGAACACCCCTATCGTGACCAGGACGGGGACAAGCTGCGACGGCTCAACCGCAGAGTCAAGATTCTTTTGTCCTCCTGGCGCTGGCGCGGCGGCGCCCGATCTGAGCTTCTCGGGCAGTTTTCTGGCAGGTGGCGGAACCAATCCGCTGTACCAATTTCAAGTGAAGGGCGGTCTCCTCTTTCCCAAAAGGCTGCCTGGCGTGCCGATGGACATTGGGGTCACAACCGACATTGAGATCAACCAGAACGAACAGCCGCCGATACACCGAACCACATTCGATCCGGACTCGATATCGGCTGCCTTTGTCCTCCAGAACCACGCTGATTTTGAGACCAGCCCGTTAGAAGGCATGCGTTTTCAGCTCAACCTTCCGGAAGGAGAGTTTAGCCATAGCGACCCATCGAGCAATATCATCGCAGCCGGGCTTGCCACATTCGATTTCCGGTCGTGGCAGCAGCGCCGAAGGGACCAGACGACAGGCCTGAATACGACCGGATCGATTTACTTCACAATGTACCCGCTACTCGGTGTTGAGACTGGACGCAATCTCAACAGACCTTCAATGGTCGAATCGATTCCAGTTGATTTATCGCGATACAAGGGAATTTTCCGGGGTTATGCAGGGGCAGACGCCAAACTCGGCTATTCGACCGACAAAGGCAATACGGACACTTTTGCGATCACCGGCACGTATCGGGTTCGAATTCCCGCGATAGACGAACCGTTTTTTGCGACCGAGCATCAGGTGACCACAATCGCAATGACTACCAAGGCACGTCATTGGGTGGAAACCGACCTGTCCTATTGCTTGCCAGCGTTCCAGTACCTGACACTCTCGGCAATTTACCAGTACGGCGAGCAGCCGCCGTTCTTCAGTTTCGTTGATCATAAGCTGACGCTTGGCCTCAAACTCCAAGCAATGCAGATGAAAGGAAAAGGCCGTCATAACGACGAAGCACTGACAAGGCTCATACCCTGATTCCGATCGAACTCTATGTCAGGGGCGTCCAGGCCATATCTCATCGGGCTAAATTCACTACGAATATGAATCCCTCACATCTCGGTCTTGAGCTCCTTGTCGCCGGCTGGCTCCCAAGGAACGTCAGCCGTTCCTTTTCATCCTGTCTGGCTGGAGT
>DASRLI010000523.1:0-6640 GCA_035648535.1 Occallatibacter sp. | reverse complement strand
GGCTTGAGGGTAACGCGGTGATTGGGCCCAATGGTTCGATCCTCGACATCCTTCGAGTGAACAATATCCAAAAAGCGGCGATTCTGAGGGAGGATGGCTTACGCCTTAACTTTGAAGGCCTGGTCGATTTCCCCGGGGGTGCCACGAAATTTACCATCCGGTATGACAAAGTGAGCCAGCGGTATTGGACACTATCGAATCCAGCCCTTAAGCAGTATCCGTTGTCCTCAACCAATCCTGCCTCTGTGCGAAATACGTTGGTATTGATGTCGTCCCAGGACTTGCATCATTGGGAGATCGAAAGAGTCGTCCTCTCTCATCCCGATCCGAAAATGTATGCCTTCCAATATGTGGACTGGCAATTCGATGGCCGCGACATTATTGCGGTTTCACGCACGGCGTTTGATGATTCCACAGGCGGGCCTCATCGATTTCACGATGCCAATTATTTAACCTTCCATCGCATCGCACATTTTCGTTCGGAAAGTAAGAGTGAATTACAGTCTGCTCCCTAGATTCATGCTCACCAGTTAGTCAGGATATAACCACCATTCTGTGGAGGACTTATGCTCCGTAGCACCATCGCTTTCGTGCTGGCCGCATCGTTCGGGACAATGTGCGCCCAGACTGCAACGCTACCGTCGACGTCTTTGCTTGCTGAGAGACCAGCAACAGCGGCGCGCGCGGTTACCCCTCCGGCGGAACTCGCCAAGATTGACAGGTGCGAAGCCTCCCTCCCAAAGGCAATTACTGGCAAAGTGATTCTGCCAGCAGGTTGCGTGTATTCACGCGAACTGCTGATCACACAGAGTCATACTCTACTTGACTGCAACGGTGCGGTATTTGATGGTCACGGCACGCTTAATGTCGGATTAAATATCGACTCTGGTGGAAAGCCGCTGGAGGATGTCGCAGTTAAAAACTGCACGTTTCAGAACTATGCAAGGCGTGGGGTGTTGATTGGATGGAGCGGCAAGGATGCCTCTAAACCCAGGGACCATGCATTTCTGTATTCGCATACACCCCATGACATACACATCGATCATGTGACGATTAGTCACACTGGACGTGTCGGCTTATACGTAGATGACTACGTGCAAAGAGTCCTGATTGAGCATGCGGTGGTGCGCGGGTCTGGAGAGCCGGGGATTTACTTCGAGCACAGCTCGCGCGAGATTACGCCACGTGATAGCGTGCTGAGCGGTAACGGCGGTGATAATCGTGAGGGACTGTCGATCGATTCATCGGCACATGACGTAGTCGAAGGAAACACATTTAAAAATAATGCAATAGGCGGTGTATTTTTGTATAAAAACTGCTGGGAATATGCGGACAAGCCTTCGCGGGGTGAAGTGAAACGCTGGCAGCACAGCGACTTTAATATAATTCGCAATAATATCTTCCGCGATGAGCCGATAGGCATATGGATTGCATCGCGACAGAGCGAGGACTTAACACATATGCATTGCGGGGACAGTCCAATGGGTGGAGATCCGCGCTATTACCGCGATTACGCTGACAATAACACGGTGGAAGGCAGCACTTTCTGCAACGTAAAAATTCCGGTGCGCCTGGAAGGTGATCGCAATGTGATTCGCGGGAATCGCTTCGACCGGACGAACAAGACTCAAGTGGAAATGCCAGTGACAAAGCGTGAGCAGTTGTTGCATCTTCCGGCAATAGGAAATGTTGTGAGCGGCAGCAAAGAGATCACCTGCCATTGAATGATTGCAGAAGACCATCTTGCAAGCTGCACATAATCATTGCTGCGTACAAAGGTTTTTTTTTGCAGGTGAGACCTGCTGGTCCCGATTGGTTGCAAGCTAGTCCTTGTTCTTCAGCTTTGCTGGTCGAGGCAAGCACTACCCCTAGGGGTGGAAACTACTACCCACTTCTCACCTCCACATAAATCCAATACGGCTATCTATCCATGCCGGCAATTGCGGTGTACTAGCTATCCTGAGGTGCAGAACAAGGGGCGACGAGTTGCTTCCTTGACCTTGAGACGGAGACCAAACTTATCATTCAGTTCGTTCGCTAAAGAGTAAGCGTGGGGTCTTCCCCTCTGGCTATTTAGTCGGCTGCGGGTTGATGATGCAGCCATGGAACGCATGGACGGTGTAGGGCCGAAGCGGACGCAGCGCGTACATCGCAGCATTACCGAGAAGCGCAGGATTGTGGAGTTGGTTCTCCAGCCAGGGGTAAGCGTGGCGCGTGTGGCGCAGGCCGAAGGCGTCAACGCGAACCAGGTGTTCAAGTGGCGGCGAGATTATCGCAGCGGTCAGTTGGTAGAAGCCGGGACGGCCACAGCCTTGATGTTGCCAGTGCATGTGGGCGGAGCTGGCGTCGAGTTGTCTGCGCCGATCTATCCAGAGCCAGCAGCGCCAACCGGTGCCATCCACATTGAGTTGCCAGGACGAGCAACGATCAGCGTTGAACACGGTGCCGATGGTGCTTTGCTGCAGACGATTCTGGAGAGCCTGCGCAAGTGATCGAGCTGCGGACTGGAACAAGGATATGGATCGCCGCCGGCGTGACCGATATGCGCCGCGGCTTTCAGGGGCTGAGTGCGCAGGTGCAGACGGT
Source organism: Occallatibacter sp. (assembly GCA_035648535.1). Classification (GTDB taxonomy): domain Bacteria; phylum Acidobacteriota; class Terriglobia; order Terriglobales; family Acidobacteriaceae; genus Telmatobacter. Next base: position 4,054 of record DASRLI010000523.1, on the reverse strand, counting down.
GCTCGAACAGCAACCCTTTTCAGGCCATGTGTTTGTGTTTCGCGGGCGGCGCGGCGATACCATCAAGCTTCTGTGGTTCGATGGCGATGGCCTGTGCCTGTTCGCCAAGCGATTAGAACGTGGGCGCTTCATCTGGCCACAGGCTACAGAAGGCACGGTCTCGCTGACGCGGGCGCAGCTCTCGATGCTCATGGAAGGCATCGATTGGCGCAGGCCGCAGAGAACCTGGACGCCGCAGATGGCAGTATAAGTGACACGCGTGATTCTCCTGTGTCCATGCGGCTTTTGTGGATATTTCCTCTCTACTTCTGTGCCATACTCTTGGCATGGTTGCTGCTGCTCTGCCGGACCTTGGTCAACTTGATCGCGAAGCCTTGAAGTCGCTGATCGTTGAGCAGCATATGCAGCAACGCGAAGCATATTCCTCCTATCAGGAGGCGCTCTCCGCACAGCACGAAGAACTGCATTCGCACATTCAGCAGATCGAACATCTGAAGATGGTCATCGAGAAGCTGCGCCGCATGGTGTTCGGCGCGAAGAGCGAGAAGGTATCCATCCAGCTTGAGCAACTCGAACTTCACCTGGAAGAGTTGCAGACCGCGCAGGCCGCCGCTGAAGTGCGCGTAGAGCCGATTGTGGCTGCTCCCAAGTCCAGGCCCTCGCGCAAGCCGCTGCCAGAGCATCTGCCCCGCGAGGTCGTAACCCATCATCCAGAGCACGACTGCTGCCCCGATTGCGGCGGCGCGTTGCGTAACTTTGGAGAAGACGTAGCCGAGATACTGGAGTTCATCCCGGCTAACTTCAAGGTCATTCGCCATGTGCGACCCAAGTTCGCCTGCACAGGTTGCGAGCGCGTCGTCGAAGCGCCTGCGCCGTCCCGCCCTATTGCACGCGGCCTTGCCGGTCCTGGGCTTCTCGCGCATGTGCTGGTCGCGAAGTACGCAGACCACTGCCCGCTGTATCGCCAGTCGGAGATCTACGCTCGTGAAGGTGTCGATCTGGATCGCTCCACGCTGGCCGGTTGGGTAGGGGCGGCCAGCGAGTTACTCGCTCCGCTGGTTGATTCAGTTCGCAAGCATGTCTTGTCGGCAACGAAGATTCATGCCGACGACACACCCGTTCCAGTGCTTGCTCCAGGCAACGGAAAAACCAAGACAGGTCGCCTCTGGACCTATGTTCGCGACGAACGGCCAGCAGGCGAGAACACTGCTCCCGCCGTGTGGTTTGCCTACACGCCGGATCGCAAGGGCGAGCATCCAAGACTGCATCTGAAGAACTTCCAGGGTGCTCTGCAGGCCGATGCCTATGCAGGATTTCATCATCTCTACGACCGCGGCTCCATTTACGAAGTCGCCTGTTGGGCTCATGCCCGGCGCAAGTTCCACGACATCCATGCGATTCACGCTTCGCCCATCACCACTGGAGCCATCGCTCGCATAGGCGCTCTGTACGGCATCGAAGAAGACGTTCGCGGCAAGCCCGCCGAATTGCGTTGCTCTACTCGCCAGGCCCGCGCCAGGCCGTTGCTCGACGAGTTGCGAAGTTGGCTGGAAAAATCTCTTCGCTCATTGTCCACCAAGAGCGAGACTGCGGGCGCGATCCGCTACGCGCTCTCGCACTGGTGTGCGCTCACACGCTATGTTGACGATGGACTGCTGGAGATAGACAACTCGGCTGCCGAACGGGCGCTTCGCGCCGTAGCCCTCGGACGCAAAAACTACCTTTTCGCTGGCTCGAACTCCGGCGGCGAACGTGCTGCCGCAATCTACTCGCTGGTCGGCTCAGCCAAACTCAACGGGATGGACCCGGAACGCTATCTCCGCCAGGTTCTGACTCGCATCGCCGAACATCCCGTCAACCGGATCGACGAACTGCTCCCCTGGAACCTCATCGCCGAAGACAGTACCGAGACTTCCAACCGCTCTTAATCGACTCTCGAAGTGTCCACTTAGAAATAAGTGGACACTTCAGAGATCAGTCGTAATCCCCAAGCGCGAACACAGGCCCACGGTCAACAGGGGAACACCACGCGCTTACCTTCCGGCAGCCGTATGACACCTTCCTTACCCTCGCCGCTGGACGGCAGAGAGCTTCCTTCCGAGTCGCACGATCGTTACTACCATTGAAATGCAGCCAATAGAAAGGCTGTTCCTTACGCCTTATTTACCTTTTCCAGCTACGAGGATATTGCCGTAGTCCTGAGACCTGGCACGCGATATGCCCGAGAAACGCGGGATTGTTACGAAGGTAGCGCCGCCACAGATGTCGAGGGTCCTGTATGAGCCGATGCAGCCATTGCAGGCCGGCGCGCTTGATCCACTCGGAAATGACCAGTTTTTCGTTGATCTTGAATTCCCAGCTACGGCCGCTGATAGCGTACAGCCGATAACCTCTGCGTTCAAGAATCCCCCGCGCCTCGAAAACGTTTTTCTCCGCGATGAGAAAATCCAGATCGAACTGGTGTCGCAGCTCCGGCTTTGGCACTGAAGATGGGCAGAGTGAAAATCCTTTTAACGTGGCGTAGGAAAGGCAAGCTTTCTGAAACTCCTGTTGGAGTGCGACCGATTCAGCAATCATGCCGCGTGTTCGCTCAACATTGTCGCGCAGATTTTGTTTGAGACGTGTGAGGACACCGGGCGGCAACATATTGCACAGTTGCAACTCCCTCATTCGATCGAGGAAGTACAGCGCCAGACCGCTGATATCCAGCCAGTCTAATAATTTCCTCCACTCCTTCTTCGAAAGATTCAGTAGCCGCGAGCATTGCTTGGGTAGTGGGTCGCAAAAGGTCAGCAGCACAGTCTCGTGCATCAACTGTTCCTTGCTTAAAAGATGCGACGCGATGTTGGCAGTCAGAGTGGGCATCGAGGCTGGCGCGTGTCCCTCTCCGGATTGTCAGGTGCCGGAGAGAAGAGAAACGATCTGTGCCGAGCCTACCTGGCTTTCAACTAAGGATTGTCATATCGAGGTAAAGAAATTGTCACTGCTTTGTTGAGTTCTCAAAGGACAATCAATTGACAAATAGCAGACAATCCGGAGACACCTCCAGACAATGCGGATAGCTATAGTGGCTATGCCGGGTTCGATCAGAGTTTGATGAAAGATGAAACAAGTGAAGCCTTTCCGCGAAATTCAAGCATGTGATCTCACTTCGCGCTCCCTGCAGGATGAGATCGCCTCAAGGGGCTATTTGCTGATTCGAGGGTTATTGCCTCATGACGCTCTCAGCCCGTTACTCGGCGAAATCACGCAAGTGCTTTACACTGCGGGCTGGCTGCTGCCTGACCATGACCCGTTCGAACGCATCGCCGATGCTGGCGCGGCTTGCGGCGATCCCGACCCCTCGTTTAAGCGGACCTGCCAGGAAATATTCAACCTGGAAGCGTTTCACGCCCTGCCACATCAATCCGCTCTGAAACAAGTCATGAGCATGCTCGTAGGCGAGCGGCTTCTGATTCATCCCAAACCGATTGGCCGATTGATTTTTCCTAATTGCGAACGTCTCGTTGTTCATGCGCATCAGGATTACCGATTCATGGATGGAGATCCCGAATGCTTTACCACCTGGATTCCTCTTCACGATTGCCCAGTCAACGTAGGGCCCTTGCAAATTCTGGAAGGCTCTCACCATTTCGGCTTTCAGAGCCACGACCAGGCGAATATTCCAGTAATTCCAGAGGGCGCAGCGCTGGGGGGTGACTGGGTTGGCGGCCAAATCAACGCGGGCGATGTTCTCATCTTTCACAGTCTCACAGTGCATGCGGCTTTCGTAACCGTCTCGAACAGTCCCGCAGAGGTTGGCGGTGAAGGCCGCGAAGCGGCCGCAGACAACGGCCGGCAGTGTAAACTGACCGTTCTTGTATATGGGCGTGTAAAATCCGGTATCAGGAAATGCTTTCCCTGATGCAGGTATGATTCCCTGTTAAGTTGTGCGCTCAAAATCGGGTTCTCCCGTAAGAAGTGGCCTGAATTCAGGAGAATAGACTGGATAGCTTCCGGAAAGAGTGGGTCAAAATCGAAAAATCCCTTGTAAATTTCCCTGTTAGCAGGGAAT
>DASRLI010000522.1:0-19573 GCA_035648535.1 Occallatibacter sp. | reverse complement strand
ACAGAAGCCAGTAGATAGGGTGTTCCCACGGCAAGGCAATTCAGATAGCTTTGACACTCGCTCATGGTTTCATCCCTGTCTGGCAGAGGCGAAGATAACCGGCTATGTGTGGCACTCCAACCGGCACACATTCTGCTCATGGCTTGCGATGGCAGGAGCAACCATCAAAGAGATTCAGGAGCTGGCGGGACACAAGACCATTACCATGTCAGCCCGCTACAGCCACCTATCGCCAGATCACAAGCTATCGGTGATTGACCGCATTGCAGCCACAGCCACAGAACAGCCACCAGAAACAGCCACTAGGCCACAGGCTAGAACAGCCACCAGAAAGCCAACAGCCACAGAGAACACCAACAGCCATCAGAACGGCCACCAGCGGGAAACGGCCATCCGCTCTAAACGGCCTTAAATCATCTAAGTTGTTTGTTTTCTATGGTGCCCGGAGGGGGACTTGAACCCCCACGACCTTGCGGTCTGCGGATTTTAAGTCCGCTGCGTCTGCCAATTTCGCCATCCGGGCATGTTGAATCTAACCATTTGAATCTGCGAATGTTATTTGCTTCATTCCGCGCATCGGATTCCCGATCCGAAGCGGTTGGATTTTCCGAACGTGGCCATTCTGTGACCGAAAACCGACGAGGCGCCAACCACATCCGGCCCCAGTCTCGCCGGCTTATTCGCATTGGGAGACCGTACCGGAATGTTCTAAAAAGTCGGGCTTCCTTGCCAACCACTTAATGATAACGCCCAGTTTGCGAATGGCGTGTGTGTGGTAAACAGGAAGGGGACTAGAACGACACGGAGGAAACAGTGGAGAGACGAGAGTTCGTCAAGTCGGCTTTGGTGGCGGCGGGGATTGCAACGAATGCGGCGTTCGGCGCGGAGCTTGAGGCCCAGGCGCCAATGGAATCTCGGCAGGAATTCTACCAGTTGCGCACATACACGTTGCGAACAGGACCGCAGCTCGCGTTGATGGAGGGCTACCTTGAGAGGGCGCTGATCCCGACGCTTAACCGCATTGAGATAGGGCCCGTGGGTGCGTTCAAGCTGGATATCGGTCCGGAGACACCGACGTACTACGTGCTGATTCCTGCGACGTCGGCAGATGCGCTGCTAGCGCTGGACGTGCGCCTAGGAAAAGATCCGGACTATGTGAAGGGTGCGTCAGGGTTCCGTGACGCGCCTGCTACGGCGCCGGCCTTTGTGAGAGCGGAGCGGACGTTGCTTTCGGCGTTTGCCGGTTGGCCGAAGGTGGTGGCGCCTAAGAAGGAGAACCGGATATTTCAGCTCAGGACCTACGAGAGTCCAAGCCAGGTTGCGCATGTGCGCAAGGTGCAGATGTTCAACGATGCGGAGATCGGAATTTTTAAACGAACAGGGCTGACGCCGGTGTTTTTTGGAGACACTTTAATCGGCACGCGGATGCCGAATCTGACTTACATGCTTACTTTCAAGGACACTAGGGAACTGACTGAAAGATGGGCGGCATTCAGAGATGATCCGGAGTGGAAAGAGTTGTCGCATCGGCCGGGGAATACGGACGCGGAGATTGTGAGCAACATCTCAAATCTTTATCTCAGCCCTCTGAGTTGCTCGCAGATCTAAGCCTTCGTCAGGTTGATTATCATGAGCGCGTCTTGGAAGCAGCGACGGCGTACGATCCCGCTCGCAACTGAGTTACATAAATGAAAGGTGCGATGCTTGAAGAGAATTCGGCCTGACAAGCTGTTGAGTGATGCACCGACGCGTGTCCCAATTCCAGTTAAATCCCCATGGCTATGCAGATCGCCGCAACGTCGCCGATTTGCTCTCCTAGTGCGGCTGGGATAACCTGGCAGAGCTTTGCGGACGCGGGCAGAGCTTCGCGCTCCATCACCTGTCGCGCCGGCGCCAGCAGGCTCTCGCCCATGCGCATGGCAAGGCCTCCAATGACGATTCGCTCGGGATTGAACAGGTCAACCAGAATCGCCAACGCCTCGCCCAAACGGCTTCCGGTGTCACGGATAATTCGCCGGGCAAGTTCGTCTCCTTGCTTTGCCGCGTCGGCAACGTCCCTGGCTGTCAGAAGTCCATTGTCGTGGAGCTTCGCGGCCAGCGCAGTGGTTCTTCTGTTCCTGATTGCCGACTCAACTTCCTGACGGGCCACTTGCGCCATGCCTCCGCCACTGACCCATCCTTCGACCGAGCCAGCCTTGTTGTATCCCACCGGCCCGGAGGCGGTGAGACGAACATGGCCGATCTCGCCGGCCTGGCCGGAAGCTCCGCTCAACAGATGGCCATCGGTAATTACGCCTGCGCCGAAACCCGTACCCATGGTCAGGAAGATCATGTGGCGAGTTCCCTGCCCTGCGCCGAATCGATGCTCGGCTACTGCTCCGGCGTTGGCGTCATTTTCCATTCTGCAAGCAAGCCCGAACTCCTCTCTAAGTATGGATGTGATGGGCACGTCAACCCATGTGGACAGGTTTGGCGGCGCCTGAATCACGCCCGCGGCCTGATCCAGCGGGCCGCCGCAACTGACGCCGATGTCGCCGAGAGAAGATTTGTCGATGCCCGATGATTTGATGAGCGAGTGAATGGACTGCTTGATCAGATCGATTGCGCGGTCCGGGCCTTGGTCGGGCAACGTGGCGAACTCAATGCGCGCAAGCATTGCCGGCGGCTCCGACGAAAGCACAACGGCGATTTTTGTTCCGCCAATGTCCACGCCGATCCAGACCTTGCCTGCTTCTTTTTCCATTGTGGATTCACCCGGGGAACGAAATCGAAGGAGCGCAACTGTGGGTACGGACAGAATTGAATCCCGCACACACGGCAATCGCTGCAGTTCAAGAAATTCGAATGCTGGGAGCGTAGACTCCGCGCAAGCGGAGCCAGCTAGTGCTTCTTCGCGGGTTTCGGAGCGGGTTTCTTCTGCGCCGGCTTGGATGGCTTTGCCGCTTGATGCACCTTGGCCTTTACCGGAGCCTTTGCAGGAGCTTTCGCCGGAGTCTTGGCTGCGCTCTTGGATGGAGCCTTTGCCGCAGGCTTCGCCGGAGCCTTTGCCGCAGGCTTTGCCGGAGCTTTTGCAACAGGCTTGGCCGGAGGTCTGGCTGGCGGCTTGACTGCCTTCCCTGCCTTGGGCGCGGCGGCAGGCGCGGCCTTGTTTGGGGCAGGAGTTGGCTTCGCTTTTACTGAAGGCGCAGCGGGCTTTGCCTTGGCAACCGGTGCCCGCGGCTTCGCGGCTGGCTTCGCGGCTGGCTTCGCCGCTGGCACTGACTTCGGCGCGGGCGGCAGCGGCTTTTCTGCTTTTGCAAGCGTTTCCGCAATGGGGTTGGCGGCGGACTTCCCTGCCTTTGCAGGAGCGGACGTCGGCTTCGCACCCTTCATTGCCGCTGCGTGAGGGGCAGATTTCTTGCCAGAAGATTTGGGTGGGTGAACCGGCTCCTCGTCCTCATCGCCTTCCAGGTCATCTTCGGCAGACTCCCGATCGTCGAGACCATCCACTTCGAGGTGGCCCTTCGGAATCGGCAGGCCCAGATCGATCTCATCCTCATCGCCACCGATATCGTCAAGGTCATCGTCTGCAACGAGGCTCTCCTCCGCCTCATCGTCGTCATCGAAGGACCTTTCTTTCACTTTTTCGGCGCCGCGTTTGACGCGTGGCCGTTTGATGGTCACTTGCGGTGGCGGCGCGGGCGGAGAATGCGGCTCAAGAAAGGCGCGCATTTCCTCCGGCGTAGTCAACCGGCCGTCGATCAATTCGAGGAACACCGCATGCACAATCTGGCCGTAAGTCGCCAGCTCTGGAGTAATGCGCATCTCCTGCATCAGCGCGTGCGGAATTCCCTGGCGGGCATCAGGCCAGACTTTCAGGAATAGTCTGAAGCGCTCTTGTACGGCCGCGTTCTTGCTGGTGAATCCAAGCCAGAGCACCGCCTCCGGGTCATAGGTGGTGAACAGCTTGTACCCTGCGGAGGCCGTGGCGTTCTCCTTGGAAAGAAGCACCTTTTGGAAACCTGCTGCAAGCGCGTCCAGGCTGTCCCACTCCTGAACGAAACCAGGGCGCAACAGAGACTTCTTGAGCGCAGCCAGATCTTTGGAGGGCAGCTTTGCCGTAAGCAACTGCATCTGCGCCGCCGACATGTCAGGGTGGACGCCCTGCATCTGCAGTTCAACAGCCAGCTCGTGCAGTGCCTTCAGCTTTTCCTCGTCCGCCCTGGCGCTTGTCCAGGCCGGGAACAGTGACTTCATCCAGCCTTCGTCTTCCAACGCCCGCAACACAGTCAGCCCTTCTTCCTCGTGGCCAATCTGTTCCAGTTCCTGGCTGATGGCGTGCGCGGAGAGGAACTCAATGACTCCCTCGGCCTTGGCGTTGTCGTAGCGTGTCCGGGTTTTAAGGTCCAGTTCCCAGCCCAGCCGTGCGCGGTACCGGGTGGCTCGAATCAGGAGCGATGGGTCCTCGATGAAGCCGTAATTTGAAACCAGCCGCAGCGTGCGGGCTTCGATATCCGCAGCCCCGTTGAGGGGGTCCATGAACAGCCCAAAGGAGCCTTCATTGAGGGAGATCGCCATGGCGTTGACGGTAAAATCGCGGCGCCGAAGGTCTTCCTGGATCGATGCGGGGTGGTAAACCGGCTTTCCCGGCTTGGGATAGGTGACCCTGTGGGCGCTAATCAAATCCACTCTTACAGTTCCGGGAAAACATAGATAAAGACTCTGTGATTGCTCGTGTTCACCCCAGACTTTTCCGCCAAGTTTCTCTATTGCTTTCTTTAACTTGAGCGCATTTCCGTGGACTGCAATCTCAAGACTGCGGACGGCGTGGCCGCTGGTAAGGTCGCGCACCGCGTCGCCGGTCAAAAACAGGATGGTTCCAGCTTCACGAGCTGCCTCGCGCAATTGACTCAGCGCATGCCGTTGATCGGCCGACAGACGGTTTTCCAAAAGGTAAATGTAGTCGGGCATTCAGTACCTGCTTCCGCCATCTCAAGTTACTGCCAAGTGCCTCATGTTGTTACTGTTAGGGAGAAAATCAGCAGAGACGGCAAACCAGTACATTAACACAACTGAACCTGTTTGGCTAGAGCGTCTTGCACCCTGTTCGCAGCGTAAACCTCACACGTGCGACAATCCAGAACAATGGCCTCCGCTCGAAAGCCTGTGATTGTGCGCAAGTTTTCCAGGGACTGGTGCGCCGGTTACGCCGGCTCTGGTTTCGGCCAGGATTCCGCTGAACTCGAGATTCTGGATCTCACCGGCAAGGTACTCAAAATCGGCTGGGAGCAGGTGAAGTGGGTCTGCTATGTGCGCGACTTTCCTACCCAGGCAAGTGACCAGGCCAACCCGGAGCGTCTCCTGCAAAAGCGCTTCACGATCCGTCCGCGGACTGCGGGACTCTGGCTGCGCATGACGCTCACCGACGGCGAGGAGTTGGAGGGCCTGGCGGCCAACGACCGGTCGCTGGTGGAGGGCGCTGGTCTGCTGCTCACCCCGCCGGACACGCGCTCGAATACGCAGCGCATTTACTTGCCTCGGCAAGCCATCCAAACTTTGGAAGTGGTAAGCCTGATCGGTGTCTCAGGCCGGCGCCGCGCCGCCGCCGCGAGCCAGGCAAAAGAGCAGCCGGACCTTTTCCCCGCGGAGCCGGACGCTCAGTAGAATTCGTAATTTTCCAACGAATCGCTGTCGATCAGATTGCGGATGCCTCGGAGCTCAATCCTGCTTTGCGAACGAAGGACATAATCGGACTCATGTGGTCCATGCATTTCTTCTCGCGGCATAATTGGGCGTCTCGGCTGATTCGGTTCACAGTGCAGACTTATTCCTGTATGGTTGACACTCTCTCATCTCTCCAGATGATTGCTTCGTTGCGTGAGCAGTTTTGTACACCTGAAATCGGACAGTGGAGGAGGATTCCATGTCAGCTGAAGCGAACAAGGCTCTTGTACGTCGGTTTTACGAAGAAATTGACAAGGGAAATCTGGACATATTGGACGAACTGGTGGCTCCGGATTATCTGGATCACAACCCGCCTCCGTTTCCTGGATTGCACGCCGGCCTGGATGGATTGAAGCTGGCTTTCAGGATCTTCCGTGAAGCGACACCCGGGCATCATCAGATTGAGGATCAGATCGCTGAAGGAGACAAAGTAGTAACGCGTCTTACTTCGTATGGAAAACACGAAGGCGACCTCCCGGGTGCTCCCAGAACCGGCAATGATTTGAAGATGACTTCGATCACGATCCACCGCATCGCCAACGGCAAACTGGTAGAGAAGTGGGCGGAGAAGGACGTGCTCGGATTCTTGCAGCAAATCGGCGTTATACCTTCGCCCTCAAGGTAGCATTGGTCGGCGCTCAAGTGCGTTGGCACCGTAAGACTCATCCCTGCGCCAGCAGGCTCTTGTAATAGGCTGCGGTCCGCCCCAGCACCTGTTCATCAATAAAGTGCTCAAGAACCCATGCGCGTGCGGCATGCCCCATGCGCTGACGGCGTTCCGGGTCACGCAGCAACTTGAGCACGGCCTCACTGATCGCCTCCGGATAGCCAGGCGGAATCAGCAGCCCTGTCACCTCGGGCACAACGGAGTCGCGGGAGCCCGTGGACTGCGTGGTCACAACAGGAATCCCGGTTGCGGCGGCCTCCAACACAACGTTGGGAAATCCCTCGCGCCATGTGGGCAGCACCATCACGTCCATCGCGCGGTAAAAGGGCGCCGTGCCGTCTACAAAGCCGGTGATGTGAATACGCGAATGGCTCTCAATGCGGCCGCGCACATCGTCATCAAGCGAATCTTCAGAGGCATCGTACCAACCCACCAGGAGCAGGTGAGCCTTTGGCTCGGCTCGCAGGATGGCGTCGAAGGCGTCAATCAACTCCGGCAATCCCTTATCGCGGGTCAAGCGTCCAACGAAACCTACTACATGGGCATCTTGCGGCAGACCGTACCGTTGGCGCACGTTGCTCGAACCTGGCGAGTATTGATCCATGTCCACGCCGTTGCTACTTCCATCGCCCAACAACAGCAGTTTGGCCGCAGGTGCCACGCCCAGTTTCAACGCTTCGGTACGCAGACTGTCGCTATTGCACAGCACAACATGCGCGCCGGCGGCGGCCAGCCGCTCCGCCCACAACAGAATGCGGCGCTTGAATCCGTTTGCGGTTTCCAGCTTGAGTCCACGCAGCATGTACACGCGCCGCGGCACACCGCACAGCCAGGCGGCCATTGTTCCCAACAGCCCTGCTTTGGGAGTGCTGAATTCCACCATGTCCGGCTTGAGCCTGCGCATGAGCCGCCAAAGGCGAAACAGAGAAACCAGATCCGCGATCGGCGCAATCTGCCGCTGCATGGGAATCGCAATTGACTCCACGCCTTCACTCGCGGTGGTGCTGTCGAGCAGTTCCCCAGGACTGGCAACCAGCGTGACCCGAAAGCCCGCCTCGCGCAACGCGCGCAAGCGTCCCCTCAGAACCACACAGGTGTGGGAGCTGGTGACTCCCACCACAATGGAATGTGACTTGTTTGAAAGAGCCGGCAAATCAGCAACGGGATGACACACCGCAGATGCCGACATTGGCAAGCCCCAGCCCTTTGAAGTTTCTCCAAATATTGGAAGGAGATAGGGTCACTGTACCATTCATTGGTCCCGGAAGATTCGTGATGCAGGACACTGTAAATAAAGGTAAGACCGGGCCAGAATCAGGTTTCCTTAAGAAAAACCCATGGCGCAGCGTCTCAGGGTTCTCTTGCTGATCCCGCATCTAGGCGGCGGCGGCGCGGAGCAGGTTACCGCTCTGCTGGCGCGGGGCCTGTCTCGCGACAAATATGAAGTGCACCTGGGACTGGTTACGCGCTCCAATGCCGCGTCCGTTCCTCTGCCGCCCTGGGTCACGGTTCACAATTTGAGCGCCTCAAGGGTACGGTCGGGAGCTTTTCGTTTGCTCCGCCTGGTGCGGCGGCTCAAACCAGACGTGATCCTGTCCGGGATGGCGCATCTCAATTTTCTGGTCCTGATGCTGCGGCCATTTTTCCCGAAGTCGACTCGGGTGCTGGTGCGGCAAAACGGAACTGTCTCTTCCGCGTTGGCCGATGGACAAGTGCCACGCTATACACGGCTGCTCTACCGGCTGCTCTACCGTCGTGCGGATCGGGTGATTTGCCAATCGCGCGCCATGGCGGTGGATATGGCCGGCGAGCTTGAACTTGGGGCGCAGCAGATTGCGGTTTTGCCCAATCCGATCGATTTCGCCGGCATCCGGGCAGCAAAAAACGGCCCCGATCGGTGGACGGGTCCCGGTCCTCATCTGCTGGCAGTGGGAAGGCTCTCGCGGGAAAAGGGATTTGACTTGTTGCTGCAGGCGTTCGTTTGTGTGCAACACCAGTTTCCGCACGCCGACTTGCTCATCGCCGGCGCTGGAGCGGAGGAAGCGTCGCTGAAAGCCCAATGCCGCTCGCTCGGGCTCGAACGGGCAGTCAACTTTGCCGGCCACCTCGAGCAGCCTTACGCATGTTTTCCGGGCGCTACGCTTTTTGTGCTCTCGTCCCGCCACGAGGGCATGCCCAATTCTCTTTTGGAGGCTGCCGCCGCGGGACTGCCCATTGTGGCCCTGCCCTCCTCGGGCGGGGTTGTGGACCTGCTCCGCCACCGTCCCAGCGCCTGGCTCGCAACAGAGATCTCCGCCGCCGCGCTCGCTGATTCGCTTGACTCGGCGTTGCAGGTTCTCCATCCGCGGCAGCAGTTTGTGCACACCCGTTCATAACACGAAACTCGGGCGTCCATCATTTCGCCGGCGCTCTCGTCCTGCATCCCGATCTGCACAATCTGCTTTGACGCCTTGGCCGCATTACGGCAGGCCAGCATCTCAGGAATGTCCCACGCCAGCGTCTTTTCCGAGTACAGGTCTTTGCCCGAATTCAACGTGGCAAGAAAATACTTCGCGTGCAGATGTTGTGGCGTTGCATTGATCACGCCATCGATATCCGTTCGCTCCAGTAAACGCATGGGGGCGTCGTAGGTTGCGACGTTGGGCACGAAAGCCTTCACCTCATCACAACGCCGCGAGTACACGTCCGCTACCGCAACGCATTCCACATTGTTTTGCCTGAGCGCGCTCTTCAGATCTTCCTGACCACGGTCGCTTGCTCCGATGAGCCCGATCCGTATGCGGTCGTTCGCGCCCAAAACGCGGCTGCCAGCCGCAAAAGCGTTCTTCCCCTGCAAAGCGCCGAGAGCGGCAACCCCAAGGCCAACGCGCCCCACAAATTCACGCCGGCTTAATTGCGTTCCACTGCACTTCATGGCCGTGTTCCCCCAATCCTGCATGCGCTTTCAATATCGCGTTTCCCGATCGCCGTTCAACGCGACAACTCATCATACGCGCGTGTGAAAAGTCCGCAGGAAATCCGCTCAGCGCTGCCCCTTGCTCTCGCTTTGCTCTACTCGCGCCTTCACCAGCTTCTTGATGAGCGCCGTTGGTAGCGGCTTGTCTGTGGGGAAATGGACAGTCCCTTTGGAGGTGGAGAAACCCTTGAGTTCGTCCTCGAACGCTTCAATTACCGCAGCGGTGGGGAACAAGCTGCAGTGGTCCTTGAATGCGGCGAACCAGACAAGAACTTTTTTGGTTTTGAATGCGGGCATGCTGTAGCTGATGGTCTCGGTTGCCTCCGGCGGCAAAGCAGAGCGAATTGCCGCGCGCATCCGGGTGAGGATACTGCGCGCAGGTTCCGCGACAGTTGCAATGTATTCGTCGATGGTCTTGGGAGTGCCGTTCCCCTTCTTCTGAGAGCTTGAATCACCCGATTGCTTTTTTCTCATGCCGTCGATGCTACAAGGGCCGGCACATTCAGTCCACGCCCGAATTTGCTTTGAATTGTCCCGGTTTTTGAGCCAAATCTACCTCTCAATCAAGGGAAATGACGGTCTCGACGGCGGGTTTTCAAAATGTTCGTCCCGGAGGAAACCGAGTGCCGATTTTTCCTCATGTGATTTAACCCCTTGACATTTTTTCGCCAAAGTTGTTTCCTGCAAGTACTGATCCTTTTTATCTCCAGTGGAAGCCCTTGTAACCCGGGGTCTCTCTCTGCGTTGTCACCAAGGGAAATGGCTCAGACGGAGCAGCAGACTCGCCTGTTTAGATCGTGATAGGGCATATTTTTCAGTCTGCACGGCTTTTCGATACCGTCGAGCGCGTTTTCTCCGAACGTCACCGATGCCAGCATTGGCTCGGCATGCGACAGCGATTGCTGGAGGGGCCCTTGCACGACCGTTGCTTGAATGATGCATTTGCATACTTTCTACGTAATTTCACGCGTCCATTGCTCGCCTACTACTCACCGCGTGCCAGCCAGGATTCCAAGAGGCCGGCATCGAGTCTCCGTCGGAACGACCGCCGATTCAACCAAATTGAATTCATCAGGACTGATTTCCTCGAGCAGAAATTTGCCGGGGAGTTTGCGTTTGAGCACGCCATCGAGGCCTATGAACAGTTGATCGACTCGACCTTCGCGGAGGGAAAGCGATGAGCCACATCGCACTGGTTATTCCCGGCCTTGACCGGATCGGCGGCGCGGAGCGGCAAGTAATGCTGCTCGCCAAAGGACTGCGCCGGCGCGACTGGCGTGTCAGTGTCGTGGCTCTATCCCGTGTCGGCAGCCGGGCAGCCGCCGAGTTGAACGCCGCAGGAGTCGAGTTCGTGTGCCTGGAGATGCGCAAAGGACTGGCCGATCCGCGCGGATGGATTCGTTATAACCGCTGGCTCAACCGGGAGAAACCACAGGTAGTCCACACGCACCTTGCCCACGCAGCGTGGCTGGCACGCTGGTCGCGGCTCAGCACGCCGGTGCGGGTCCTGGTGGACACCCTGCACAGTTCGTCCACCGGCAAGTTGGCCCGTCGTCTCGGCTATCGGTCCAGCATTTGGTTTCCAGACCAGGTGACGGCTGTGAGCCAGTCGGTTGCCGACGCTCATTTCGCAGCCAGGATGGTGGACCCGGACAATCTCTCAATACTGCCGAACGGGGTAGACGTCGAAGATTTCCACCCGGATGCGCGTGTCCGGGCCGCGGCGCGGCAAGAGCTCGGCCTCAACGACGAGTTCCTGTGGCTTGCCGCTGGCCGCCTGGAAGCCGTCAAGGACTATCCGACTCTCCTCCACGCCTTCGCCAAGGTCCCCGAACCGGCTCGGCTGATCATCGCAGGCGAAGGCCCTCAGCATAGCGAACTGTGCCAGCTCTCAGCGCATCTCGGACTGGAGCGCCGCGTTCGCTTTCTTGGCTTTCAACCGGATGTGAAGCCGTGGATGCGCGCCGCGGACGGCTTTGTTCTCTCTTCCCGATGGGAAGGGCTGCCCATGAGCCTGCTCGAAGCCGGGGCTTGCGCCCTGCCTTCTGTTGCCACCGATGTTCCGGGCTCGCGCGATGTGATCGTGCAGGGCCGCACCGGGAGACTGGCTCCATGCGGTGCACCTGCCGCTCTGGCCAGTGCAATGACCGCCACGATGCAATCTTCACCTGAGGAACGCCACAGTATGGGCAACCTGGCCCGCCTGCATGTGGCGGAGCGATACAGCCTGGAGACCATGCTTGACTGCTGGGAGAGACTGTATGCGAAGTTGCTTCGGCGCAACTATCAACCCAGCCATGGGATGCACGATCCGCTGCCAATCTAGACCTTACCGGCCGAGCCAGGTCACGGAGGGATGAACCAGTACGTCAGCAAGTGTAAAGACGCTTAGCCAGCTCGCGTCTTTCGCATCTTGCGATCAAGCCGCTTTCTGACCTGAACGCCGTGAACGCGCCACAGCGCCAGCGCTTCAAGAAGCCGTTCAGCTGGGCTGAGTCTTGC
This sequence comes from Occallatibacter sp., assembly GCA_035648535.1. Lineage (GTDB taxonomy): Bacteria > Acidobacteriota > Terriglobia > Terriglobales > Acidobacteriaceae > Telmatobacter. Next base: position 7,745 of record DASRLI010000522.1, on the reverse strand, counting down.
GGGCCGCAACTCGGTCAAAACTCTCTCCACTGAAGTGAATTGCGCGGCATGATCGCGCAGAAACGCGCGCAGTCGAACTACCAACGAATCTTCAGAGGTATTGGGATGTACGCAAATTGTCCAAAGGCCATTCGGCTTCTCCACCGGCTCCCAAAGCTGTTGAGGAATCCATGTCACGCCTCCGCGGTTAAACGGGACGCGCGCAAAGCCGTCTGACAGTACATTGATTCCCTCCAGCCGGAGTGCACGCAAAGTTTGCACGTCAAATCCATGGCGAGGCGCAACCCAGATTCGCGGGTTCAGTCCGTGGCCACAAAGAATCTCCATCCCGGCATGAATCCATTGGCGCTGAGTCTCCATGGGAACGCCCGCGAACTCCGACATCCGATGAAGTACCAACAGGCTGCGGCCCCGGCTGTTTGAGAGATGCCGGTAGCCGTGCAAGCCGATGCAGGCGCCGGCGGACTCCAGGTCGCGCATTCGCTTCCAGAATTCTGGATCAGGCGGCGAAAGCTCCAGGTCTGGGTCCCGATTGTCGGGAACGATGGCGAGAATCGGCTGGACTTTGAACTCCTCGATCAAGCTGAGAAAGCGCTGCCAGCGCGGCTTCGAAGCGGTGGGGCATAAATCGTCGCAGCGAAGAATGTATTGAGCCGGTTTGGGAATCATGCAGCCGCCTCAGCGTGAGAGGCTTGAGCGAGCAGCCTCCTGCTCCAGTACCAGAAAAAGAAGAATGTGCTGACGGTCCACAGAGAAGTTGCCAGCGCAATTCCGGCTACACCAAACCACCGCATCAGAATCAGATTTAGAATCACATCCAGGCCGAGATTGATTGTGCCGCAATAAAGAATCAGGTCCGTACGCCGCATAGCGACGATGAAGCGATAAAAAACTCTGCTGCAAACAAAGAACGGAATCTGAATCGCGTACATCACCAACACTCTTGTGACGACTGCCGTATCGCCCGGCCCGAACGCGCCATGCTGAAAAGTAATGCGAATCAACATGTTCGCACCGGCAATCAACAGCATTGCAATTGGCGCGGAGACCAGCGCGGTGAGCCAGGCCCACGTTCGCAGGGTTTGGCGGCACCCTGACCAATCCCGATGAGCGATCATGCTGGATAAATACGGCACCACCGCCGTTGAAACCGCGCCGGCCAACAGCGTAAGCACCACACTCACAAAGCGGTTGGCATATACCAGCGCTGATACGCTCCCCGCGGGCAGCATCGCGGCCATCGACTGATCCACCAGCAGGCCACCCGACGCGACCACGCTGCTCAGCAATACCGGCCCGTACTGGTGGCCTACCTCGCGAGCAGCTTCCGTCATTCCATACCAGTGCAGGCGGAAGCGGTATCCATGCGAGTCCATCATCCACGCCACAATCGCCGCATGAATCAGCGAACCGGCCAGCGTGCCGTAGACCATAGCCCAAATGCCGAAGTGGCCACCCAGCAGCAATGCGCCCAGAATGATCGACACTGAAATCACAACCGGAGCCAGCGCCGGCAGCGCAAAGCGGTCAAAGGTATTCAGGACGGCGGTGCAGTTGGTGGCGATTCCTGTAATCAGCACCACCGGCAGCTGCGCATAAAAAATCTGTATCGCGAGTTCCAGTTTGGCCTGCGGAAAATGCGAAGCACTCAGCGGAAAGAATCCGCGCGCTGTGAGCGCCATTGCGGCAGACGCTGCCACCAGCAGCAAGCACATCCACAGCATCGAGCTCGACAAAAGCTGTTGTGCGCGGTCGTGACCCTCCTGTTCCCTCACCCGGATCAGCGTGGGCACCAGCGCCTGGTTCATCGACTCGGAGATCAGGTTGATCAGCAGGCTGGGAATCAGCGCCGCGGCAAGAAAAGCATCCATGGCGTCGGAGCGTCCATAGACGCCGGCAACCGCAATCTCCTTGAACGTGGCGACGATCTTGACCACTATTCCGACGGCCGCGACCGACGCCGCAGCGTGGAAGATGCGGCGATTAACGCTGCCGCCCTTGAACAGCACTGCGATTTGGGAGATGGTGGCCATGGTTAGCGGCAGAGATAATGAATCCGCAATCTTACGCAGTCTGCTCCCAGGTCGCCTCGAACCCGACCGTCCGGGCATGGTCTGGAAAGCACTCTGCCAGTGCTTCCGGCTCTTCGACGGCAAGCCGTCCCGCCAGCGCGATCAAGGCAATCAGCAGCCACGTCGTTCGGCTCTCCTCAACCGTAGAAGCCATCGCGGTGACGGCCCAAACCAGCAGCGCCGTACCCAGGGCCAGTTGCAGAGGGCCATGGGTTTGGAGGGTCGACCGCGCAGCCAACACCAGGATGGCTACGGCCAGGAACAGAGCGCAAAGCCCGCCGCTGACCAGAATGGCGAGAACCGTGTTGTGTGCAGTATCGATGGGCGACAATCCTGCGGCACTGACAAACGAGCCCGCCCCCGTGCCCAGCAGCAGTGCCTGAACAAAGGCGTGCCAGCCCGCTGTCCAAATGCTCAACCGTTGGTTTAAGCCTCCGTGCATAAGTTGTTCTGGAATAGTGGCCAGGCGTTCGAACGTCTCATGAGGGATTTTGAACCAGAGGACCGCCGCCAGCACCGGCAGCGTGATGAGTCCGGCAAGCACTGTCCGCGGGTGACTGCGAGAGAGCAGAATGCCGCAACCTGCCAGCGCAACCACTGCGGCCAGCAATCCTCCCCTGGAAGCCGTGAGGACGACCGCAACCAGGCCGAGCGGCAGGTAGCCCAAGGCCAGCAGACGTGCAGGCCAGCGAGACTCGCTGTTCAATAGCAGCGCTGCCAGCGGAAATCCAAGATCTAGAAACCGCGCCACGTCGTTGGGGTCTTGTCCATACGCTGCAAAGCGAATCTGCCCTGCGGCGATTGCCTCGGGCGAAGCAAAATTCGCGAGCGTAAGCGCGGCCAGCACCCACGACCCGGCAACATAGGCACGCAGCAAAGAGCGCAGATCGCGCGGACTCTCAGCAAACTCCCACACCATCCAGACGACCATCATCACCTGGAAGTAGGCGCGCATCATGACCAGCGTCGCAACTGGTTCGATGGTCCAGAAATAGGAGCAGCAGAACCAGAGATAGAAAGCCAGCACCATCCATTGCACAGGACCGGGGGTGCGCACACGCCCTGCCTGAAGGACGGCCGGAATAGCCACCAGCAGAAGTATCAGGCCGACGATGCGGGAAACGTTGCCCAACGGCACGTCGAGGTCGAGCGAGTACTCCCATGGAATCGTGAAGGCGAAGAGCAGAAGCAATGCCCAGGCAGCTTTTCTCATCGCCTAATACCTCTGCGAATAAACCAGGCCGGAGTAAATCGTGACGCCGATCGCCGACTGAATGGCCGACTCCATGGTTCTGTTCAGGATGTTTTTGGCCATCGAATCCGGAACGAAGAGAATGTCGCCGTCCTGGACCGGCTGGTCCGGATCCTGGCCGCGAAGCAGGCGTTTCAGATTAAGTGCGGTGAGGGTTCGTCCGCCTTTTTGCTCGCGAATCAGCAGGCCCTTGCCTGTGGCCGCATTCTGAGTCGGGCCCCATGCCAGCGCAAGCGCCTTCACCACGGTCAGTCCCTGCACCGGGTCGACCGGAAATCCGCCCGGCCGGATGACATCGCCGACCACGTAGACCAACCCCGCGCGGCTCACCTGGACGGTGTCGCCCGGGCTGAGCTCCGGGTTGTGGCCCGCGCCGATCTCGGTCCCGTTGGGGTCAAGCACCACCGGATGAGGCGTATCGGGATCCCCGCGGTGAAAAATGTTCACGAGCCGGCCGGCAGTGGGCGCAAGGCCTGAAGCGGACGAGATCAAGTCAAGCAGTTGATGATGAACCGTGAAGGCATACACACCGGGACGCGCCACCTCGCCCAGCACGCTCACGTCCTGTCCGGCGAAAGTAGTCACCAATACGGAGACCAACGGATGCAGCAGCATGCCCCTGCCCAACAAGGCCGCTTCAATAGCGCGCGCGGCTGCTTGCTCATTGAGGCCGCCTACCTGCACTTCGCCAACCATCGGCAGCATTACAGTGCCGGTAAGTGAGACCCGCACCGCCGTGCGAAATTCGGGTGTGTGGTACTCGCTGATTTCCAAACAGTCGCCGGGCTCCAGAAGAGCCGTCATGGGAGATGCGGTCTGCGCCGATGCAGGCTGCCCGGCACGGTTCGATGACGCTACGCTATTCCACACTGTGGGCGCTTCTTTTGGATTGGGTTGGCTCCTGGTCTCCTGAGACGGAGCGATATGAGCAACGCCAGTTGGCAGGCCGGAAGTACTGGGCGTGGGGGCCTGCGCGTTGGCCGCGGTCAAAGCCAGCAATGCCGCAAGCAACGCGACGGCCGTGCGCGCGACAGGCTTGGCGAGCGACTCGAGCAAGAGCGCACTTCCCACTGCAAGCCAGAGCCCGGCGAAGAAAGTGATCGCCAGATAAAGCGGGAGATCCGGCGTGACCGGCTTCACCGGCTGGCGGGCTGAGTCGACCACCGTGATATTGAAACTGTGAATGCCGGCGGCCAGTCCCGCTTCAGCCACCTTCTCTTGTACGCGCATGTAAAGTTCGCGGCTGGAGTTGGCTTCCTGTCGCATCACAGCGTACTCGGTAGCGGCCTGATTCTGCTTCAGGGCTTCGCCGGTGATTTCGGCCAGGCTCCTGCGGATCATCTGCTCGCGATCGGCCGAAGTCTGCCAGGCGCTCTGGAATCGCTGCACAAGTTTTGCGTCCTCGGCCTGCTTCTGCCGGTCCAGATCCTGCAACTGGCGTCCAATCTCTACCACGCGCGGAAAGTTCTCGCCATGTTCGGCGCTCAACTGGGCCCGTTCCTGATCAAGGTTGCTACGCCGGGCATGAATCTGCTGCAATGCCGCAGTCGCAAAGCTGCCGTCTTCGGTCTGCAGGCGCGGGTCGGAAGCAATTACCAGCTCCGGATCGCCCTTGGATGCGGCACGGTATTCGGCCTCGCGCAAAATGCGGTCCGAGGTGGCGGCAACCAATTGCCGGCCCAACTCGTCGATCTCAAGAATTGCGGAGCTGTGCTGCGTCTCGCTTGCCGTTCCGTTTGCGAGCGTCTCCGGCGCGCTCAGAATGCCATGCGCCCTTTCGAACGCGTTGAGGCGTTGTTGATCCTGGTCCACGGTCGCCTTGAGTTCCTTGAGCTGGCCATTGAGCCAACCCGAGGCCTGCGCCGTTGCCTGTACCTGCGACTCGCTGTCCTGCTGGCTGTAGGCGTCGATCAGCGCGTTCACTACCGCTGCCGACAAGGCAGCGTCCCTTGATCGAAAACGAATTTCAACCAGCAGCGTGCGGGGCAGGGTCTGTACATGAAGCCGCTTTTGAAATCTCTCCAGCAGCCAGGCCTGGGCCGCGGGATCGACAGCGGCGCCTGCCTGCGCTTCGGGATGAAAACCGGGAAAGCGGCTGGCAAAATCGCCACAAAAACCGGGCGCCTGGTAAAGCTTGAGCTCGCTGATTACTCTCCACGCCAGCCGATCGCTGCGAAAGACATCGGCCATCGTCTCAAGAGCAATGGGAGCGGAAAGAATCGAGGCCGAGACAGAGGTCTCCGATGAATCAAGGCTGAGCGAGGAGGCTGGCGCAGTTCGCAATTCCACCTTGGCGCTGGCTTCGTACTTGTTGGGAGCGACCAGGCAATACAGCACACACAACAGCAGCAAACTGCCCAATACGGAGGCAATCTGGCGGCGGCGACGCAGCACAATCTGCCAGAGCTCGCGCAGAGACGTTGTGGAGTGATGCCGGCTAACCTCTGCCCTGTGACGCACATCGGGCCCGTGCGGCAAATCTTGATGAGCGGTTGGAGCGTCCGGCAAAGGAGGGCACCTCAGGCCCAGGAACCCTCGCGCAGGGGTGCCCCTGTGATTCGAGTCGAAAAACCGCTGCGGAGGAAATCCCGGACAGTGTGCTTGATTAAAAGAAATTCGTCAACATCCTGCGTCACACAGGAAATCGCACTGTGGAAAAAGCGGTCGCGTTGCCGCCAGCATCAAGTTCACGCCGGGATGCTTTTGTACCACTCGACGGTCCGGCTCAAGCCCTCACGGAAATCGACCTTCGGCTCATACCCCAGCAGTTTTTTGGCCCGCTCGATATCCGCCAGCGAGTCCTTGATATCCCCGGCCCGCGCCTCAGCATAAGTCGGCTCGCCCTTGTAACCGATCACCTCACGAAGAATGGCAAAGGTCTGGTTCAGCGTGCATCTCGTTGCCGTCGCCAGGTTCATCATCTGCCCGGCAACCTTTTCGGCCGGCGCCGAAGCTGCCAGCAAGTTCCCCGCCACCACATTGTCGATATAAGTAAAGTCGCGGCTCTGCTCGCCGTCACCGAAGATCGTGATCGGCTGGCCTGCCAGCATCCTGCTGCAGAAGATCGCCAGCACTCCTGAATAATGCGACGTTGGGTCCTGGAACGGTCCAAACACGTTGAAGTAACGCAGCACCACCGTCTCCAGCCCGTACACCCGGGCGAAGGAGCCCATGTAATGTTCGCCCGCCAGCTTGGCTACGGCATAGGGACTGATCGGAGCCGGCAACATTCCTTCATGCTTGGGTAAGGTGGGCGAGTCGCCGTAAGCGGCGGAAGAACCCGCATACACCACGCGGCGAACACCGGCCGCGCGCGCGGCCACCAGGACATTCAGCGTAGCGTCTACACAGCAAACGTTCGTGGATACCGGATCTTCTACCGAACGCGGAACCGACGCCAGAGCTGCCTCATGGAAGATGATCTCAACACCCTCGCAAGCCTTTGCGCAAACCTTCGGGTCAGCCAGATCCCCTTCCAGGAACTCCATAGCTTCAATCCCGACCAGGGTTTCGCGCTTGCCGGTAATAAAGCTGTCAACGCCGCGCACTGTTTCGCCGCGCGCCAAAAGAGCAGCGGCAATCGAGCGGCCGATGAAGCCGGCGGCTCCGGTCACTAAATACTTGGCCAATTCTCCACTCCAGAGATCGGGATGTGCGCGGCCGAAAGCAACGACCGCCCTGCTTAGAATACTAATGGGTGCAAGACGGGTTCCGAAATGTGCAACCCCACTGTCGATTACAATCGTCACCATGGCGACAACATCCGCGGCCTGTCTGGCTCAGATCAAACAAAAGGTGGAATCCCGTGAAGCCCGCATTGGAATTATCGGGATGGGCTACGTCGGGTTGCCGCTGGCGCTGCTTTTCAGCGACGAGCGCTTTCGGGTTACGGGTTTCGATATTGCCCCGGACAAAGTCGAAAGGCTCAACGCCGGCGGGTCATACATTGTGCGCATTCTGCCCGCGGCCATTCAGAGGGCGCAAAAGGCGGGTTTCAGCGCCACATCGGACTACTCCGAAATCGCTCTCATGGATGCGGTCATCATTTGCGTGCCTACACCGCTGAACGAACACCACGAGCCGGACCTGAGCTATGTGACCGGCACAGTCGCCTCCATCGCTCCCTTTATTCATCAGGACCAGCTGATCGTGCTTGAGAGCACCACTTATCCCGGCACCACGGAGGAGATTGTGGCGCCCATGCTCGAGGCCGGCAACCCGCACGGACTCAAAGTTGCCCGCACTCTCGACCAACCCGGCGTCCACGTTGTCTTTTCTCCGGAGCGTGAAGATCCCGGCAATGAAACCGTGGCCCGCAAGGACATTCCCAAGGTTGTGGGTGGCTGCGATCCGGCTGGCGCTGAGTTGGCCGCCGCACTCTACGGAACCATCTTTCGCCGCGTCATCCAGGTCAGCAGCCC
>DASRLI010000521.1:0-5127 GCA_035648535.1 Occallatibacter sp. | reverse complement strand
TCAGATATCGCTCGCCGTCCTCGCTGCGCTCGTCTCCGTCATCATCGCCTACGGCGAGATAGCGGCGGCGATCATCGGACTGCTCGGTCCGATCTTCATTCCGTTTCTCATCATCGAGAAGCTGGAGTTTCTATTCTGGGGCTGGCTCAGAGCCTTTCTCAGCTTCTCGTTTTACAAGGTTGTTGCAGCCGCGACGATGAGCATACTCGGACATCTTTATATGTCCTCCGCGACGAACCTCATGGATTTCACCAACCCCATAAAGATGCTGCAAAACTTTCCGTTCATCATCCTGCTTACCGTCGTCAACATCTTCATCCTCATCAAGATTCCCGCAATGACTGCCTCCATCTTCTCGGGCAGTAGCAGCGGCCACGATGCAGGTATGGGTGCAATCACCGGGGCCATCACCGCCGGGATCATGGGCTAAAGGAGATCCACCATGCCAGTTGAAGAGACCAAATCCCCCGAGATCACACGCGCAGCGCAACGCTATCTGGAACAGTACGGCGACCCGCTCGTGATGAATACCTATTTGAAGATCACGATCCTTGTAATTGGTGTTATATGCATCATGCTGGGTGCGCTTACCTTCAAGAGTCAGAAGGCACTCGCCAGCATGAAGCCGCTCGTCATCCGCATCAATGACGTGGGCCACGCCGACGCCATCGACTACCGCAATTACGAGTACAAACCGCAGGAGGCGGAGAACAAGTATTACCTCTCGCGGTGGGCCACGCTGTACTTCCAGCGCAACCGCTATACCATCGAGCGCGACCAGACCCAGGCGCTTTACTTCCTCAATTCGGATGTCCAACAGGCCGTCATCCGGCAGGAGCAGTTGAGCAAGACGATTGCGACCTTCCAGCAGGACAGCACCTTGCCGTATGTCGATATCAACATCAAGAGCGTAATCCTCGACGATCTACGGGTTTCGCCCTATTCCGCAAGGATTGAGTTCGAGAAGGTCTACACGAATGCAAACGACCACACACAGCTAAAGACCGAACGCTGGACTGCCAGCGTGACGTATGTCTTCGCCGACCACGTCGTCAACAACGCACTCGCATTCAATCCGCTTGGCCTCACCATCGTTCGATTCCGCGCGGATCAGGCGTTTGACTAGGAGCTGCCATGAACCACGACTTGGACCTCCTCATATCGTTTCTCCAGCCAATCAAGGAACTCTTGCTGGACGACACGGTGAGCGAGATTATGGGCAATCCGAATGGACAATGGTGGTTTGAGCGCAAGGGCCGGTTGGAGCACGCGGAGGTCATCTTCAATGCCAAGGCGCTACGCACGGGCCTTGAGGTGATTGCGAACAAACTGAGCCGGAAGTTCGACGAGGCGCACCCGCTATTGAATGCCCAACTGCCCGACGGTAGCCGCCTCGCCGCTGTTCTTCCACCTGTAGTCCGGCCCAATCCCGCCGTCACGATTCGCAAGTTCTCAAAGGTACGGCTCACCATTACCGACCTCATCCAGACCGGCGCAATGACCATCGAGATAGGCGCAATGTTGAGCAGCTATATCGAGGCAGGCAAGACGATGCTGATTAGCGGTGGAACCGGAAGCGGAAAGACCACTCTACTCAATGCACTGGCTGATTTCATTCCCGAAGGGGAGCGAATTGTGGTGATCGAGGATACGTCGGAGTTGCGTATCGGCAAGCCGAATCTATTGGCGTCCGAATGCCAGACTGAATCGCACACCGGCGCGGTGAGCTTCAACGATCTATTGAAGGCCGCGTTGAGGTGGAGGCCCGACCGCATCATCCTTGGCGAGGTGCGTGGCGAGGAAGCCCGCACGCTGCTCGACTCTTTCAATACCGGCCACGCCGGTTCGATGGCAACGATTCATGCGAGCTCTGCGGTGAAAGCGCTTCGCCGGTTCGGTGAATTGGCGATGCGTTCGCATCAGCAATCGAATCGCGACGACATATCGGCCGAGATAGCGGAGACAGTTCAGGTAGTCGTCCAGGTGGGACGATTCGCCACAGGACGCAAGATCAGCGAGATTATCGCGGTGCGTGGATATGACCGCGCCGCAAAGGTATTCCTCTACGACACCATCTTCGATCTTGCAGCAGAGCGCGAAGGTACAGCAATTCAATCAATCATTCCAACCACGAAGAAGAAGGAGAACGTCCATGCCATTGCTTGAGATCACCAACAGCCGGAAGGTCACCACCACCGTTTCACTTGAGGAATCCACTGCAAACCTCGTCAACCAATATGCGGCATTCACCAGTGTTGCCGCAGACGATGTAGTGAACAAGGCGCTCGAATATGTATTCGCCAAAGACAAGGACTTCCTGAAATACATGGAGACATCCAACGATGCCAAACCGACCCATCCATTGCGTATCAAGCGCAGCGGTGACGATGCGCCAAAGGGTAAGCCGGGACGTAAGCCTGCAACGTCAGTACATGCTCCAGCGGCTATTCCAATGGCGAATGCGGCAGCGAAGTAAAGTGCATTGCCCCCTCAAGGATTTGTGCAGGGATGGGAACGGCGCTACGCACCGGATGAATTATGACACTCCACCCCTCCGAGGGTCGTGCTGGGAATCCTTACGGATTCTTGAAGGCGATCGAACAACCTCAACAACTTGCAGTGCTCAGGAATTCTTGAGGATACCCAGGTATTCCTAAGAATTCCCGACAGATGGAAAGCCAATATGCCACTTCTCGACGGTGAAGCGATAGCCAAAAAAGCAGAACAGCGGACATCCTTTCGGCTCACAAATGTCTCGTCGAAACTCAGCCGGAGCGAAGCAGAAGCACTCGATTCGCTTGCCAAGAAGCGCGGACAGCAACGCGGCGAACTCATCCGCCAGCTCATCCTTGCCGAGGTCGAACGCAGCGACGGAGGGCCGACGGCCAGCCCGGAGTTGAGCGAGCTAGTAGGTATCCGGCTCATGCTGACGAACGTCCTCAAGCCTCTCGCAACTGGCCAGAAGATTACTCCTGAAGTCTTCGACGGAATCATGGTCGAAGTGAAGAAGCGGAAGCGGGCGGTTGCCATCGAAGCGCAACAAGACCTTGAGCGTGCGTGATGGCAACGCAACAATGGGGCCGCAAAGAAACGATCATCTTCCCGCCGCATTCTCCGATCTACTCCTACGGCGCGGTGTTCCTTGCCTTCGTCCTAACCGGCTGCTTTCTATATGCCCGCTTCGACCTTGGTCAGACGCCCTTGCAGCAGTTCTACACGCCGATCTATGCCCGCGCAGCGGCGGGCGGTGCGCTCAAAAAGAAGAACAAGTTTCAACTGCTTTACGTCGGCAATGGCATCGCGGCGGGCCAGCTCGCCGCCGAAGCCGACGTGCAAGCCGGCACGACTCCCGCGCTGGCTGGCAAGCACATTCCTCTGACGCTTTCGAGAGCGGGTGTCGCGCGTGGACTCCGCGCCCTCTATCGCGGGCCGGAGCAAATCTACGTTGACGCACCGCTCACGGCGTACCTGAAAAGCACTGTCTTCGAGGATGAAAGTCTCTGGGAAATTTACAAGCTCCCGCTCCTATTTGGCTTTCTCTCGCTGCTGATACAGCTCCCGTTTTCTATCGTCAAGGACATCGCCCGACGCAAGCAGATGAAGTACGGACGGCTGCTTAAAGGCCCCGTCATGCGGACGCCCAAGGAGTTCAACAAGACCGTGCAGGGCGACGGCATCGGCTTCAAAACCACCGAAGCCAAAGAGATGATGCGGATACCGTTGCAGGCCGAAGCGCAGCACATCGAACTCATGGGCGACACCGGGGCCGGCAAGACGACCCTCATCATGCAGATACTCCGGCAGATTCAGGGCCGGGGCCATTCCGCCATCGTCTACGATCCCGCTTGCGAGTTCATCCAGAGGTTCTACGACGCCAAGCGCGGCGACATTGTGTTGAACCCGTTGGACGCCCGCTGCCCCTATTGGGGGCCGTCCGAGGAGCTTCGCCGCAAGGCCGAAGCGAAGGCGATTGCCGCCTCGCTCTACCAGCCGACCAGCGATAAGAAGGGTGAGTTTTTCACTGAGACGCCGCAGAAAATCTTTGCTCACTTGCTTACCTTTGGACCGACGCCGACGCAGTTGGTCGCATGGCTCTCCAACCCAGATGAGATCGACAAACGGGTATTGGGAACGGAGATGCAGGCCATGATTGCGAAGGGCGCGCAGCAGCAGCGCAACGGCGTCTTGGCTTCGCTCGGACTGGTAGCGGACAGCCTACGGATGCTGCCCACCAAAGCCCAGGCGACGACGACATGGAGTGCCACGGAGTGGTCCGAGAAGCGCGAAGGTTGGATCTTCATTACCTCCAGCGCGACGGAGCGCGAAGCCCTCCGTCCGCTTCATAGCCTTTGGATCGACCTCTTGGTTTTGCGCCTGCTGACCGCGCCGCAGGACAACCAGAATCCCGTCTGGTTTGTATTGGACGAACTGGCGAGCTTGCAGCGTCTCCCACAGCTCCACACCGCAATTACGGAGAACCGGAAGAGCCGGAATCCGCTCGTCCTTGGCTTCCAAGGAAAGGCCCAGCTTGAGGTGATCTACGGACACTTGGCAGAGGTCATGCTGTCCCAACCGGCAACTAAAATTTTTCTCAAAACGACCGAACCGAAGGCCGCCGAGTGGGTGTCCAACGCCATCGGTAAAGTCGAGATCGAGCGCATGAAGGAGACGCACTTCGACGGCACACGTTCCGGCAAGAACTTCAGCCTGGACCGTCAGGTCGAGCCGTTGGTGATGGACTCTGAAATCTCGGGATTGGAGAACCGCCATGCCTTTTTGAAGCTGGGAAACAACGTCGCCCGATTCCACTTCGAGTACATGGACTTGCCGCAGACGACCCCCGGCTTCGTTCCGCGCCGGGTCGAAGACGACGAGCTACCCTTCGATCCAAAGACGCTCGCTCCAAAGAATGTCGCTGTCGCGATACCCGTCGTTGACCTTGAGGCGGAAGTGCCGAAGACGGAGCCGGTTGCTCCTCCTCAGACCGAAGCGGGCAAGCAGGAAGCAGTAGTCGAGGAAGACGATTCGGAGCCGGACGAGCCGACCGAAGACGAACTGGCCGCAGCCGGAACCGACCCGGACAGCCCAGAGGACTTCGGTGACGCCGACGACGGGCCAGCCAATACC
>DASRLI010000520.1:0-10806 GCA_035648535.1 Occallatibacter sp. | reverse complement strand
GTACAGGACACATCAGGGGCTAGTGTAGCCAAAGCGCAAATCAATCTCGTCAACAATGCGACCGGAGTCATTAAGACAACGGCTACTGATTCCGCCGGAAATTACCGTTTTGTAAGTCTTGCCCCAGGGAACTACAAGATCTCGGTTATGGCCAGCGGGTTTTCCAACGCCGAGGCGACAGTAACTCTGCTTACTGAACAAAATGTCAATCTGCCAATCTCGCTGAAGGTTGGCACCGCCAAAGAGACCGTTGTGGTCAGCACGGAAGCGCCAATCGTTGACACGGCGGATAGCCGAATAGAGCTGACCTTGGAGAATAAGGGGGTTGCACAACTGCCAATCATCGGCCGTAACCTCGTGACGCTGGTCACGATGGCTCCGGGTGTTTCGGGTCTCGGAACAAGCACATCCGGGAGCCCGGCGTCCGGTGTTGACAACTACTCCACCGAGGAGCAGGTCGACGCGAGCGCGAACGGCCAGGGCCAGAACAACAATCAATACGTCATTGACGGATTGGATGTGACCAGTGGAATCCGGCAAGGAGTATTGAACCTGACGCCACAGCCTGAGTCCATTCAGGAGACCAGCGTTCAGGTAAACACGTTTTCCGTTGAACATAGTCGCGCGGCCGGCTTGCAGACAATCTTCACGACCAAGTCGGGCTCAGACTCGTTTCACGGTACAGCGTCGGATTGGTTCAACTACCAGGGAATGTTCGCCAGCCAGCACTTCGTGGCCCATCCTTACAAGCCATTCCACTCCAACAACATGGATTTTGCTGTTGGCGGCCCGATCATTCCACACCACGATAGCTTCTTCTACTTTGCGGTGGAGCCGTTGCGTTCGTCGGCGAGCGCCGGCGGCTCGGTCACATTTGCCGATCCGCAGTTCATTTCCTTCGCATCAACCAACTACCCCAATACAGTTGGAACACATGTCTTAAAAACCTATCTGCCCTCTGGGGTTGGCGGGGTAACCGTGCAGCAAACTGCAGCTAATGTTTTTGGTACTGCTGCTGGTGGCTGTGGAACGGCGGCTGGACAGAACGGAGTTCCATGCACTCTGCCCATCATTGACCAGGGTTCGTTCGGTGCCACACAAATTAGAAACGGGACGCAGTATTTCGCCCGCATAGATCAGGGCTTCAAGAAGGAACGGATCTACGTCAGCCTGTTCCGCACACTTCTGCAGACTGGCGCAGCCTCGCCAATGCCCCAGTTCTCAGCTTTAAACAACACCTGGCAAGTTGCGGGCCAGGTAGGCTGGACGCACACTTTCTCAGCCAATACGCTGAATGAGGTGACGGCTGGACAGAGCAGAGTTGAGGGCGTGTTGGGCACTGGCGCCAAGGATTACACGGTGCCCGGCATCAATGTGAACGGAATTAACGCGGATGCCGGTTCAGCATACGGCGTTGGTTTCGCTCAAGGTGACTTCATCCAGCACAATTATCACTGGCGCGACGTGCTCACGCATGTGCGTGGTGCCCATACTTTGAGATTTGGTTACGAGGGCTGGTACGGAGATGACGTCGAACCGTTCCAGGGGCCGTGGTCGCAGCCTAAGTTTGCCTTCGACAACCTGTTGAAGCTTGCTCAGGATGCACCATCGAATGAGGGCGGGGTTTATTACAATCCCACCACTGGAACCCAACAACTTTGGAACTGGGACGCGGCCTCCAGGACGTTTGGAGCGTTCGCGGAAGATACCTGGAAGGTGAGCAAGAATCTGACGCTGACTCTGGGCCTTCGCTATGACGATAGCGGAAATCCGTGGTCAAAGAGCGATTCAACAGTCTTCGGCAACTTCTATCTCGGGACTGGGACAACAAGGGCGCAGCAGATCGCCAACGGATATGCGAAGGCCACTCCAAATGCGCTCCTTCACGCCGTCGACAACCTTTGGAGCCCGCGCGTGGGCGTCTCCTGGGATCCCACTGGCAAGGGAAATTGGGCCGTACGAGGCGGTGTAGGCATCTACCAGAATTGGCTGACCTCCGCGAATGTGCAGGAAGAGTTCCGCGGGAGCCCTCCGGGATTGGTCAATCCGACCTTCTTTGCCGGAACGGCGCATCCTCCCATCTTCGTACTTGGAACCTCAAGCAAACCACCGTTCGGGTTCGTTTTTCCGACATTCCCGGGCGGCCTCAACTCACAGGGAGGTGTGGTCGGGGCCAACTTCTCGATCGGCGGAATCGATCCGCTTCTCAAGTCGCCAAAGGCTGATATCTGGGCCATCAGCGTGCAGAGAAGTTTAGGCAGAATATTTGCCGCGACCATCGGATACAGCGGATCCCACTCCTACGATATTGTCGGCAACGGGAACTCCGTTGGTGGCGTCTCCTATGGTGTGAATGTCAACGTCTCGCCGGGAGACCTCATCACGCATGAAAGCAAAGCGCCAACCGGGCTCAATCCTAGCTTCGGATCGATCCTCTACGCAGAGAATAACCGTTATGGAAACTACAACGGAGTGTTCTTTGACTTGAAAGGCCGAGTATCGCGCGGCTTTGTCGATGCCTCGTACACTCGTTCGAGTTCGAAGGATGACGGACTGGCATATCCCTCGCCGGACAACTCCTCACAATACTATGCACCGTCGAACTTTGACGTGCCAAATCGATTCTCGCTCAGCTTCAACTATTCGTTGAAAGGCATGAACGATGGCAAGGGAGCTATCGGCAACTTGACAGGAGGCTGGGGTATCAGCGGTACCAGCATCTTCCAGTCGGGCTATCCCTTGACCGCGGCAAATTTCAACTCTTACAACCCGGTATGTCAGAACACCGCAGTCGGCGCACCTCCCTGTCCTTCGCTTGCGAATCCGGCCGTTGGGTATGCTCCAGGAAGCGGCGACTATAACGCTGACGGCAACAATCTCGACTACCCCAATGCCACAAGCTATAAACAATCAACGAGCAACAAGGATTGGCTGGCAGGGGCTATTCCAAAGACAAATTTCGCCACCCCGACCTTCGGATCGGAAGGTAACGAAAAACCCATGCAATTCCGCGGACCGAACTTCTTTGAGACGAATGCAAACTTCTACAAAGACACGCCGATCACGGAACGTATAGGCTTCCAGTTCCGGTTCGAACTCTTCAACGTCTTCAACCGGGCAAACTATGCGAATGTCGATACGAACATTCCCGATGGAAGCTTCGGTGCAGCGACCGGATCGCACGCACCAAGGTTCTTCCAATTAGGCGGGAGGATTTCGTTCTAGCATCGACGCCAACGTAAGACCTGTCACCCACGGGCCGGTGCGCTGTTGAAGCGTGCCGGCCCGTCTTTTCTTTGATGTTCGCGCAGTCGATCATGAAATCCGGGTTTACAATTCACTTGACTACTAACTTGCCGTGTACTGCGGGTCTGGATTTTTCGCGACTCTTTACCAAACCGAAATGGCCTTGATTCGAATGTCTCGCTTGAAAATATTGGCTTGGATTACACTCACGTTTTTGCTGCTTTCAAACGTGGCGGCGCAATCGCGCGAGGATCGAATCTCACAAATTGTCTCGGCGCTCCGGGAGCAGCAGTACGATAAAGCACTAGGAATGCTTCACGTCGTTCTTCAAGAATTGCCCTCCAATGCGCAGCTTTGGACCATGCAGGGTGTCGCATACAACGGCGAGGGTAAGAAGAAGGAAGCGCTCACCTCGTTTCGACGCGCGCTCAGATTAGATCCAGACAACGTTCCAGCCCTGCAAGGGGCCGCGCAGATTGAATATGACCAGGGGGAAGCTGCAGGAATTCCTATCCTCGAACATCTTCTCCGCCTCCGCCCGGACGATGTGACCAGCCACGGCATGCTCGCCGTACTTGATTTTCAACAAGGGAACTGCAGCGCGGCCGTGGCTCATTTCGAGAAAGCCGCTTCACTCTTCGAATCTCGAGTCCCGGCTCTGCATGCGTACGGAACTTGTCTTGTGAAACTCAGGCAGCTTGATAAAGCGGCGGAAATGTTTGAGAAATCTCTGGCCCTCAATCCGGATGACAGGCGGGAACGTCAGGTTTTGGCATCGGTTCAGTTGATGTCTCATCAACCGGAGCAAGCGATTGCGACGTTGAATCCATTGTTGGGCGACGTGGCTGATGCATCAAGCCTCGAACTTGCTTCTGCGGCTTACGAAGACGCTCACGACACTGATAAAGCAGTGGACGCCCTTCGCCAAGCCATCCTGCTGAATCCGCAAAACGTGAGTCTTTATGTGAATTTTGCCGCACTCTCAGCCACGCATCAGTCGTTTCAGGTTGGGATTAACGTTGTGAATGAGGGAATCAACCTGCAAGCGAAGGCGGCGCCCCTCTACTTTGCCCGCGGCGTGCTTTATGTGCAGCTTGCAGACTACGACAAGGCCCAGGCTGACTTCGACAAGGCTTACGAGCTTGACCCTGGCCAATCCCTGAGCAGCGCTGCGCAGGGCCTCGCCGCAGCTCAGCAGAATGATCTCGCAAAAGCTCTGGCAGGAGTGGAAGACAAGCTGGCAAAGAGACCAGATGATCCCATATTGCTGTATATGCGGGCGGACATTCTTACCCAACAAGGCCCTGAGCCCGGCAGTACCGAGTTCCAAACCGCAGTGCGTTCAGCGACACAGGCAGTGAGACTCCGGCCAACATTGGGTCCGGCGCGCGGTGTCCTGGCGAAACTATATCTCGAGAACGGACAGTATGCGGAAGCTGCCGAACAGTGCAGAAAAGCGATCGAGATCGATCCCAAGGATCAGACAGCTTTATACCATCTGATTCAGGCACTGCGTCGGACCGACAGTCAAAAAGAGATACCGGAGCTCCTGAAGCGGCTTGCGACTCTCCGTCAGCAGGCGACAAAGGAGGAGCGCGAACAGTATCGTTACAAGCTGGTCGAGGGGGATACGGATTCGAAATAGGGTCCACGGCAGGACTCACTAGTAAGATCCCCGCTTGTTCAACTAGATCACCTTAATCCGGTAGATGCATTTCTTGCCGCCGCGAAGAACCGATTCCTCCAGTTCCGCAGTAACTGGCCGTCCGAGGATTGTGGAGTAGGCCTCCACCTGCCACCCCAATGTGCAATCACAAAAACTCGGAGGGGTGACACCCTCTTTCACCATCGGACAGCTACACCCAGGGCCCTTATCAACAATACGGATTGTGGCCTTCGCTTCGTCGTAGTCCGCTTCCGCCATCCAATTCCGGCGGCCTTCTTCAAGAAAACCCTTGAGGTTCCCCTTGTAGCGATCGATCAAGGCTGCCTTATAGGTGTCTGCGCACTTGCCGCCGAGCGCATGCAGCGTCTGTTTGCGCTCTTCCTCCGGCAGTCTTGCCTCAAGGATTTCGATCAGCTTAGAGAAGCGAAGGTGAGCCGCATCCGCCTTGTCTCGAATGCCCGCAAACTCCTTTGGATCGCAGGAATGAGGCGCGTCGTCTGCAGCCTGCGCCTCGGACATCTTCACTTGACTGCACAGGCCCGTCGCACAAACGGCGGCAACACAATTCTTCATAAAGTCTTTTCGATTGATCATGGCTGAAGATAATCCTTTCCGAGAATTCAGAACCCAGTTTGATGAACCGCAACCGACTGTCCAGTTTGGAAATAATTCAATTCATTCCTATGCGTTGGAAGTCCTTTAATGCGACTCACCCTCTAATGCGCACGTACGTGCTGTAGCTTTCCTTGTCGATCGCCATGAACGGCCTCATTGTGACTTGTCCGCCGTCAATCGAGTGTGCCACCCAGTCTCCGTTCGCATTATTCAGTGGTTTTGCACGAAGAAGCGATTGTGCATCAAAGGCCGGTTGCGATTCGGCGACCGCCATCAAGACCAATGGACCCTGGATCAGTGCAACGGTATTCGGGTGATTTGCGTCAACTGCCTCGAGACGCAAAGGCATGGGGAACTCAATCTGGATGCGATCGCCATCCTTCCAGGTTCTGCGGACAGGAGCGAAGGTTCCGGGCTCGACCACGTCGGAGATTCGCGTACCGTTCACCATTAGCACCGGATCGGGAGTCGCCCAGGCTGGAATCCGGACATGGATCGTTTGTTCATACGGCTGCGAAGACGAGATCTGAATCTCAACCTTGTTATCGAACGGATATCTGGTCACTTGGGTTAACTGGAGCTTGGTGGGGCCATCCGTCCAGCGCACGCTCGAGGGAGTAAACAAGTTGACATAGATACCATCCTGCGAACGCAGATAGGTACTTATGTGATAGTCAGCAGCGAGCTGCGGGAAAGTTCCGGAGCAGCAAGGCCACTTGTCTTTGTACCAGACCTTCCTCCCGGTGTTGGCGTAGTCGGAATAGTAGAAAGAAGTTCCGTCAGCCTGGATCGGCCACGCACCGAGGATTGTGTTGTAGAGTACGCGCTCCATGCTGTCGCCGTAGCGCGCGTCCTTTGTGACGCGAAGCAGATAGCGTGTGATCTTGAAGTGACCGTATGCACCGCAAGGCGTCTCGAAACTTGCGTGAGTTCCACTCAGGCTGTCGCCGAGCTGTCCCGTGCCTGGCTCACCGAAGCTCTCATTGGGACCCCACCCGCCCGTCGCGAAGCTTTGCGTCATCTGCAGCATGTCGAAACCGTTTCTAGCCGCATGAAGGTGCTTTTCACTTCCGAGAGTGATATACGCCTGCATGGCTGAATTGAATGCGTTCACATGGCTGTACGCGTGCTCAAAGGGAAGCACATTGTTTCCTTCTGCAAGCGGATTGAAATAGGTGTCATCCTCCAGAAACCGTTTTGCCAGGTCGCGGTAAATAGTCTTTCCGCTTCGCTGGTAAGCGAGGAACAGGTTCTCCGGCAGTGTGTAAGTCTCATCCCACGTGTAGGCGGTGTCCTTGTGCGGTCTGGAGCGTTGTTCAGCGCGCGACAGCGCTTTCTCCGGCAGATAGGCGATGATCGCACGCGTTAGCTTCTCGTGAACATCCATCGCCATCGGGTCATGGGCAAATTCCTTTGCGTCAATCAGACCGCACGACAGTTTGTCGTAGGTGTAAGCAGGGAGCCTGTAGTTAACGAAGAACTTCGCCTGGGGATCGAGCGTCTTGGCATATCCTTTCACGAGGCGATTGATCTTGAGGCGAGTTGGCTCGGAACCTGTAACAGCATACGCACGAGAGAGACCAGACACGTATTGCCCGAAGGAATGACCGGCAATGAAACCATGGAAGTCATTCGCTTCCAGACTGAACCCAGTCAGGTCGTACCATCCGCCCATGTCCTTCCCTGGCGCAGGTAATCCAGCGACTTGCCGAAATACCTTCAGCAAACAGTCCTCGTCGAGGTTAAGAAAGCGCGCGTGGTTCTCATCGAACTGCCGCTTCATGGGTCCTTCGTGCAACTGCACGTCACCATACGCGAATAGGGTGAGCGGGGTAGAGACCGCAACAAGTGGCGTCGCGGCATTCGCCAGCGCAGGAAACGAGCGAAGAGCATACAGTCCGGCTGTGCAGGAGCTTGCTCCCTTGAGGAATACCCTGCGGTCGATTCCGTGTTTCATTTTGAACCGCCTTGTCATCGAGAATTCGCTAACCCAGAGGCTAGGTTCGAAGCTTTGCTCTGTCAATCGGTCATAGAGGCTATTCAGCGTCGTCAACTCAAAACCAAAGCGCTCGTTCACATGAGGTTCCGCGTAATAGCGAGATTGGTACTGAGAAACGCCCTAGCTTCCTTTGATATTTCCAAGTGTAGGGGTCGATCAAATGAGGTACGATGTTGCCCATGCCTACAGACCCTATCGAGTACGTCATCGTCCTTATGCTTGAGAACCGATCGTTCGACCACATGCTGGGTATCTTGCAGCAAGTCTATCCGGATTTGGATGGCATTCCACCTGGCGGCTCGACGCGCACGGACGAAGACTCAAAGACAGGCACTGTCTATCAGCAACTGCCAAACACTGAGCGCCAATTGAACCCCAGCCCTCTGCACGAACATCGCGACGTCATGCTTCAGATGTCCCAGGAAATGAGTGGGTTCATTGACGATTACTCCACGGTTCCGGGGTCCAAAGAAGCCGATTACCCAGCCGTCATCGGCTATTACCCAATAGACTTCCTGCCCGTACTGCACACCTTGGCAAAAAACTTTACCATCTGCGACCGCTGGTTCTGCTCCCTGCCGGGACCGACGTGGCCAAACCGCTTCTTTGTTCACAGTGCAACCTGCAACGGCCACATCTCGATGCCCGACGGCTTTTATCATCCGGATATTCCGGCATTCCACCAGCCCCAGGACACGATTTATAACCGGCTGCAGGACAAAGGCATTCCCTGGGGCATCTTCCATAACGGAATGTCGCAGGCATTGTTGCTGGAAAAGCTCTGGGACCATCCGCTCCATTTCCACCCAATAGAGCGCTTTTACGAAATGTGCCAGAACCCTGATCGGCCTGACTATCCGATGCCGAAATATTGCTTCCTCGAGCCGACGTTTCGTGGCGGCGCCGAAGATGACCAGCACCCTCCGGCAGACGTTATGAATGGCGAATTGTTGATTGCCAGGGTCTATAACGCCGTACGATCCTCACCCATGTGGAATAAGTGTCTTCTCGTGGTCACCTACGACGAGCACGGTGGCTTCTACGATCACGTCGTGCCGTCCGCAGCAGTGCCCCCGGACGCCCTGACCGACGAATACTCTTTTACTCAGTACGGGCCAAGGGTTCCAGCCTTGCTTATTTCGCGCATGGCGCCCAAAGGAGTCGTGCATAACGTGTTCGATCACACCAGTATTCTTCGATACGCAAGTGACAAATGGGGTCTTCCACCGTTAACGGCGCGCGATGCTGCTGCCAACTCCATTGGGGCCGCGCTCGATTTCAATAGTCCCCTTCGCGTGGACACACCCGCCAGTGTTCAGGCGTCCATAACGGCTCCGGTCCCGGTCGCAAGTGACTCCGTTTCCGTGAACAATCATGAGCAGGGGTTGATCTCCTTTGGCCGCTACCTAGACGCTGCGATGGACCATCAGGGCGACAAGGCGATAGAAGCGTATCAGCGAATGCAGAAGGAGTACCAGGACGGTTTGGATGCGAAGATCGATGTCGCCAAGGAACGTTTCAATCTCTTCCTCCAGGGAACCATCACACACCTCAAGGGCATAACGCGCAACGGCGCAGCAACCGATCCCCCCTCGAACACTAATTCGCCAGAAAACGCATGATTAATCGACCGGCGTGGCCGAGCCGAGGGCCATGCGGGCAGCCATTTCGTTGCTGCGCAAGTTTATCCATTAGATAATTACTCCGTAGATTCCAGAGTTCAATCGGGAATGCCGTCCGGTGAATAGAAACTGAGCCGAGCCCCCCACATGAACCTCGGTCACACCCCAAAAATCGTCGTGCAGCCGTTTACCAACTGGTCCACGTCGTTGGCGATACCGGCCAGCGTGGCCAGCCGCACGGAAATCTCGCTGAGCTGATCCTTCAGCCCACTCAGCGTCTGCAGCGGACCCTTCACCTCGGCTGCAACCGCCTGTATTGCGCCGTCCCTTGACAGCATGTCCTCCTGGTTGAGCTGGGTCAGGATGGCCCTGACAACCTCCAGCGCGGTCGACACGGCCTGGCTATCACCCAGATTAGTCGGGTTAGCCTTCGCCAGCTTGTCCTCGAGCGCCTGAGCGGCAGCACGAGTCTGAGGAATGTTGGTCGGAATCGAAAAGCCGGTGGACATGACTTCTCCTCCTTATTTGCTCATCGTTGCATTGTAGACGGAACCGATCTGCTGGCCTTCCGCCACAATTTCCACGAGCAGTGCCCGGAACGCTGGTGCCTGCTTGCTGTTCTTAGTCGTCGCCAGTGCGTCGTTTGTCGCGGCCACTGCTTTCAGTGCCGCCTGCGTCTGGGCGAGCGTGGCGTCATCCTGCTGTTCGGTCGTGACGAGCTGCGGCAGGAGCTTGATTTCGGTTCGCTTCTCGTCCGGGGTCATCTTCGCCTCATTGGCGTATATGTACGTCCGCTGCTCGGCGATCAGGCTGTCGTAATCGTTCTCGAGCTGGTTGCGCAGTCCGCCTCCTTCCCGCGTTCCGATGTCGTCTTCGAGCAACTGGCAGATGTCGTCAACTGGCTTCTGCATCTGCGTCAGGATCCCTGGCAGTTCCTTGGCTGTCTTGTGCTCGATCAGCATCCTCCCTAGCGCGTCGACCGCTGACGATGCGAGGCCGATGTCGCTTTTGGCGTTCTTTGCCACGCCGCTCAGCCCGGCGCTGGTGCTCAACCCTTGGAGCGACTTACCGACCGCCTCCGACTGCGTATCCAGAGCTGTGACTGACTGGTTGCCGCTCACCTCGGCCAGCAGCGTGGCGTATTGTTGAAGCCCGGCGATCATTTGGGTGCGCGCCTGCATGGCGGCGGTGGGCATGAACGACTGGATTTGGGAGGTATTGAAGCCCTTCGTGTCGAAGTTATTTACCAGGCTCGCCATCTGCGCGTCGGTGTAGGACTGCTCGACGAGTTCGTAGGCGTTCTGCGCCTTGAGAGTGACGGCCATCGCTGCCGTGGAGAACGCCGTCGCCCGCTGCGACAACGGCGAGATAGAACATCCGCTGACCAGCAGCAGAAGAGATAGAGCCGCACCGCATCGAACGTGCATTCGGGGCCTCTGTTAGATTATGGCAGTCATCCTACCGTTATCTGCCTGCTATGTAAAGGAATGCGTGTTGAAAATGCCGTAAGAACAGATTCTAGGGTAAAGGAATGGCTCAGTGATGTTAGGCGGGGCCTATCTGTTGCTGCGGGTTTCCCCATGCGCAGTGCCTCACTATCCTCGCCATAACCAGTTCACCATTCCCTTCCCATCCCACCGGACGTTCAGTTTTCCCGA
>DASRLI010000519.1:0-12168 GCA_035648535.1 Occallatibacter sp. | reverse complement strand
GGCTAGGGACGATTGGCCACGAAATGTCCTTTATCGTGGGCTATCCTGAGAGTGCCATTCGTGGCTTCTTTCGCGCTCAGGGGCAGCGGGACCGCACCTCGATCTTCGCGCTGATCTCAGACCGCGATAAAGGCTTCGACTGCATCATCCATCGCAGAATCGAGTCGAACCTCTTCTCCGCTGCAGTCTTGCCCCTGATTGCCACATCTTATCAACTCATTCAACATGCGTGATCGGGTTGATCATTCTCACCGGCAAACATGGCGGTGCTTGTCGTTAGAAGCACATCATATGTCAGGTGGGGGTAAAGAGTATCTTGGCGCCATCCTGAGCACACACGAGGGTGCAGCGTCCCGCCTCTCATCATGGTGCGTCTGAATCGTGAGCGAATTTGGCACAATACGCAGGCGGTGATTTTGAGTTCCATGTTCAGTGGCAATTTTCCGGGGGTAATTTCGGGGGTATTTTAACCCAAACTCGGCTACTAACTTCAATATTTCAAGGGATATATCGGAAAATTCGAATCCCTCTCCCTCCGCCATAGGATATTTGGAAAATATGCAGTTTAGATGGACAGTCGGGACTTTCGGAACACGTTCTGCCCAATTTCCGAGCTTCTCCGGAATAGAGCTCTGGGGATCAGGATGCGATTTTCTGCGCGCGAGATGGCGGTCACGGATTGCTTCGTTCTTTTGCTCGAAGTTCTGTAGATGATTCGTCGGATGCAATCCTCCGAACTTGTACGGAGATGACTTTTGTCCGAGCTAATGAGAGTGCCGCGGAATAACCTTGCGCACGTCGCGATACTTGGTGGCAAATTCCAGGCATCCGCCGGCCTCTAATTGGCCGACGGACGAGCGATAGAGTTCCTCCCAGGGAGTGTGGTTCTCAACAGCGAATGGCTTCATCTCACTGCGGCGGCGATCGATTTCTTCCTGTGGAACGAGGAGGTTTACGCTGCGCTCTCTGATGCTAACCCTGATTCTGTCACCGGTCTTGAGGATGGCCAGATTGCCCCCGATCGCTGCCTCTGGAGAAATATTCAAAATGGAAGGACAATCGGAGGTTCCACTCTGGCGGCCATCTCCCATGCAGGGAAGTAAGCGGATTCCCTGCTTGACCAGGGCACCCGGCGGAGTCATATTCACCACTTCGGCTGAGCCCGGATATCCCACAGGTCCGCAGTAGCGGATGATCAAAATGGATTGCGCATCGACTTCGAGCGCTGGATCGTCAATGCGCGCGCGGTAGTCCTCAGGCCCGTCGAATACGACTGCATTGCACGTGAAGCTCTCCGGATCCGCCGGATCAGAAAGATAGCGTTCTCGAAATTCAGGGCTGATGACAGAAGTCTTCATTACGGCTGAGTCAAAGAGATTTCCGGAGACCACGATCAGGCCGGCATCGCGGATGAGTGGGTCGGCATAAGTGCGGATGACATCATGGTTGGTGCTGCGGCTGGATGCGCAGTTCTCTCCGATCGTCTTACCTGAGACGGTCATGGCGCCGGTCTGAATTTTCCCGGCCTGCATCAGTTCGCCGACGATTGCGGAGATGCCGCCGGCGCGATGAAACCCTTCACCGAGATATTGCCCTGCGGGCTGCACATTGGCGAGGAGATGGATGTGGTGACCGACTGTCTCCCAATCGCGTATGTCGAGCGGAACTCCGATATGCCGGGCGATGGCATTGATGTGAATGGGGCAGTTGGTAGAGCCGCCAATAGCCGAGTTGACCACGATTGCATTCTCAAAGGCCTCGCGCGTGAGGATCTTGGATGGCGTGAGATCTTCCTTGACCATCTCGACGATGCGGACGCCGGTGAGGTAGGCCATTTTCGCTCGTTCGGCGTACGGTGCCGGGATGGTTCCGCAGCCCGGCAGAGACATGCCAAGCGCTTCAGCCAGGGAGTTCATCGAGGAGGCGGTGCCCATGGTGTTGCAGTAGCCCGCGCTGGGAATGCCTGCCACCACGTTGTCGATCAGTTGCGTTCCGGTGATCTCACCGGCGGCCAGTTGTCGACGCGCCTCCCAAATCACCATGCCCGTGCCTGCGAGCTTGCCGTTCACGTAGCTGTCGAGCATGGGGCCGGCTGAGAGTACGATTGCGGGCAGGTTTACCGTGGCCGCGGCCATGATGCAGGACGGAGTCGTCTTGTCGCAACCGGTGGTGAGCACAACTCCGTCGAAGGGATAACCGGCAAGCATCTCGACGAGTCCGAGGTAGGCGAGGTTGCGATCGAGGGCGGCCGTCGGGCGGCGGCAGGTTTCCTGCAAGGGATGTGTCGGAAACTCGAATGGCACGCCTCCGGCATCGCGAATGCCGTCTTTGACGCGATTTACAAGCGAGAGATGGATGCGGTTGCAGGGCACAACGTCGCTGCCGGTTTGCGCAATGCCGATGATGGGTCGCGAGCTCTGCAACTCCTGGCGGGTAGTCCCGAAGTTGCTGAAACGTTCTATATACACTGCGGTCTCACTCGGATCGTTGGGGTCGTTAAACCAGATTTCGCTGCGGCGAGACTGCTTGCTGTCTTCATTCATAGTTGTTCCAATCCAATCAGAAATACTCGATCTGTGTTGTGGTCAGCCGTCAGGGCCAAATCTTGTCCAGCAAGCGCACTTTTTCTGCTGGATTATTTTCGAAATGTTCCTTGAGCATCGAAGTTTCGGTAGCGGCGGGAATCATGTGGTTGACCCGGATTCTGCAGGCGACTCAGTCCCGCGCGGCGGCTGGATTGATCGGTAAATTGTACCAAGTTGCGTGTTGGTGAGGCGCAGTTTCATTTTCAATCCATCGACCTGCCCGGAATTCCTCCTGCAAATCCATCCATTCCACGCCTCGCCCCAACGCGCCGAAGACGCGGTCTTCAGTTCTCTCCGTTGATCAACGTTGAAAGCTCCGCGACTTCACTTATGTGGAAATGTCGGCTTTTGATTTATCTGCCGCAAGTTTCTCGTAACAGGTTGTCCTTTGGGTGACTAGGATTTTCCTGAGCCCACGAATTCTCTTCAGGATGCACCTAGCCGAGTCTGCAGCGTAGAATGGCATTTCGGTGATCAGCGGAGATTCATCCGCAACCGATGAAAAAGGAGTTAGAGATGCCAATTGAACGTCGTGATTTCCTGAAGACTTTTGCAGGGGCGGGTGCGCTCGCGCTGGCTCCGCGCTTTGTTGAAGCGGAAGCACAAGTGGCGCGTGCGACTCGAGCCACACCTGCACCTCGAATCAAGGACGTCAGCGTCATTGAATGCCAGCCTGAGGGTGCGCGCCTGACCGTTGTCAAGATCACGACGGATCAGGACGGGCTGTATGGCTACGGCTGCGCGACCTTTACCCAGCGAGCCGATCTGGTGAAGCCCGCGGTGGAGAAGTATCTTAAGCCGTTTCTGCTTGGCAAGACGACCGATCGGATCGAGGACATCTGGCAGTCCTGTTATGACAGTTCGTATTGGAAGAACGGACCGGTGCTGAACAATGCGATCAGCGGCGTCGATCAAGCGCTCTGGGATATCAAGGGGCGGCAGGCTGGAATGCCAATCTATCAGCTCGCCGGCGGCAAGTGCCGCGAGGCAGTGGATTGCTACGGGCACGCGAGCGGTGACGAATTCGAGGACGTCGTCGCAAATGCAAAGCAATATATAGCGCATGGATTTCGCAACGTCCGTGTTCAGGTTGGCCTTCCCGGAATGGCGGGCTACGGTTCGCAACACAAGGAAAATAACAGGCCGAAGGCTCTCCACGACAAGCCGCTTTTCGACCCAGCGGCCCAGATGCGGCGCGCATTGAAGCTGCTTGAGATCTGCCGTCGCGAACTTGGCGATGAAATTGAATTGCTCCATGATATGCATGAGCGCCTGACGCCAAACGAGGCGGTGCAATTCTGTAAAGAGGCGGAACAGTTCCGCATGTTCTTCCTTGAGGATCCGCTCTCTCCGGAAGATCTGGGATACTTCAGGCAGATTCGTCAAAATTGCGCGACGCCAATCGCCATGGGAGAACTGTTCAATAGTCCGCACGAATGGCAGCCCCTGATTACGGAACAGTTGATCGATTACATCCGTGTGCATGTGTCGCAGGCTGGAGGCTTCAGTCCGGCCCGCAAGATCGCGATTCTAGCAGAGCAGTTTGGGGTCAAGACGGCGTGGCATGGTCCCGGCGATGTTTCGCCAGTTGGACACATGGCAAACGTGACGCTGGATCTTGTGAGCAATAACTTTGGGATTCAGGAGTATTCGCCGTTCAACGAAAGGACGCAGGCGATATTTCAGGGTTGTCCGGAGATGCGGGACGGCTATCTATGGGTGAACGAAAAGCCCGGATGGGGCATCGAAATTGACGAGAAGGAAGCAGCGAAAGCCCCATTCACGGCGAGCCCGCTGAATGGTGGCTGGGGTGAGATTCGGCTTCGGGACGGTACCGTCATCAAGCAGTAGCCCTGTTGCAGGTGCGGCGCGTCCGCAGCAGAATCGTCTGTCACTTCTCTCCGCTGATGCAGAGAGAAACGAAGTTACTGCTCCGGTGTTCGGGCGTCTCCCTTGCGGTTACGGGGACGGAATGTCCAGACTGTCCAACCGAGGAGGCCCGGTCCTAAGAGAACCGAGTCCGGCGCCACAACAGAGTTCCGCATACTCCCAAGGGCACAATTGTGCCTGCTGCCAGCACGAGTGTCCATGGCAGGCTGATGGTGATCTGCTGGGCCCGCGTGCCCAGGGCCAGCCATACGAAAACTCCTACCGCGGTGCACATCACTAGCACTTCCCACCAGCGGCGCGGGTGGGGCTTGCCGGCATGCGGATCATCGCCCGCGACGACGGCACTCACCTGCTCAGTGTCCAGTCCGTAGCGGTCGCACTCCCTGTCCATTGCAGACTTCCAATTCACTAGCTCAGATTCGCCCGGATCCGCCATACTGATCGCGACTGCGCCCAAAATCATGATTCCCGATCCAACGAAGATCAGCATCCTTCCAGAGGGGCTAACTGCCACCAATTCGCCGAAGACCAGCGCACCCCACGCCAATCCCCAAAGCTGATTGGTATTCGACAGAGGGATGCCGCGACCGATTCCGATATACTTTGCCGCGTACTGCTGGAATAGGTCGCCAATGACCCAGCAGAATCCGCCAAGGAAGGGCCAGAAGAGCATGGGCCGGGCCCTGTGCAACTCAGCCGCGACGTTGCTGATGCCACCGAGATTGACCGCAGT
Source organism: Occallatibacter sp. (assembly GCA_035648535.1). Classification (GTDB taxonomy): domain Bacteria; phylum Acidobacteriota; class Terriglobia; order Terriglobales; family Acidobacteriaceae; genus Telmatobacter. Next base: position 6,960 of record DASRLI010000519.1, on the reverse strand, counting down.
GAGAAGAAAAACGGTGCCTAATTCGCCGAATGTGAAGATCGTAACGAACGAGAGCGGATTCATACCGCTGATGTAGGCCTTACGGTAGGGAATGTACATGGTGCCGAACATGGCGCCGGCTCCAAGCGCGGCCATGATGCCAACTGCAACCTTGCCCGGCGCGTCAGAGTGGCTCGCGGTGGCAACAGCAAGAATCGACGCGCCCCCCACGATGGCGAACGCCCCGCCCAACACCTTCGACCATTCCTTAATACCCGAATCGCGAAGTTCCTTGAAGAGCAGCCAGCCCCAGAACAGGCCCACCAGGCTGTTTGTGTTCCACAGCGGAAAGGCTATGGCGAGACCCACATTGCGTACTGCGAAGATGGTCAGCGTATTGCCAACCGCCCAAAGCATTCCTGCAATCACCGCCCATACAATCAGGTGCGGCTTGTCGCGCAGGTCATCGAACAGAAATCCCGTCCCCTTCAGCAGCGTGGGAACAGTCCAGCGCGCAACGAATGCGCCCATGACCATACCCATGGAGATGATGAAGGGTGAGAACCCCGCATTCACCAGTTTGGTTGGCGCTTCGGCGCTGCCGAGCCAGACGGCCGCGGCCAGTCCGCAGAATACGCCGAGCTTGTGCAGGGAAAGGGTGGACCGCCCGGGGGCGCCCTTGGAATTTTCGCTCACGCATTCACCTCAGGGTCATCAGGAGGGTGGTACCGAGAATCAACACACCGACGGGCACCCAAAGATGCGCGTCGGTGAGGATACAGATGAGGGTTGATCGTTTCATGCTTCGACCTCTTCCAGACGAACGGGACGGTGCTCGTCGTACGACTTTCGTGCCGCCATCGCCATGACTACTGGAATGCGCCCATCAATTCCAGTCACTGCGGTAGTTCGATTTTCGAGCACGGCTTGAGTAAAGGACTGCAACTCCATGGCAAAACTCTCCGTGTAACGCTCCATGAAAAAGTTCAGGGGCAGGTCCTTGTACACAGACTTTCCGCCGCTGACGACTGCCTGGTTCGGATAGCAATTCTCTGTTTCAATCTTTCCTTCGCTGCCCAGGATCTCAACCCGCTGGTCGTAACCATAGACTGCTTTGCGGCAGTTGTCGATTGTGCCGATAACTCCATTGCGAAAACGCATGACGATCAGCGCAGTGTCAAGATCGCCGGCCTTGCCGATCTCCGGATCAACCATGACACCGCCTACCGTGTAGATTTCTTCCACTTCGTCTCCGATGAGGAAGCGGGCCATGTCGAAGTCGTGAATGGTCATGTCCATAAACATGCCGCCGGAGACTCGGATGTAGCTGATCGGCGGAGGACCGGGATCGCGACTGATGATGTGCATCAAACTTGGCTTGCCGATTTCGCCGCTGACAACAGCTTGGCGGACACGGGCAAAGTTGGCATCGAAGCGCCGGTTGAAACCAATCTGCAATTGGACTCCTGCAGCTTTTACCGCGGCGAGCGCGCGATCGATCTGGCCCAGGCTGTGGGCAATCGGCTTCTCGCAGAAGATGTGCTTGCCTGCCTTGGCCGCCTCGACGATCAGGTCGGCATGGGTATTAGTGGAGGAGCAGATCAGAACCGCGTCGATACCGGGGTCGGCGAGTATCGCAGCGCTCGAATCAGCGACCTTTGGAATTCCGCAGCGGGCTGCCAGCGTCAGCGCGGCCTCGCGGTTCACGTCAGTGATCGCGACGATCTGGGCTTCCGGCAGGCGGAACGCAAGTGTTTCAGCATGCACGCGGCCAATACGGCCAGCGCCGATGATTCCGATATGAAGCTTCTTCTCGCTCAATGTACCCTCGCAGGAAACGGCTCAAACAAAATAGTTTTCTGAGAGCGTCTTCCATGAACATTTTCTGGCCCGCTCTCGCTCGATCATACCGAGAGGGAACGGGCCAGATTATATTTACGAAACACGCGCGAATGATTCAGTGAAATTGGATTCGATGGAGTGCAGATACTCATGGTTCCGTAGCGCGCTCTCCTTGGGTGTGCCCATGCCGGGCAGGATGTCCTGCTCAACGAGGCAATAGCCCTTGTAATCCCGTGCGCTCAACCACCGCAGTAGTGCCGGAAAATCCACGCAGCCTTTACCTAACTCGCAGTAGACGCCGTGACGCATGCCGGTGAAGTAGTCCCACTTCTCGGTCCGGGAGCGCCGCGCAATCTCAGGCTCGATATCCTTCAAATGGATGTACCAGATACGATCTTTGAAGCGATTGAGAGCCCCGACAAGATCGCAATCCTCTGCGCCGGTACCGTGATAATAATGACCGGTGTCGAATACGAGGCCGAGCCGTTGCGGATCAGTCATTTCCAGCAGGGTCGCAATCTCTTCCGGCGTCTCCACATAACCTGCACAGTGGTGATGGAAGACCGTCCGCAGGCCCGTTTCGTCAAACACAGCGCGTGCAATCTGGTTCGCTCCGCCGGCAAATATCTTCCACTCCGCCGGGCTGAGCCCGTCCTTTGGCGTCACACGCCCTGCTATTTTGGTTCGTAGAGGATCGGTGCCATTGTCGTCTGCAAGCACCAGGAATGGTGACGGCGATGAGGCGACCGCGGCCAACAGGCGCGCCGTTTTCACGGCAACAGCCACGCCCTCTGCATGAGCCGAAGAATACTTCATCGCTACCGGCACAAACGCACCCAGCATCACCAACTTGCGTTTGGTAATCTCTTCGGCCAATGCAGCGGGGTCGGTGGGCATATAGCCCCAATCACCCAGCTCAGTTCCGGTGTAGCCCGTCTCGACGAGTTCATCCAACATGCGGTTAAACGGGACTTGCTGGCTCGTGTCCTGGTGTTCCAGCGTGCCCCACGAACAAGGAGCATTACCAACCAACAGCTCTTTCATGCTTTCTCCCCTTAAAACTTTCGGCTCCAGTCCCTGGGCCAGCGTTCGACAACCACCTTCGTTTGTGTGTAGAACTCCACCGCATGATGGGCTTGGGCGTGCAGGTCGCCGAAGAAACTCTCTCCCCAGCCGCTGAAGGGGAAGGAGGACATGGGTGCAGCAACACCAACATTGATGCCCACATTGCCGGCATTCACTTCGTAGCGGAAACGGCGGGCGTTGGCGCCGTCGGTGGTAAAGATGCACGCCATGTTGCCGTAGCTGCGGCCGTTCACAAGCGCGATCGCCTCTTCAATTGTCTTGGCGTGCATCAGGCTGAGCACGGGTCCGAAGATCTCAGTGCGCGCAGTCTCTGCGTCAGGCGGAACCTGATCAAGAACAGTCGGCGAGACAAAAAATCCGTCTTCGAAGCCGGCTATCTTGCGATTGCGTCCATCCACCAGAATGCGCGCTCCATCCTGCTCTCCCTTGGCGATGAGGCCTTCGATGCGAGCCTTGCTCTCGGCCGAGATCACAGGGCCCATTTCGATGCCGGCAGCGGCGCCGTAACCCACCTTGCGATTGGTCGCCGTGGCTACAATCTGCTCGGTGAAGGTAGGACGAGCGTCACCTACGGTGATTGCAACCGACGCAGCCAGGCAGCGCTGTCCAGCGCAGCCAAATGCAGAATCGCCCAGAATCCGTGTCGTCATTTCCATGTCGGCATCCGGCATCACGACAACGGGATTCTTGGCGCCGCCCTGGCACTGGGCGCGCTTGCCGTTGGCGGCTGCGCGGCTGTAAATGTAGCGCGCAGTGGCCGTGGATCCCACAAAGCTCACGGCGCGAATTACCGGATGATCCAATATGGCGTTCACGGTGTCGCGGCCGCCGTTCACGAGTTGAATCACGCCGGGCGGGAAACCTGCAGACTCGATCAGGTGAAAGAGTTTCTGCGAAGTGATCGGTACGCGCTCTGAAGGCTTCAGCAGAAAGCAATTTCCGGCCGCCACCGCATAGGGCATAAACCAAAAGGGAATCATGCCCGGAAAATTGAACGGGGTAATGGCAGCTACTACCCCCAGCGGCTGGCGGATCATGTGTTCGTCGATGCCGGCAGCGATGTCTTCGCAATTGGTACCCTGCATCATCATCGGCATGCCGCATGCGGTCTCAACGTTTTCGATGGCACGCTGCATCTCGCCCTTACTCTCAGCAAGAGTCTTGCCGCATTCATCGGTGATGGTCAGCGCCAAGTCGTCGCGGTTTGCTTCCAGCAGACTCTTGAGTTTGAAGAGCGGCTGAATCCTGTCCCCAACCGGGGTGCGCCGCCATCCAATAAATGCACGCGCCGCGCAATCAGCGGCCTTGTTCACGTCGGCTGCGGGGGAGAGAGGAACCTGGGCCAGCACCTGAGTGGACGCTGGATTGATGACGTTCAGCGTCTGCTCGGCGGTGGAGGGGCTCCATGTGCCATCGATGAAATTCTGCAACCGGTCAGTCATGTTCGTGTTCTCCTCACAAGTGATAGCGCTCGCGCTTGCGCGCCTCTTCATAGTTTGTACGGGCTTTTCGTACGCTGTCCATTTCAGAGACTTCGGCAACCGCTACATCCCACCATGATTCGTAGCCGGGTACGCCTACCGTTGGATCCGTCTCTACTACTATGACCGTGGTGCGATCCGCCGATTTGGCTTCTTCGAGGGCCTTTCTCAACTCGGCCACTGTGTTGGCTTTCAAGGCGTGTGCGCCCAGGCTGCGCGCGTTGGCCACAAAATCCACATTCAGGCGATCGCCGTCCAACTGCCCCGACGCTTCCGAGCGGACGCGGTAGCTGGTCCCGAATCCGCCCAGTCCCAACGAGCGGCTCAAACTACCAATGCTGGCAAAGCCGTGATTGTCCACCAGCACGATGATCATCTTCAAGCCCTCCTGCACCGACGTAACAATCTCGGTCGGCATCATCAGGTAGGTGCCATCGCCCAGGAAGACATAGATTTCGCGGCTGGGATCGGCGATCTTCGCGCCCATGGCGGCGGGAATCTCGTAGCTCATGCAGGAGTAGCCGTACTCCATGTGATAGCCGTTGGGCGTGCGCGTGCGCCATAGCTTGTGCAGGTCGCCGGGATGGCTGCCCGCAGCGGAGAGCAGTACATCGTGGGGTCCGGACGCCTCCCACATGGCGCCGATGACTTCGCTTTGCGCGGGCTTGCCAGGGTTGTTCAGATGGAACAAGCGATCCACCTCGGCTTCCCATGCGACCTTCAGGCTGGCAACTTCAGCAGCATATTCCGCGCTCACTCTTTTGTTGGGCAGAGCCGCGGCGAGCTGCTCCAGCGTAACTCGTGCATCAGCCACCACCGGAATTGCGCCAACCTTGTAAGCGTCGAACTCCGCCGTGTTGATGTTGACAAATCGCACATCCGGATTCTGAAACGCTGTCATTGAGGCTGAAGTGAAATCGGCATAGCGCGTGCCGATGCCGATCACGAGGTCGGCCGAATGCGCCAGCCGATTAGAAGCCAGAGTGCCCGTTGCGCCGATCGCGCCCATCGACTGCGGATGATCCCATGCCAGCGAGCCTTTGCCCGCCTGGGTTTCCGCAACCGGAATGCCGGATTGCGCAACAAATTTGTCGAGTGCCTGCGAGGCCTCGCTCATTAGCACACCGCCGCCGGCGACGATCAGCGGCTTTTTGGCCGTGCTAATTGCTTCAACGGCCCGAGCGAAAGACACCTGATCGGGTTGGCCGCGGCGAATCAACCACACGCGTTTGCGAAACAGTTCTTCTGGATAGTCGTACGCTTCGGTCTGCACATCCTGGGGAAGAGCCAGTGTGACGGCGCCGCAGTCGGACGGAGAAGTTAGCACCCGCATCACTTCGGGCAGCGCGGTGATGATCTGTTCAGGCCGATAGATGCGGTCCCAGTAGCGTGACACGGGCTTGAAGCAATCGTTGACGCCAACATCCTGTGTGCTCGGCGATTCGACCTGCTGCAGCACGGGCGCCACGTTACGGCGGGCGAAGATGTCGCCGGGCAGTAGCAGCACAGGCAGGCGGTTGATGGTCGCCAGTGCGGCGCCGGTAATCATGTTGGTGGCGCCGGGCCCAATCGAAGAGGTGCAGGCAAAGGCGCGGAGCCGGTTGCTGGCCTTGGCAAACGCTGCGGCCAGGTGCACGCCGGACTGTTCGTTGCGTACCATGATGTATTTGAAATCGGGATTTTGCTGCAGAGCCTGCCCGATGCCTGCCACGTTTCCGTGACCGAAGATGCCCAGCATTCCGGCGAAGAATGCATGTTGCTGCCCATCTCGCTCGACGTACTGGCTCTTAAGAAACTGAATCAGGGCCTGCGCCATTGTCATGCGACGCGTCTTCATCTCATTCACCTTTTCACAATGGGTAACCTGGGGTCCTTTTCGTTCCATGTGCCTCTCACCCACGCATAGTCGGGATCGTCGGAGGCGGCCAGCGAACGCGCCGAGCCCGCCAGCGCGTTCAGGTAATACGCGTTATAGCCATGCGCGGCCACCACAGGATGATAACCCTCCGGGACCAGAACCAGCTCGCCGTCGCGCACGGTGAGTGTCTCATCGATTCGGCGATCGGCCGTGTACACCTTCTGTATCGCAAATCCCTCCGGCCGGTCGATCCGGTAGTAATAGATCTCTTCGAGGTCCACTTCTCCCGGTGGGTTATGCACGTCGTGCTTGTGGGGCGGAAAGCTGGACCAACTGCCAGCGGGCGTGAAGACCTCGACAATAATGAGGCGATGCGCTGGAAAGCTCGGCGGCAGCATGCTGTTGATCTGCCGCGTGGCGTTGCCACCGCCGCGAATCTCGATGCCCACCTGGTCAGGCGTAATCAGACACGCGGGGTGTTCTTCTTCGGCACGGCTGTAACAGAAGGCGAGGTCGCAATCTGTGTCGGCGGTAACGGTGAATGAGGTGTTCACCGGAAGATAGAGAGTATATGGCAGGCCGTCAAATACTGTGGCCCGCTTGCCGATGCGCTCCCACTCCCCCCGGGAACTCTTGACCGAACAGGTGCCGCCCAGCACTACGATCGCCAATTCTTTGGACGCGGTCTCTCCGCTGAATCTCTTGCCCTGCTCG
>DASRLI010000518.1:0-31544 GCA_035648535.1 Occallatibacter sp. | reverse complement strand
CATGGCGCAGGCAAATCGATAGCGGATCGCCTCGTCACAAAGGCGCTCCACTTGCGAGCGCGTTGCGTCGGGCTCCAGCAGAGTGTGGTCAATCACTCCGGCCAGCGCTTGCCAGGAGCTGAGAGCATTTGCGGCGAACGCCGCCGAATCGAATGTGCCGTTGTCAAATTCAAGGTCCGCTTGCTCAATGGGAATCGGCACAGTCATGGTTATTGCTCCTGGGTTGCGGAATGCCGCTCTCCACGGCCGGCTCGCCGCGCACACTCCGGGAGATGAGTATAGTGCTTCCCGGACGCTGGGACCAAATGTTTGGATGCGAAAGTCTGGGTCGGGTTTACAACTGGCCGCGCCGAAGCTGCTACCCAGGGAGAGCTACTCCGGATCACCAGGAGGCATGACGCAGATATCAGGCAGATTCCGGTAGCGCTCAGCGTAATCCATTCCGTAGCCGATCACGAAGAGGTTGGGAATGGAGAAACCCACATAGTCGGCCTCGATCTTTTCGATGCGCCGCGAGGGTTTGTCGAGCAGCGTGGCGATGCGCAGGCTCTTCGGGTGCTGCTGCAAAAAAAGCTTGCGCAGGTAAGAGAGCGTGAGGCCGGTGTCGAGAATATCCTCGACTACCAGCACATTCTTCCCCTCGATGGAGTGGTCAAGGTCCTTGATGAGCTTGACCGCGCCGGAGGAACGCTGCCCCTTACCGTAGCTGGTCGTTGCGACAAAGTCGAAGGTTGCGTCAACCTGAATAGCTCGCGAAAGGTCGGCCAGAAAAGGCGCCGCGCCCTTGAGAACGCCAATCATGACCAGTTTTTCGCCGTTGAGGTCATTGGTTATCTGCGCACCCATTTCGGTGACGCGTTCGGCGATCTGCTGGCGCGAAAAAAGAACTTCAAGCCCCTGGTAGGTCATGGTAGCCATGCACACAGTATCGCGCGAATCGGGGGAATCGGGTATGTGCAAATCAGGCTCGTTTCCAGGCTTGACGGCCTCGGAAGTGGATGAGTTTGAAGACTCTGCGGACTCAATAGGCTGAGGGGAAAGCGGTTCCATTGAAGAAATCCAATGGCCACGCAGCTGATGACGAATCCAAACCACGCCAAGAACATATCGAAACACATCGCAAGTAACTGAAAATAAACGCGGGATTCTCAGACTGAGAAAACGTGCTGCCTCTGTGTCCGGCCCCGGGCTTCGCCTTTCTCAGAAAAATCCATTTGGCGAATCGCTTTGGCTTTGCTTGACGCGTAAAGGCGTGGGCGGCCATATTGGATTCTCCCAGAAGATCCTTGAGAGGAAGTTAGGTCGAAGAAAACCGTTTTCAGTTAAAGTACACCCCCGGAAATTCTGCATGGCGTCACCTTTACGGATCGAAGAAAGTAGTTGGAATTGACAAGATGGTCTGACCAATCTACCATTGCCGCCAGGAATAATTTCACTTCCAGATCGGGATTGGCAAGGACTCCTCAATCTGGGGAATAAGGCCAGCGAGGCCGAACCTCGTGTCCTGCTTCGAGCCGATTTCATTTGAAGATGTAGCGCAGGAAACTTTGTTGCCACAGAGCGGAGAAGGAGAATGCGATGGAAATATTGACTCATGAAGGAGTCCAGAAACTGATTGGCGCAGCCGTCACAAAAGCAACGGCGGACTTTCATCGGCCAATCTGCGTTTCAGTGTGCGACGAATGCGGATTCCTTGTTGCCTTTGCGCGCATGGAAGGAGCGCCGCTGCGCAGTATCGAGATTTCGCAGAACAAGGCGTTTACAGCAGTCCGCACGGGCGTATCTACAGATGAGTTTCAGGCGCGCCTTGAGCGCGACCACCTTGAAGCCAGCTATTTTGGAGAACGCATGACGCCCCTTCCTGGGGGAAACCTGCTGACCGATGCTAAGGGCAAAGTGCTGGGTGCAATCGGAGTAAGCGGCCTGGCCTTGAATGAAGACCAGTCCATTACCGAATCACTGGCAGAGCTGGCAAACGCCGGGAAGTTGTAGTGAACCTGGATTCCACGGATTCTTATTTGCATTAAAGAAAGTTGGGTACACAAAAATGGGCAAGGTTGCATTTATCGGATTAGGAATCATGGGCAAACCCATGAGCAAAAACCTCATCAAGGCCGGACACGAACTGGTTGTCTTCGACATTGACAAGGCAGCTTTGGAAGAGTTGAAGCAGGCCGGAGCCGAAATCGCCGTCTCGCCCAGAGATGCGGCTTCAAAAGCCAACACCATCATCACCATGCTGCCCAATTCACCGCAGGTGAAGGCGGTAGTTCTGGGCAAAGACGGTGTCATTGAAGGTGCACAGAAGGGTTCGATCGTTGTTGATATGAGTTCGATCGCCCCTCTCGTCGCCAGGGAAGTTTCCGCGGCACTATCTCAGAAAGGCATCCGCATGCTCGACGCGCCGGTAAGCGGCGGCCAGCCCAAAGCTATCGATGGAACCCTTTCCATCATGGTCGGAGGAGCGCAAGCGGATTTCGACGAGATACTCCCAATTTTCAAAGCGATGGGATCTTCGGCTGTGCTGACAGGAACCGTAGGAGCCGGCAATGTCACCAAGCTCGCCAATCAGATCATCGTCGCCATTAACATCGCAGCGGTTTCAGAAGCGCTGGTGATGGCAACCAAAGCTGGCGTTGACCCGGACCTTGTGTACAAGGCGATCCGCGGTGGTCTGGCTGGAAGCACAGTCCTCGATGCCAAGGCCCCGCTCATGATGGACCGGAAATTCAATCCCGGTTTCCGCATCAACCTGCACATCAAAGATCTGGGGAATGTACTGGAAACCAGTCACGAAATCGGCGTGTCGCTGCCGCTATCGGCTGTTGTGATGGAGATCATGCAAGCGCTCAAAGCTGACGGCATGGGTGACCTTGATCACGGAGCCATGGTGCAGTTCTACGAAAAGCTTGCACATGTAGAAGTCAAGCGGTAATCAACGTGTGCGTTCGCACAAGGCAATACCGTTATCAGAATTTGTACTAAGAGGATTAGCCATGAAAGTCGCAGAAGTAGTCGTTAAGATTCTTGAAGATGAGGGTATCCGTGTTGCATTTGGTATACCGGGCGCCGCAATTAATCCTGTTTACGGATTTTTACAAAAATCAAAGATCAAGCACTATATTGCCCGCCACGAAGAAGGTGCATTGCACGCAGCAGACGGATACTTCCGGGTCTCCGGAAAGCTCGCGCTCGCAATTTGCACCTCCGGCCCGGGAGCTACGAACTTCGTTACCGGCCTTTACACGGCACAGGCAGATTCCATTCCGCTGATCGCCATTACCGGCAACGCCAACGTAAGTTCGTTTGGCAAAGGCGCCTTCCAATGTGTCGACATTGCGACCATCGCAAAGACGGTTTCCAAGGCGACCTGGTGCATTACCAACCCGGCCGACGTACCTGGGATCATGCGCGAGGCGTTTCGCACAGCGTGTAGCGGGCGCCCTGGTCCTGTGCTCATCGATCTGCCACTGGACGTGCAGATGGCGGAGATTGACTATGATCCGGCGAAAGATGGCCCATTGCCCTGGACCAGGCCGACAGCGGAACCAAAAGCCATCAGCCAGGCCATGGACCTGATTATGGAAGCCAAAGCCCCGCTCATGATTTTGGGTGGCGGCGTAATTCTTTCCGACGCAACCGCGGAATTTCGTGAATTGGCCGAGTACCTTCAGATCCCGGTGATCATGACTTACATGGGCAAGGGCGGCCTTCCCTATGAGCATCCGCTGAACGCAGGGCATGCCGGCATTCAAGTCGGGCAGCCGATCGGCAATAAGACGTTCCTCGAATCTGACCTTGTGATTGGCGTCGGCTGTCGCTTCACCGACCGGCACACCGGCAAGCTCGATGTGTACAAGGGAAACCGCAAATTCATCCACATCGACATTGAACCTCATCAGATCGGCAATGTGATCCCGGCGGATGTAGGCATCGTTTCTGACGCAAAGAGCGCCTTGGTTGCGCTGCTTGAAGAAGCAAAGAAGCGCGGCTATCATCCGCAGCCGTCGGAGCGAGTCAAGCAACTGCCTGAAACCCGCACCCAGTTGCATCGCCCCATGGAACTCGACGAGGTGCCGATTCGTCCGCACCGGGTTTTCCAGGAACTCAACAAGTTCTTCCCGCCTAACACGATCTTCACCGCCGGCTGCGGCATTACGCAGATATGGTCGGGCCAGCTACAGGACATCGAACTGCCGCGCCGCTATATTCCTTCAGGCGGAGCGGGCACGCTCGGTTATGAACTGCCGGCTGCAATTGGCGCCAAGGTTGCCTGTCCCAACGACCCATGCGTCGTTGTCGTGGGCGACGCAGGATTGCTCTTCATGGTGGAAGAGCTGGCCATGGCTGGGCAATACGACCTGCCTGTCATCGTCGTGGTAGTCAACAATGGCTACCTCGGATTGATCCGCCAGAATCAGAAGTACGCCTATGGCTACGAGCATGGAGTCAGCCTTTGGTATTCAAAGGACGGAGAAAAGGGCCACATCTACCCTGACAACGTGAAACTCGTGGAGGCTTTCGGAGGAAGGGGCGAAAGAGTCTTTGAGCCCGGGAATCTGTCCACAGCGTTTGATCGGGCGATGAAGTCGAAGGTTCCTTACCTGATTGATGTAATCGTCTCGCGTGAGGCCGATTGTTCGATGGGTGGAGCAATCAACGCCGTTCGCGAATTCGTTTAGCGCTAAGTTCGAAGCCAAATCAACCGGGCATCGGCAGTCCAGCTGCCGATGCCCGGCCTGCCCAAGTGAATTGAATCTGAGTCAAAGCCCAAAGGTGAATCTCTGTGCACACGCCATGGTTCCATAACTACTCTGCGGTCGGAGGCAGCCTCGGCCTGACTGCCTCTGTTGTCTCGATCCCGATCCTCTTCCTCTTCTGGGCCCTGTCCGTAAAGAGGATGAAGGGACACATTGCAGGGTTGCTCACGTTGCTGTTGACGCTGGTAATTACCATCGTTGGATACAGAATGCCGGTTCCTGTCGCATTATCGGCAGCGGCGCTCGGCATGGTCAGTGGCTTGATTCAAATTGGCTGGATCATTCTGGCCGCGGTCTTCCTCTATAACCTGGTAGTGGATTCGGGACAGTTGGAGATTGTCAAAAGCTCAATCTCCTCTTTATCTACGGACCGAAGGCTGCAGGCTCTGCTCATCGCGTTTTGTTTCTCGGCTTTTCTTGAAAGTACCTCGGGCATGGGCGCCCCGGTTGCAGTCTGCGCGGCCATGTTGATCGGTCTCGGGTTCTCTCCGTTGCCTGCCGCGCTCATCTGTCTTGTCGGCAACACGGCGCCGGTACCATTTGGGCCGCTGGGAGTGCCAACCCTGATGATGGCAAGCGTCACGCATATCGGCGATCGCGTTCTCGCCAAGGCAGTAGGCGTCGACATGATGGTGGTAGCGTTAATTGTTCCCATCTTCATGCTGGTTGTGTTGGCGGGCTGGAAGAAAGCAATGGGCGCTCTGCCGGCGGCACTGGTAGCCGGCGGCAGCTACGCCATTACCTGCTTGCTGGTGAGCCATTACATCGGCGCGGAGTTACCGGCCCTGGCGTCTTCTCTTGTTTCCATCGTTTGCCTTGTGACGTTTTTGAAGCTGTGGAAACCAAAGTCGATCTTTCGATTTAGGAACGATCCCGACACCGCAAGCGAGACCAGAACGCATTACAGCGCGGGCCAAATCCTCAAAGCCTGGCTTCCTTTCGCAATCTTGATGGTTACGCTGGGCATTTGCACCATTCCGGCGCTCAAACTCTGGGCTGCCAATGTCTGTCATCTGGTCATGAACATTTCCAGTTGGCCCTTCCTGGATGGAATCGTATTTAGAACCGCGCCTATCGTTTCAAAGCCGTCGGTGTATGCGGCGAGTTTTCGCTGGGAGTTCGGTACCGCCGCCGGCTCAGCCATGTTCCTCTCTTCGCTGATCTCCATGGCAGTTCTCAGAATCACTCCGGCGACTGGAGCGAGAGTATTCGTCGCAACCCTCAAGCAGTTGAGATTTGCACTCATCACCCTGGCATCCGTAGTCGGCATTGCGTATGTTGCAAATTATTCGGGAATGTCCTACACCCTGGCGCTCGCGTTCGCCCATTACACAGGCAAGGCCTTTCCCGTATTCTCCCCGGTCATTGGATGGCTGGGGGTTTTCCTCACCGGCTCGGTTACCTCTTCTGCCGTTCTGTTTGGAAAATTGCAGCAAGTAACGGCCATGCAGATCGGTATCAATCCTGTCCTGACCACTTCGGCCAACCTCGCCGGAGGCGTAGCGGGCAAACTTATCTCCCCTCAATCACTGGCAATTGCCTGTGCGGCCACGGGCATGGTTGGCGGCGAGACAGATATCTTCAGAAGGACATGGAAGTACTCGCTCTTGCTACTTCTCTTGATCATCGTTCTAATCGTCCTCCAGGCATATGTCGTGCCGGGCATTGTGCCACGGGATGTTTCCGGATTGAATGCTTAGAGCGGCAAAAGTCGGCCCAAAAACTCGACGTGTGTGACGAACTGACGGCAAAGCTGGACGGTGTTTGCTCTGGTTGAACCTCCGGACAGCCTGAATAAACCTGACAACTGCCGCCGGCGCTAATGAATGACTCGCGCCTTCTCCGCGAAAGCGGCAGGGGAGCACCCCAAGACAGGCCGGAATGATGGTCGAAGGGAACTTATCAACCGCCTCTATGTCTCTTATCTTTCAGTGATTTGGCGCTCTGCTGCGTCGCTCGCTGTTTTCTTGTGGGATTCCATTGACAATGGTATGACCAGGTGCCTATCATTCTCCCGACCATCGAAACACACCTGGTGAGCAGATGAACTCAGAACCCACCCGTGTGCCTGTTTGGATGCAGCAAAGTGCTTCTTGTTTGGGAGTAGCTTTGCCAATACTTTAGTTCGCGGAATCGCGAACTTACTGAAGGAGGCTAATCGAAATGCTTCACGAAACAACCAAAGCAGTATTTGTTGAAGATGTGGCGAGCCAGAGGCCGAAATCGAAGACTCGGCGGACTCTTTCGCTTTGCAAGGAAGCGCGAGGGAACCCCGTAGTCTCCCCAGGAAGAAATCGCGTTGTCCTGAATGTAATCGCTTTCATCGCGTTCGCCATGCTGGCGCTGTGCCCGTTGACCGCGCAAGAAACCCGCGCCACGTTAAGCGGTACTGTCACCGACCCCAGTCCCGCGAACATCGTCGGCGCAACGCTCAGGCTCACCAACACTGCTACAGGAAGCACAGCCAACGCAAAAACGAATGGCGACGGACAGTATCGCTTTCTTTTTGTCGATCCGGGCAATTACAGTCTGGCGGTCGAGGCCAAGGGCTTCGAGTCTTACGTTCAGAAGGAAATCGTTCTGAATATGGGCCAGGCATCGACTGTCGACATCCGAATGAAGGTGGGTTCGCAAAGCGATACGGTCGAGGTGACCAGCGAAGCGCCTCTGCTCGAGACTGAGAAGTCGGACCGAGGCGTTGTTCTGTCGCAGCGCAGCGTGGAAGAGCTTCCGTTGGGCGTTCGCAACCCGATCGAACTGGTTGAAGCCGTCCCTGGCGTAACCCAAATTACACAGCGATACGATCTGCTTCCCTTCACGAATAACGGCAACTCGAATTATTCGTTCAACGGTATGAATGGTGACGCTACGGAAAACCTTCTGGACGGCGTGCCCAATGACATGGTCTACCAGAACCTGAACAGCATCGCCTACATTCCGGCGGTGGACTCGGTGGCCGAATTCCAGGCCCTGACCACGCCGTTTGACGCTCAATATGGGCGCAGCAGCGGCGGCATAATCTCAGTGGTGACCAAGAGTGGCACCAATGCCTTCCATGGGACGGCATACGACTTTATCGAGCGGACGCCCATGTTCGCGAACACCTGGGCCAACGACGCCGCAAAGACCGCGAAAAGCAATCAGTCGCTCGACGAATACGGTTACTCAGTGGGCGGTCCAGTTCGCATTCCGCATCTCTACAACGGCAAGGACAAGACCTTCTTCTTCAATAGCTGGGAAGGCTACGACCAAAATATCAATCTCGTCTCGGGGACCTCTGTCCCAACGGCATTGCAGCGCGCCGGGGACTTTTCCCAAACATTCAGCAGTACCGGTGCGCTGATTACCATCTACGATCCGGCCTCGGGCCAGTTAGTGAATGGCACATGGACTCGCACGGCGTTCCCGGGTAACGTAATCCCTGCGGGAAGACTCGATTCTGTGGGCAAGGCGCTTGCGAATGCCTACCCGCTGCCCAACACGAATTCAACTGCCGTTGTGAACTGGCAGAACAATTACCTGGGCGCCAATGTGACCACATACACATTCCACAGTCTTCTTGCCCGGGCAGATCACGTGTTTAACGAGAAGGAAAAAGTCTACGTTCGCTACGCATGGAACAAGGCGTACATCCAGCAGGTCTCAAATAATCTTGCCAGCCTCGGCGCGGACAACCGCATCCTAACCAAGTCCAATAACGATGTCGTTGCGGACTCCGTGACCGTATTGACACCAAACCTGGTTCTGGATTTGCGCGCTTCCCTCACCCGCTGGGTACAGACCCCTCTGACCGCGACGTGGGGACAATTCAACAACACACAACTCGGCATCCCCAGTTCGACAGTAAGCCAATACCAGGATCCACGACGATTCCCGTATGTAACCGCGACCAACTATCAATACCTCGGTGAGTCGTCCGGCAACATCTGGTTTGCGCCCACAACTGCGCTGACTGGAGAGCCGACGATCAACTTGATCAAAGGCCGCCAATCAATCAAGTTCGGCTTCGACTATCGTCTAACGCTGTTCGATAGCTTCCAAGGATTCGCTGGTGGCGGAACGTTTGCTTTCACCAACGGATTTACGCAGAAGAATTACCAGACTGCGGACTCTACGAGCGGCAACAGCATAGCTTCGATGCTTCTTGGCGGAGCCAACACGGGCGAAGTGGACACGCTCATGAAGCCTTATTTCAAAGTCGGCTACTACGGCTTCTTTGTTCAGGACGACATCAAGCTCACGCCCAGGCTGACCATCAATGCCGGCCTTCGCTATGATATGCAGTCGCCGCTTACCGAGAGACACAATCAGTTGAACGCTGGATTCAATTTCACCTCGACCAACCCGCTGACCACGACCATGAACCACTCAGCCTACGCTGGGAATGTCTACGGTGGCCTGGGCTTTGTGAACGCAGGCGGAAACGGGAGATCGCCATTCGCCACGGAACTGACGAACTTCCAACCGCGCGTCGGTGCGGCTTACCGCGTCAGAAACGACATCGTGGTGCGGGGCGGCTGGGGCATCTTCTTTATTCCACAGTATTCTCAGGCAACCAGCAACGGATTCAGCCAGATCACACCGTACGTGGGCACGCTGAACAGCGGCGAGACCATCAACAACCCGGTTTCAAATCCATTTCCGTCGGGCGTAATTCTTCCCACCGGATCCGCAGCCGGACTGTCGACAATGAATGGCGGCGCACCTTCGTTCTCCGACCCAAGCGGCAAGATCGGCAACGTGCAGGTCTTTTCGTTCGGACTCGAAAAGCAACTTCCGGCACGCATGACCCTCGACGCGTCTTACGCCGGAGGCCGTGCCAACCAGATTCCGGTGCAGGGCTTGAACATCAATGCACTGTCGGCGGCGAACCTGGCTCTTGGCAACAGTAACCTCGGAGGAACTTCAAGCTACCTGACTGCGCAGGTGCCGAATCCGTTCCAGGGCCTGCTGCCGGCCACGTCGCTCAATAACGCCACCATCAGCCGCCAGCAGTCTCTGCTGCCGTTCCCTGAATTCACTTCAGTAACCGAGAACGATGTTCCGATCGGGCATTACTGGTATAACGCTCTCCAGGTGAACCTGCAGCAGCGTACCTGGCACAATCTGGATACGACGGTCGCCTACACATTTTCCAAGACGATGGATGCGATCACGTTCCTGAATCCTCAGGATGCATTCGTCAAGACGGCAACGTCGCAAACGGGCGTTTCAACGCCAACGGCAAGTCAGTTTGCGGATGGCAATCTCACGTCTCCGGCGCACGACTTTGCGCCGTATGATCGCACGCACCGGCTCGACATTGCACCTGTGTATGAGTTGCCGCTGGGCAGGGGCAAGATGTTTCTGGGCAACACCAACAGGATCGTGAATGTGCTCGTCTCTGGATGGCAGGGCGCGGGTCACATTATCTGGCAGACTGGAGCGCCGATGACCGGTCCGACCGGTGTAGCACTAACCGGGAATCCGAATGTCCCGAACAAGAGTTGGAGCCAGATGTTCAACAGTGGTGTCACGCAGCTCAACGGAACCATCACTACCCCCGTTAGCGGGCTGGCGCCGGCATGGACCGTTCTTCCACCGAATGCACTCCGCACCGTTCCACTACACTTGGGCAGGGTCCGCGACCGCTGGGGCACTGAAACCAATATCAACATCTCGAAGAACAACTACATTCGCGAAAACATGAATCTGCAACTTCGTGTTGAACTTCTGAACGCATTCAACCACCCTATCTGGGGCGGTGATCCAAACGTGACTTACTCGTCGCCGCTGTTCGGCCAACTTAATCGCGCCAGCGGAACGAGCAACGTTGCGCGTGCAATTCAATGTGCAGCACGCTTCGTATTCTAGGGATGCAGATAACCCGACAGGGCCTGTGAGCGGCTGAGACACCGTCTCAGTGACGTGAGCAGGCCTTGGCCTGTCTTTGTAGCTTAATAAGTTCCTGAATGATCAAAGGGAGAGGAAGACTGATGGATATCAATCGTCGCGAATTTGTAGCGATCTCTGCGGCAGCCGTGGCTGCGGCGTCCATGCCAGGACATCTGATTGCCGACACCGAGGGCACCAAGATCATCCCGTGGCATCAAAAGATCAGACGTGCCGGCCAGGTCAATGCCACCGAGCACGATCCGGCCGTCCTCAACGTAGAGGAGTGGGCAGACTACTGGGCCAGCCTCAAAACCGATGTCGTCATGGTCTCCGTCACCGGCATTCTCGCGTTTTATCCGTCCAAGGTTCCATTCCACAAGCAAGGCAAGTTTCTAAACGGCCGCGACTTCACCGGCGAGTTGGTCGCTGCGGCCAAGAAGCGCAACATCCGCGTCATTGCCCGCTTCAGCCCCGATCTGAACTGGGCCGATGCCCTCGAGGCCCACCCCGAGTGGTTCAAGCGCGACAAAAAGGGAAATCCCATCACCTCCCTGGAAGAACCGACCCTCTACGAGACCTGTATGTTCACCACCTACATGACCGAGCACATGCCGGCCATCATGCGCGAGGTCAATGATCGCTATGCAGTCGACGGCCTGTTCACAAACGCCTGGCCGCCCATCGGCAGAATGCCGGAGTGCTACTGCAATGCGTGCAAGGATCTGCCGCACTTCGACACGCCCGCCTACTGGGACAAATTCACTGAGCGGGTCTTGTATCTGTGGAAGATGTGGGACGGCATCGCCAAGGAGAAGAGCCCGGACAACCTGTTCTTTGCGAATATGGGTGGGGCAATTGTGGGGGGACCGAACATGAAGTCCCTGGAGGGAATTGCTTACTGGTACAACTGCGACAACCAGGGCCGCGGCGGAGACGAAACCCCTATCTGGGGATGCACATTGCAGGGACGAGTCTGCAACGCCATCATGAACGGCCACACAGCAACCAATGTTACAGCTTCCTATTCCACCGGCGACCCGCGCTGGCGCAACATCCACAAGTCCACCGAAGAAGCGCAGATGTGGATGAACGAAACCGTCGCCAGTGGCATGGTTCCGTGGTACCACTTTATCGGCGGCGAAGAAGGCCTGGGCGCCGATCGTCGCTGGCAAGAGCCGGGCCGCGAATACTTCAACTGGCTCGCAAAACACGATCCCCATCTCACCAACAAAGCCTCAGTTGCCGATATCGCCGTGGTCATGGGCCAGCATACGCAGCACTTCTATCGCTCCAGAGACATGGGCGACCCAATGTGGAATATCCATGGAATCTACTACGCGCTCCTTGAAGGCCGCTTCTTCTTCGACTTCCTCCACGAACAGGATCTGCTTACAGACAAGCTGAAGAAGTATAAGACCGTGATCCTGCCCAACATCGCCTTGCTCAGCGACGAGGAGTGCGCGGCGCTAAAGCGCTTCGCGGAGGGTGGTGGGTCCATCATGGCATCGTTCGAGACCAGCCTCTTTAACGAGCGGAACGAACGCCGCAAGGACTTCGGCATTGCAGATCTGTTTGGTATTCATGTAGCAGGCGAACGGCGCACACGCGTAGGCAACGGCTTCATGGGCCGCATCGAGCGCAAGCACCCTATCCTGGACGGTTTTTCAAACACTGACTGGCTTCCTGGCGCCAAGTGGCTTCAGCCGATTGCTCCAGTGGAGAATCCCGTGATGACAGTGATTCCTCCGTTTGTGAACTATCCTCCGGAACTTGCCTATCCACCCGTCGAGAAGACAGACATACCGGATCTTGTTGCCAGGGAAATGGGACAAAGCAGGCTGGTCTACTTTGCCGGCGATATCGAGCGTACAACGTGGCGATCAGGCAACACCGACCTCAGCAAGCTCCTCCGAAATGCCGTCCAATGGATCTCGAAGGGAGAGTCCCCCGTTACGATTGAAGGGAAAGGTTTGATTGAAACCTTCGCATGGGAGACTCAGGCCGGCTATGCCATCCACATACTCAACTACACAAACCCCAACGCATTCAAAGGTTGGATTCGCGAGTACTATCCCATCGGCGAACAGCGCGTGACGATGACGATTCCTGCTGGAAAGAAAGTGTCGCGCGTAGAACTGCTTCGCGCCGGCAAGGATGTGCCGTTCAAGATAACGAATGGCAAAATCGCCTTCACCATCCCCAGCGTTCTCGACTATGAGATAGCTGCAATGCATTCAAGCTAGCCGAATAGCGCCTTTGGCTTGCGGCCCGTACAAGATGCGGGCCGCATCCTTCTTCTGGCTCGCCCTCGGACTTGATATCCTGATCGTGTCAGGGGTCGTATTGATTCTTCTAAACCGATTATTTGGCCATCGAGGGCCTGCCGTCATTGTTGCGCCAATGGCCGCAGGCAGCGCCACCGCAGCGCCATTGCAGGGAGAAAACCGAGTGCTCCGGATGCTGATCCTTGCAGACGATTTATCAGGTGCCGCCGACTGCGGAGTTGCATGCGTCTGCGCTGGCCTGAGCACTGTCGTCGCGCTCCAGGAAACTGCCGGTGAAGTGGCCGCAGACGTCCTTTCCCTCGATGCCGATACGCGTCGCATGGACCCGGAAGCCGCTGCACGAGAAGTCGGCAGAATAGTCCGTAACTACGCCTCCAACCAGAATCTGTTTCTCTATAAGAAGATCGATTCCACCTTGCGCGGCAATGTTGCTATAGAACTCGCAGCGGCGCTTGACGCGCATCGCAGAGCCAATCCGCTCAAGGTCCGCACTATCGCAGTAATGGCGCCTGCGTTTCCGGCGATCGGGCGAACCACCGTGAATGGAATTCAGTTGGCGCACGGACAGCCCATTCACGATCTGGACGTCTGGCGCCACCAGAACATGACCGGCCGGGCTCACATTCCGGACATGCTGGCGAACGCGGGCCTGAAATGCGCGCTCCTGCAACTCGACGCGATCCGGTCTGCGCGAAGTTCACTTTCTGATCGAATGAAGTTAACCGCGACCCAGGCTGATGTGCTGGTATGCGATGCGGAGACCGATGAGGACCTGCTGGCAATTGCCTCTGCGTCGATGGAACTGGAACGCAGGCCAATCTGGGTAGGCTCCGCAGGACTGGCGTACCAACTGCCGCACGTTGCTGGGATTGGCTCAGCCACGGGCGTTGAGCCGGTAATGATGCCTGCCAGCCGGGGACCTCTCCTCTTCGTCATCGGAAGCTTATCGCGCAACTCCGTCGAGCAGGTGCGCGTCCTCACTTCATCGTCGGATACTTTTGAACTCTCCGTGCCCCCCGAAGTTCTCCTTGCGCCAGTTGATTCACCAAGCTTGCAAGAGTATGCGCACCAACTACAAAATGCGATTTGTTCGAACCGCGACGTAGTGCTCAGCCCCGCGCCTGAACCACGAGTAGACTTGGACCAGCGGCCGCTCCTGGCGGCAGCACTGGCGCGTCTTGCCACATCGGCAGGTGAGGGAATCGGCGCCTTGATCTCTGCGGGCGGCGAAACAGCGCGTGCGGTGTTGCAGAGTTGGGGTGTCAATCGACTACGGCTCCTTGGCGAACTTCAAAGAGGCATTCCAGTTTCGGTATCTGAGAATTGGAGTAGGCAATTGCCGGTGATCACCAAGGCCGGCGATTTCGGCCGGTCAGATGCATTGCTCGAATGTTCGCAGTTTCTACACAACGCAGACCCGAGCCTGGTCTCGCAACATTTTATAAGGAAGGCAATTCAATGACTCGTCCGATTATCGCCATCACCATGGGGGACGCCGCCGGCGTTGGTCCTGAAGTGATCATGAAGAGCCTTGCGCACCCAGAACTGCATGAGCAATGCCGTCCCCTTGTGATTGGCGATGCAACTCGTCTCCAGGAAGCAGGACGCATTGTGGGAAGCACTTTGACTGTACGCAGTCTCACTCCCACTGAGTTGGATAGCGCGGCATTCGCCAGGGATACTGTCGACTGCATTGATCTGAAGCTCATCCCCGTTGGCCTTCCTTGGGGAGCCCTTTCAGCCGTAGCTGGAAATGGCGCTTATCAATATGTAAAGCAAGCTTGTGAACTCGCGGTGAGCGGGAAGGTTGCGGCTATTTGCACTGCACCGCTGAACAAGGCCGCATTGCACCTGGCCGGGCACAACTTTCCAGGACACACAGAATTGTTAGCCGCACTCACCGGTACCGAAGAAGTGTCGATGATGCTCAGCACGCCGAAGCTGAAGGTCACGCATGTCACCACCCACATCGGCCTCATCGATGCGATTGCAAAGATTGAGCCAGGACTCGTCGAGCGAACTATCGCCCGTGCACATGCGGTGCTGGTCAAATCGGGCAACGCCAATCCGAAGATAGGTGTGTGCGGTATCAATCCTCATGCCGGAGAAAATGGACTCTTCGGTCACGGAGAAGAGGCCGAGAAAATTGCACCCGCCATCGAAGCTTGCTGCAAAAAGGGATGGAATGTAGTTGGACCGCTGCCGGCCGATACGCTCTTCTTCCTCGCACAGCGCGGCGACTACGATATGGTGATCGCCATGTATCACGATCAGGGCCATGGCCCCGTCAAGGTGCTCGGAATTGAAGCCGGCGTGAATATCACCATCGGACTTCCCGTCATCCGGACATCGGTCGATCATGGAACGGCATTCGACATTGCCGGCACAGGGAAGGCAGACGAAAGAAGCATGCTTGAAGCGCTCCGCCAGGCTGCCGAGCTTGCACCCAAATAGCCTGGCGGGGACGCTCATTCTTCATTAAGCGAACGCTATTACCTCGTAGTCCACCACCGAAGGCACTTCAAACGTCACAGTCCCCCCCGATTGCTTGAAAGGCAAATCGCGATTTGCTCGCAACGCGCGCACGGATGCGATTCTGCGCTCTGCGGGTACTTGGAATCTCGCTTGCAGAGCTCCGGTCGGATAGAACTGAGAGATAAACGGGTGCATCATGCGAGGGTTGGTGTAGTTGAGGATGTGCAACGCAAACCCCGGCTCGGTCTCCCACGCAAATAGTTCCAGCAGTCCGGCCCCCTCCACCGTTGCGGGCATTTGCTGCCCATTCATAAGCCACATCACAGAATTGATAAGCAGGTTACTGAAGTCGGGATGACCCGAGCGCCAGAACGTCCGGTCGATATCACCAGGGAAATAAACGATGCGCGAAGCGCCATTCTGCTTGAACACCGCGGCCGGTTCGTCCGTGCGCCGAACGCGAGGGAAAACCATCTCAGGCGGAAACGCGGGATAGGCCGGGATAACGCTCAGATGAAGGGCTCCAGCGCCTAGCCGGCTTACCGGAACACGAAACTCCGGACCGGGCAGCATTGTCGTTCCCTTGTAACCGTCAAGCACAGGATGCGCCTGCTCCATGTGCATGTAACTGTTGCCGTTGGGTCCGATCGCGTCGCCGGTCGCGCTGACTCCGAAAAGATCTCGCAATCCGAAATCTTCCCGCGGCTGTCCCCATTCGTTGTATCTAGAGGTTTCAAACGTCGCCAGCACAGAGCCGCCAGACGCTACATATTCACGGATCGCCTCACACTCACTGTCACGCAAATATGCCGCATTTGGAATAAGCAGCGCCCGATAAGGTTTCAATGCCGCAGCGGTAAGGTTCTCCTGGTGAACAAAATCGAACAGGAAGCGCCCTTCCAGCAGAGCTGCATACATACCTTCCAGATAATCGGCTGCATCGATCGTCTCGCCATTCAGCTTGCGATCCCGCGTTCCGTTTGAGCCATAGAATGCAATCGTGCTTTGCGGATAGAGCACGGCGAGATTCGCGACCGAACTGCGATTCCGGAAATGTGTCTGGTTCGTGGCCAGCCAATCGAAGAACGACCGGCCAGTCTCCTTCCACCGCGTGTCTTCCGGTTGCCCGCCCAGCCAATGAAACCACGGCACCATCCCACTGGCAGCAGCCTGAGCCATCCAGAGGTTCGTCTCTTCTTTTGTCTTGCTGGTGTGCCGCCAACCGGGCCGGCCCGTATCGTAGGAGCCGATGACATTCGTGACCGTGCGGCCATTCATCACCGACCGCGCCACGCGCCCCTGCTGCGCACACGACCATATTGGTGCTTCTCCCGGTCGGCCCTGGTTGTCGGCGTTGAACCAGGCCGCAACCTCGCTCAGGCGCTTTACATCCTTCACTGTCCTAATTCCGCCGCCCAGGTTTCCCACATAAACAGAGTTGGAAGATTCTTCCTTGGCCGTGTCGTGCCAAAGCTTCCAAACCTCCGAGATGCGGTCCATATAAACTTCGTAATACTTTCTGTAAACAGCACTGCGGACATCCGTCGTCTCCGGCGGTGTGCCCCCAGTCTTCTCGCGATAGATCTTCTGGCAGTTCGCGCAGTGGCACACGTCGAGACCTTCGGTGCCCGGCCAGCCATTCGTATAAAATCCATCCGGAGCATAGAGCTTGTTGATCTCGCGATAGATTGCCGGCATCTGCTCGGTAAAGTAGGTGCTGAACATGCAGGTCTTATAAAGCCAGGGACATTCACCATGACGCCTCGGTGCCCCGTCCGCATTGAATGCAAACCATTCAGGGTGAGCATTAAATGCTTCTTCATAGGCATAATTGCAATCCATTCGCGCGACTACGCGAAGATTCCGCTTGCGCGCGGCAGTTACCACTTCTCCAAACAGATCCCTTGAGCCCAGATACTCGCTGCGGTGATGAAATGGAATCTTCGTCGGGTAGAAAGCCATAATGCCGCCGCCATTCAGCTGCACCGCGTCCACTTTCAGAGAAGCGAAATAGTCCATCCATGCTCCCGCATCCATGGTGAGCGGGTCCTGCTCGTTGATGTTGATTTGCCCGCATCGGAGCATTGTGGAATACCAGGGCTTGCCTGGGCTGAGATCCTCTGCACTGAGTTTGCCGGTAGAAGTAGCAATAAGCGAAGCTGCAGAAACTGCAATAAAATCGCGCCGGTTCATTTATGCCTTTCTTTCGCTCAACACGCTCCTGGTTTGCGCGCAATGCAGTACGCAAGAGGATGAGATTGTGGGGGCAAGCGAATGCTAATTGGATGGTCAGACCATAGTCAAGCCCACGGGCCCGCGCTTCAAATCGGTTCTCTTGGCTCCAGATTTACCTGATCCTCAACGAAGCCTTTGGCCGGGCGCATTGCTGCCAGCCGCGCAAACTCGCTTCACTGGGGAAGGGAACTCCAGTCGCCCTATAGATGACTTTGCGCCCCAATATTCCACCTTCCAAGTACCTGATTTGCAACTGCTTTTGAAAGCAATGCAACAAACCCGCCTGCCCCCCATGTGCTGATGGAAAACGAGTTCTTGACAGTATGGTCCTACCATATTACCATAGCCTTCGACTGAAAATGCCAAGTTCACCGCGCCCTAAATATCCACGCGCCGAGCCGACTCGATCTGGTATTGGATGCCACAGATAGATACCCATGAAGAACTCTGGCGCGAGACTACCTGCCAGAGAAGTGACTCGCCGGCAACCGCTACCGAGCCGAATTAACCAGAACTCAAGTGAGGCGCTCCATGTCGTTGTTCTCCAAGTGTGCAAGTGTCATGCTCCTAATGCTGTTTGGCCTGGGCTTTGCCAGGGCACAAGTTTCCACCGGAACCATTGTCGGAGTCGTCCAGGACAACACTGGCGGTGTTCTATCCGGCTCCACGGTAACGGTCACCCATCTCGCTACCGGCCAGATACGTACAACTCAAACCAACGACCAAGGTGAGTTCAATGCGCAGTTCATGCCCCTCGGCACCTACTCCGTAACCGTAACCGCCCCGGGCTACCAAACCAAAGTGCTCTCCGGTATCACGCTTCAGGTCGACCAGACCGCCAACCTGACCATCAAATTGAAGGTGGGGTCGGTAAGTCAAACTGTCGAAGTCACCAGTGCAGCGCCCCTCGTTGACACGACTTCGTCTTCTTTGGGACAAGTGATCGACAATCACGAAGTCCTGAGCATGCCGCTCAACGGGCGCAATCCCTTCCAGCTTGGCTTGCTCGTTGGAAATACTGCTCCGGTTACTGGAGTTGCAACCAACCTGCCCTTCGTCGGCGGGGGCGGGCAATTCAGCAGCAACGACGTCCTGTTAAACGGCATTGATGACAATATTTTTGCGACTGCCGGCAATGTTGGCCGGCAAGGCATTGCTATCTTTCCGTCCGTTGATGCCGTGCAGGAATTCAAGGTGATGACGAATAACTTCTCCGCGGAATACGGACATGCCGCGGGCTTCATCGTTGCCGCATCCATCAAGTCAGGCGCGAACCAGTTTCATGGCACCGTCTTTGAATTCGTGCGCAACAACGCTTTCGACGCCAACAACTACTTCAGCAATCGTGCCGGACTGCCCAAAACTCCATTTCACCAAAACCAGTTTGGTGGAGTCGTTGGCGGACCGATCAAGCACGACCGAGTTTTCTTCTTCGGCGATTACCAGGGAACCCGGCAGTCCATCCAGTCTGGCAGCTCCATTTCGAGTGTACCCACCGCAGCCATGCGTAGCGGCGACTTTTCAGGCCAGACTGCGCCCATCTTCGACCCAAGGACACGGCACATTGGACCGAGTGGAACCGTGGTCGCCACGCAGTTCCCAGGCAACAAGGTTGACCCGTCCCTGATTAACAAAACAGCAGCAGCCATCATGGCGTTGATTCCTCTGCCGAACTACGGCACCGCCGGCGCTGTCGCAAGCAACTACTTCTATGCGCCCAAAACGTTTACCAATACTGACCAGGCCGATGCTCGTGTCGATGCAACACTGACCCAGAAGAATCATCTCATCGGTACGTACTCCTTCAGCAACAGCCACAATCCGGCCGTCGGTGTTTTCCCGAGCTGGATTGGAGGCGGGACCTCCGGAATTAACAATAATGAGCAGGCGGGTATAGCTGATGTCCACATTTTCACCCCATCCCTGGTGAATGAATTCAGGGTGGGTTATCTCTACAACAACAGCACCCAGACGGGAGTCGGTACGCAAGGCGCATCCACCGCAAATTCAATTGGTCTTGCGATGTTCCCGGTGACGCCGCAGGGATTTCCTGGCATCTTAATGAACTACTCCGGCGCGACCAACGGCACCGCTGAGTTCACTGGCTTCGGCGGTGGCAGTCCGGAGTTCAACACCTTACAGACCCAGCAACTGGCTGACAACATGAGCTGGACTCATGGCCGTCACTCCCTCAAGTGGGGCGTGGATGCTCGCAAGTCGCTCTTTGAGGTTTTGCTGGATGGACTCGGCCAGACCATCTTTGGCAACACCTTCTCCTCCAGTTCCGACTCATCCAATTCCGGTCTCCCGTTGGCCGACTTCCTTATGGGATATCCAACCGTAATGAGTCCCGGATCCTCAACGCTTCAGAAGGGGCGCCAGCGTGAGGCCTTTTTTGGCGGCTACATCCAGGACGATTGGAAATTCTCCAATAAGCTGACGATCAATGCAGGCTTGCGCTATGAGCTCTATACGCAGCCCATCGATCAAAACAATTTGGGTTCGTTGTTCGATATATCGACTGGCAACCTCGCCATTCCCGGCCAGAACGGGTACAGCCGGGCAATGGTGCATGGAGACCATAACGACTGGGGTCCGCGTGTGGGCGTGGCCTACCAGGTTTCTCCCAAGCTCGTGGTGCGCGGCGGATACGGCATTTTCTATGCGATGCGTGCGCAGGGTCAACAGGCGACGTTGTTCTCTCAAAACGTTCCGAATATTCCCACGCTCATACTTCCTGCGATCACGCCGCAAGGTACCGTCACGCCGCCGTACAACATCAACACGCCGATCCAGACCGTGCCTTCAATCAGTTCGCTCACAAGCTTCACGGCAGCGAAACCCTATAACGTCCAAATCAAGACCCAAAGCCTGCAGGACGGGCTTATGCCTCAGCTACAGCAATACAACCTCGATCTGCAGTATCAACTATCGCGCACACTTCTGGTTGAGGCATCCTATAGTGGCGCCAAGGGAAATCACTTTACCTCAGGCAACATTGACAAAAACCAGGCACCCTTCGCCTCTGCGTTAAATAATACAAACACCCAGGCCAACAGGCCTTTTCCCAATATGGCCTCGAATATTCTCACGCTGATGTCCATTGCGACGTCAAACTACAACGCGCTGAACGTCAAGGTGCAAAACCAGATGTCGCACGGGCTGCAGTTCCTCGCGAACTACTCCTGGCAAAAGAACCTGCAATACGGTGGAGATGGGCCCGCGTCCATCAATCAGACGGGAACGAGCATTTTGATGAACACCTACGACTTGAGAGCATCGTACTCGGTGGCCGATATGAATATCGCTCATACCGTCACCGGCAGTGCGCTCTATCAACTTCCTGTCGGTTCCGGACAGCGCTTTCTCAACGTGAAAGGTCCGGTCAACACCGTCCTCGGGGGTTGGGTCGTCAATGGCATTTTCTCACTGCGAACCGGCTTCCCATCGGATGTTCATACCAGTGTGATTCCTGGGGGAATCAATGCCACATTCAATGTTCCGGATTGTGTAGTGGGAGTACCGAGGGTGCTTCCGAACCACAGTGTTGATCACTTCTTTAATCCCGCTGCGTTCACCATTCCTCAAACCGTACCGACGATAACCGGCGGCCAGGAAACGATGTTTGGCAACTGCGGTAAGAACATTATCACCGGGCCGACGTCCAAGAACCTAGATTCCTCGCTCTTCAAGAATTTCTACTTCTCGGATTCGCAACGCATCTACCTGCAATTCCGCGCCGAGGCATTCAACACCACCAACACCCCCACGTTCTATCTGCCTGCTGCCAGCAACGCGACTCTTACCTGCAAGGGAAATCCGGGCACTGCCTGCAATTCAGGCAATCCCACCTTTGGTGCGCTCATAAACGGCTCTGCCACCGGCAGGCAAATACAATTTGCGGCGAAACTTTACTTTTAGCGCGGTTTAACTTGATTCGCCAATGCATGATTGGCCACACCCTCCCGGCTTTGGCCACAGGCAGCAATTGCCTGTGGCCAAAGCTACCCCTACCTCACGCAATAAGTCGCTCCCGAATGGAAGCCTTCCTGCGTATAATCCGACGTTGCCGTTCTTAGGAGATTCCATGGAGAGCACAAGAAGAACATTTCTCAAGCACGCGGCAAGTCTGTCCGCTGCTTGTCTCGTCGGCCTCGACGCCGAGCGGGTTGCCCATGCGGCTATTACCCCAATTGCTGGGGCCGATTCAGCCGCCAAGGCAGCAGGCTGGTATGACCGGCCCATGCGCTGGGCACAATTGAGCTTTGTCGAGGACGACCCCGGCAATTACGATCTTGCCTTTTGGCTCGACTACTTCCAGAAGATTCATGCCGATGGAGCGCTTCTGAACGCTGGCGGCTGCGTTGCCTTCTATCCCACCCAGATTCCACTCCACTATCGCAGTAAGTGGCTCGCGAATATGGATACGTTCGGAGAAATCGCCGGGGCTTGCCGCAAGCTCGGCATGAACGTACTCGCGCGTACTGATGCGCATGCCTGTCATCAGGACGTGTACGACGCGCACCCCGACTGGATCATGGTCAATGAAAAGGGAGACAAGGTCCGCCACCCCTCCGATAAGGACTTTTGGGTAACCTGCGCCCTGGGACCGTACAACTTCGAATTCATGACCGCCGTTCACAAGGAGATCATGTCGAAGTACATGGTCGACGGCATCTTCACTAATCGTTGGGCCGGCTCGGGAATGTGTTTCTGCGAGCATTGCCAAAAGAACTTCCATGACTTCTCGGGCCTCGAACTTCCCCGTACCCTCAATCCTCAGGATCCCTCGCGGCGTCAGTATATTCTCTGGCACCAGAAGCGGCTGTTTGACCTATGGCATGTTTGGAACTCCGCAATCCAGGAGATCAATCCAAACGCCAGCTATCTGGCCAATGGCGGCGGCGGTGCACTCAGCGATCTCGACATGAAAGTCTTCGGTGGCCTGGCTCCCACCGCTCTAGCCGATCGTCAAAGCAGGCGCGGACTGATGGCGCCCTGGATGGCTGGAAAGAGCGCCAAGGAGTTTCGCTCCACAATGGGGATGAAAGCCACTGCTGGAATTACCAGCGTAGGACTCGATGACAAAAACCGCTGGAAGGATTCCGTTCAAAGCGTCGACGAGATTCGCCTCTGGATGGCCGATGGAATCGCCCAGAACTTCCGCCCCACCTTCACAAAGTTCAACGCGAAGCCATTCGATAAGCGCTGGTTGCCGGGCGTTGCGGAGATGTTCCAGTGGCACTATGCCAACCAGGACTACATGCGCAACGAGAAATCCTTCGCGCGCGTAGCCATCGTCTACTCGCAGCAAACAGCGACGTATTACGGCGGACCGGATGCAGTTGCAAAAGTGGAAGACCCCTCGCTCGGCATCTATCAGGCGTTGGTCGAAGCCAGAATTCCATTCGAGATGGTCCATGACGGCCTTCTTGACAGCGACCACATCAGCCAATTCCGCACACTGATTCTGCCGAACATCGCCGCGCTCTCCACTTCGCAGTGCAAGCAGATCACCGAGTTTGTCCAGAACGGCGGAAGCATCGTCGCTACCTATGAAACATCGCTCTATGACGAGTGGGGCGTCCGCCGCGCGGACTTCGGTCTCGCCTCTCTCTTTGGTGCCTCCTTCGCAGGCAAGGTTGAAGGTCCAATGCTCAACTCATATCTCGACCTCGAGAAGGACCCGCAAACAGGGAAGTATCATCCCCTGTTGATGGGATTGGAAGACGCAACGCGCATCACGAACGGCATTCATAAGGTGCACGTAACTCCGGCGGACAAAGCCAAGCGCTCTCCGTTGCAAGTCGTTCCCACCTATCCAGACCTGCCGATGGAGGAGTGCTTCCCGAGACCCAATGACGCCAACGAAGCTGGAGTTTTCGTGCGCGAAGTTGGAAAGGGCCGAGTTGTCTACTTCCCATGGGATATCGACAGCACCTTCTGGGAAGTGCTGAATATGGACCATGCGCATCTTTTGCGCAACGCAGTATTGTGGGCCGCCAACGAGCCTGCACCACTGTCGGTTGAAGGCAGGGGTATTCTCGACGTATCAATCTGGGGACAGAAGAATTCGATCACGGCGCACCTCGTGAATCTCACCAACCCGATGATGATGAAGGGACCAATCCGCGAAGTAATTCCGCTGTCCAGCCAGGTGGTGCGCATTCGGGCTCCCCGGGATGGCCGGCGCATTACCAAGGCGCGTCTCCTCGTAGCCGGCCGCGAAGTTCCATATCGCGAAGAGGCCAGTGCGATTGTCATTGAGGTGCCAACAATCGGATTGCACGAGGTAGTTGCACTCGACCTTTCCGTCTGAATGCATCCTGAACCGCCTCTAGCTACAACAGCCCATAAACTCACAGGCAATAACGTGCATTAGCATGTTATTGCCCGTGAACTCGCAGAAGTGAGGGAATATATGGCAGATAATCTCGGAATTACGCGTAGAGACTTTATTTCCAACTCGGTCCTTCTTAGCGCCGCTACCTCTGTCGCTCATGCATCCGGATTGCCGGTCCTCGGCCCCCTCGGAGCAGCAGAAATACCAAATGCAACGTCGCCGGTCTTTCCCTATGGCGCCGTCTACTTCCGCAAATCGAACCCGCCCGCCGAAGACTGGGCGCGCGATCATCAAACAGCCGCGCGCATCGGCATGAACATCTTCCGCCACTGGTTCATGTGGTCGGCAATTGAAGTTGCTCCTGGCAAATACGATTGGTCCGATTACGACCAGATGATGGACCTCGCTGCGAAGAACGGAATCAATGTTGTTATCGCCGTCCTCGACAACTGCGCCCCGGAGTGGGCCTTTCGACGGTATCCCAACGCCCGCCTCCAGACAAGCGATGGAACCTTTGCGAACAGCACCATCTCGGAAAGTAGCGCGACCGGAGGCTTCCCCGGGCTGTGCCTCGATAATCCAGAGGTACACGTAGCCGCTGAGACTTTCATCACCGCTTTGGTCGAGCACTATCGCAATCATCCAGCGCTGTATGGCTACGATCTCTGGAACGAGAACACTTCATTCGGCGGTAGTCCCACCAAAATGTACTGCTATTGCGAAGGCACGAAACAAAAGTTGAGGGTATGGCTGCGTAATCGCTACGGATCCCTTGGGAAGCTCGGAGAAACCTGGCATCGCTACAGCTACACATCCTGGGATGATGTTGAACCTCCCCGCTCATTCTCGGGCTATTCCGATAGCATTGACTGGCTCGAGTTTCGCGTCGACAATGCCTACAGCCTTTTCGATTGGCGAATCAAGTTAGTCCGCAAGCTTGACACCAAGCACAAAGTCACTGCGCACGGTGTATCCGGCACGCTCGAGGATTTGCCTTCCTCCTCACACAATGAGTGGCGCTCGGCAGCGCAAGTCGATGTCTGGGGACTCACATGGATCGCCGCAAGAAAAGGCAGCGAGCCCTGGCGGCAGTTTCACGCAATGGATCTCGTTCGCGCCGGTGCACGCGGCAAGCCGTTCTGGCATGCTGAAGCAGAAGGCGGCCCGCTCTGGATGCAGCCCCAGGTCATCGGCCGGCCGAAAGAAGACGGCCGCATCCCCGACGCCGAAGATGTCCGCATCTGGAATCTCGTCTCCTGCGCAACCGGAGCCAAGGGCATCTTGTATTGTCGTTGGCGTCCGCTTCTCGACGGCCCGCTCTTCGGAGCATTCGGCCCGTTCGCGATGGATGGTTCGATGACTCCGCGATCCGAAATGGCAGGACGTCTCGCTCAATGGACAAACGCACATCCGGAGATATGGAAATCGAATCCCGTCAAAGGCGACATCGGTATTGTCTTCGCTCCCGAATCCGAAATCTTCAATTACGTGCAGCAGGGCGATACCTCCTTCTACGCTCAATCGGTTCGCGGTGCCTATCAGGCATTCTTTGATTCGAACATTCAACCCGATTTTGTCTCAATCGATAACATCGGCGAGTACAAGATCATCTACCTGCCGTACCCGGTAATGTTGAAAAATGAAACAGTAGCGAAACTACGCGCCTTTGTCGAACAAGGCGGAACGCTAATCAGCGAAGGACTGCCAGCGTATTTCGGCGACCACGGCCACGTAGGAACCGTCCAGCCTAACTATGGCCTCGACGAGCTATTCGGCGCACGAGAATCCCACGTCGAGTTCATGCCCGATATTTCAGATCAATTGATGTTTCAACTGAAAGGCACCAGCATCCATGGCCGCTACTTCCGCCAGGAATACGAGTTGCACGGCGGCGCCCAGGCCGGCGCCTTCTCCGACGGAACCATCGCCGCAGTGGAGCATAAATTCGGGAAAGGCAGAACACTGCTGATGGGCTCCTTTCCTGGGGCAGGCTACTATCTGCACCACGCTCCTGCCACAAAAACACTCTTCGCGGACCTTTTGAAAATGGCAGATATCGACCCACAAGTGAGGATCAACAATTCCAGCGTGCAGGCAAGGCTCCATCAGGGAGCCGGAGGCGCTTATCTCTGGGTAACAAACCCAACCAGAGCCAGCCAATCGGTAACGGCCAGCCTATCCGCGAATGCAGGCAGCTTTAAATCCGCGGAAGACATCTGGGGCAAGCTGCATGTCACACTCGACAGCCGCGAAGTCAAGGTGGAAGTTCCCGCTAGAGATGCAGCGGTGATCGCATTGGCCTGACAAGTCGGCGAGCAGGACTCGCGCATGGAAACGGCCGCCGTGCAGTGCACTTGCTGCGGACACGGCGAAACCTACCACTCGCCCGGAGTCGTTCCCTCGCGTCACATGGCGGCAAGCTCCTGCCCACACCCCGCTCCCCGGCGAATTCTCCGGCAACGCTGAGTTGAGACTCCCGGGCGCTCCCTGGGAGTCTCGCTGGTTCCTGCGAAAGGGAATCACATAGCCAGTCGCGCAACCTTCGGCCATCCAGCACCCGGTAGTGTCCTTCAACAGGCATTCACATCCGCATCGTAAAATGAGCAGCGGCAGGCTTATGCTCGCAGACCGAGCGTTTGACAGAACCGCCGCCGTTCAAATGCCCCGCGAAAGGACCACCATGTTTTCCACGACCAGAGCTTGCCGTCTTACTGCAACTATTGCCATCGTTTTAGCCGCTTCTGTTTCAGTGCCCGGCCAGGCCCCTGCAGACACCAGAATCGCAGCGCCCCGCATCATCCGCCAGCCAACAAAGCAACTCCCCCACTTCATCCAAGGCGGCTTCGACCTGCCCAATGGCTGGCGGATCACCCCGGCGGGCAAGCCCATCGCAGAGCTCAACGACCTGGTCCTGAACATGGTCGTTTCCAAAGATGGAAGAATCGTTGTTGCCACTCACTCCGGCTACCAGCCGCACGGCATCGACGTATTCGACGTAAAAACAGAGACGCTCGCCCAGCACATCGAGCTCAAAACCACTTGGCTCGGGCTGGCATGGTCCCCTGACGGCAAGACGCTTTATGTCTCTGGTGGAAACGCTACCGGCGCAAAGGATATTGCCGCAACTGCCGCGCCCATCTACGAATTCACATACAGCAACGGGCGCTTGAGCGACCAGCCTACCGGACAGCTTCTCGAAACCATCGATCCTAAAAAAGTCTGGTGGTCCGGCGTTGCCTATTTACCCGGCAAGAACTTGCTATATGCCGCCAATCGCGGAACTGGCCCCGGCCCCAGCAACGTCGTCGTCTTCGACGCGAAGACCCGCCAGATCATCACCCGCATCCCCGTCGACATCAATCCCTACCAGCTCGTACTCACTCCCGACGGCTCCCGTCTCTTCGTCTCCAACTGGGCCAGCGAATCGGTCAGCGTTATTGACACCGCGACCAACAAGGTAATTCGCACGCTGCGTGTCGGCATGAATCCCAACGACATGAAGCTCTCCTCCGACGGACGCCTCTTCGTCGCCTGCTCCAACGACAACACCGTTCACGTAATCGATACGCACAAACTCGAAGTCATCGAGCGGCTCTCCACCACCCTCACCCCACTCGCTCCGGAAGGCTCCACGCCCGACGCTCTCGAAATAGACAATGTGCGCAAGCTGGTCTATGTCGCCAACGCCGACAACAACTCCATCACCGTAATCCACATCGCCAACCGCGCTCACAGCGCCGTCGTCGGCTTCATCCCCACCGGCTGGTATCCATCGGCGCTCGCGCTCACGCGCGGCGGCGCCCAACTCTATATCGGTAACAGCAAGGGCGAATCCGGACATCCCGACCGTAAAGGCCCCACTAGTCCGCTCGCTTCCAATTGGAACGGCGATGAGACCGTCAAAACGGTGCAGAAGAGCAGCGTTGAAGTCCTAAACGTAACAACGCTGCATACGGATCTGCCACGCTGGACCCACATGGTCGTTCAGAACACGCCCTATACAGACTCCATGCTTGCCGAGGCCCGGCCGCCGCTCGCGCCTACCATCATTCCACAGGGCGTCGGCGTACCCACGCCCATCAAGCACGTCATCTACATCATCAAGGAAAATCGCACCTACGATCAGGAGTTCGGCGACCTGAAAGAGGCGAACGGCGATCCCGAGATCACCGTCTTTGGCGAGAAGGTCACGCCCAACCAGCACGCTCTCGCACGCCAGTATGTCATTCTCGACAATCTCTACTGCGACGGCGAAGTAAGCGTTGACGGCCACTCATGGTCCGACTCCGCCTACGCCACGGATTTCAACGAGCGCTACTGGCCGCCCACGTATGCCGGCCGAAGCGATGCTGTCCCCTCGCGCGCCTATGTGCCTTCAGCTGGCGCACTTTGGGACGTAGCCCAGCGCAAGGGCTCACCTATCGCTCCTATGGCGAGTACGCCGCCCGCGCCAGTACTGGAACCACCATGGAAGCCGCGCCCGGTGCATCCGGCCTTGTCGGCCATGTTGCAAAGGACTATCTCGGATCGCGCCAACGAGACACCGCGAACGTTGCCGTCTTCCTGCATGAGTTCAAGGAGTACGAGAACAACTTCGAAAGTGATGACGCCAACAAGCGCCTACCTAACTTCACCGTCTTAAGCATGCCAGAAGATCACACCAGGGGCACCCAGCCCGGCGCATTTACGCCGCAAGCCTCAGTGGCCAATAACGACTACGCCATCGGCCAACTCGTCGACGCAGTAACGCACAGCCGCTACTGGCCCTCGACCGCAATCTTCATCATTGAAGACGACGCGCAGGACGGCTCCGATCACGTCGACGCGCGCCGCACTGTCGGCCTCGTCGTCAGCCCCTACGTCAAGCGCGGCATCGTCGACAGCACCTTCTACTCCACCAGCTCATTCGTACGCTCCATGGAGTTGCTGCTAGGAATGCCCCCGATGAGCCAGTATGACGCAGCGGCCATGCCATTGTATGCCTCCTTCGGCACCGAGCCGGTAGTCACGCCTTTCACTGTCATCCCTCCTGAGATTGACGTGAACGCAAAGAACACCGCGAAGTCCTACGGCGCGCAACAGAGCATGAAGATGGACTTCTCCGATGTCGACCGCGCCCCCATGCACGCCCTTAACGAGATCATCTGGAAAAGCATCAAGGGCGCCGATGTTCCCATGCCGCCTCCGGTACATCGCTTCCGTCCGCTGATCGACGCCGGAGACTCCGCAGCCGACAAGGATTGACCGAACCCGACCTTGGACGCCTTGCGATAAGCTTGTCCTGAGGTGCTCTCGATGCGATTGAAGGCTATAGGCCGCGCGCTCATTGCGTCGGTTCTGACGGTTATTGCACTGGCGGCCATCCAGCCCGTCGCAGGGCAGGCAGCGGCCTTAAGCCCGGCACTCCCGCTGGTCCATGTTGACAACGGCCCCAACTCAGCCAGAGCGCAACAGCAGCATTATGTCGTGCTCGTCTCGCTCGATGGCTTTCGTTGGGACTACGCGAAACGCGACAACGCCACCCACCTCCTCGCCCTCGGCAAGCGCGGCGCCTGGGCACCTGAAGGCATGTTGCCCAGCTATCCCTCGCTCACCTTTCCGAACCATTTCACCTTGGTCACCGGCCTTTATCCCGAACACCACGGCCTGGTCGCGAACAGCTTTCTCGATCCCAACCGCCAGGCGCGCTACGGTATGTCCGATTCCAAGGCGGTTACAGACGGCACCTGGTACAGCGGCACTCCCTTATGGAGCCTTGCCGAAAGCCAGGGGATGCGCAGCGCCTGCATTTTCTGGCCGGGGTCAGAAGCCAAAATTGCCGGCTTTCG
The DNA here is from genome assembly GCA_035648535.1 of Occallatibacter sp. Classification (GTDB taxonomy): domain Bacteria; phylum Acidobacteriota; class Terriglobia; order Terriglobales; family Acidobacteriaceae; genus Telmatobacter. The sequence continues at coordinate 1,744 of DASRLI010000518.1, read as the reverse complement.
TCCCACCTGGTACGCGCAGTTCGACAATAAAACGCAGGCCACTCCAGCCGTTCAGCAGGCGCGCATCGACGATACGGTTGCACTGTTTCGCCTGCCTGCGGAGCAACGCCCGCATCTCATCGTCATTTACTACTCCGAGCCCGACCACGAAGGTCACCAGTTCGGCCCTGACGCCCCTGAAACACGCGCAGCAGAGAAGAAGATGGATGAAATGGTGGGAAAGCTGAAGACCGCGCTCGATGCGACCAAGCTTCCCATCGACCTTGTGGTGGTGAGCGACCACGGAATGGTTCATGTGCAGGGCAACGCCGTCGTGCTCGACCAGTTTGCCGACCTCACCGGCTTCGACACCGCGGGCGACCTGCTCTACGGCAAAACTGAACAGGACCGCGATCGCGTCTACAGCCAGCTAAAAAAAGCATCCTCGGATTTTGTCGTCTACCGCCGCAAGAACGTACCGCCGGAGCTGAACTACAACCAGAATTCGCGCGAGGGCGATCCGGTGGTTATTGCCACCGGGCCCTACGCCATCCTCGCGCACGCACCGCCGGCGGGCCACGCGGATTCGGGGCCTCCTGCCGGCATGCATGGCTACGATCCGCGCAAGGTGCCGGAAATGAAGGCCAGCTTCTTTGCCGCCGGACCGGATATAGTGAAGGGAAAGACGGTTGCACCCTTTGAGAACGTTAACTTGTACCCGTGGATCGCGCACTTGCTGGGTCTCATTCCCGCGAAAAATGACGGCAGTCTCAACATACTGGCCGGGACGTTGCTCGACGGCGGAGCGGAGCCGGCAAAGGAATCTGAAGACAACTCTGGAAAATGAAATAGCGTAAGGGAGCAGGAAAGAATGAGTCTGGTTCTTGGAATTGACGGCGGAGGCACCCATACACGCGCCTCGATCGTGGATGGCGACAAGGTTCTCGGTTACGGCGAAAGCGGCTCCATCAAGCGCCTCAGGGTCGGTGCAGAAGCCGCCGAAGCCAACCTCCGTACAGTGCTCAAGGATGTGTACGCCCAGGCCGGAGTCAAGGGCGTGCGCGCCGCCTGCTGTGGTGTAGCCAGCGCCAGCATGCCGGGCATCACCGAATGGATCACCGCCGTCTTCAACGACTTTGGAGTTGAGCGCAGCGACATAGTTGGCGACCAGGTAATTGCGCTCGATGCTGCCTTCCATGGCGGTCCGGGAATCCTGCAGATTGCCGGAACCGGCTCCAACACCATCGGCCGCGCGACAGACGGAAGCCAGGAGAGCGCCGGCGGTTGGAGTTCGCACCTTGGCGACGAGGGCTCAGGCTACTGGATTGGATTGCACAGTGTGCGGCGCGCCCTCCGCGCCTACGATCACGAACAGCCAACCCGTATTCTCGAGAAAGTCGGTGAAGTGTGGGGAACACCGGACCTCGATGACCTCGTGAATGTAGGTGACGGCACACCCGGCCCGGACTTCGCAGCGTTGGCGCCGATCATTGATCAGTTGGCCGAGGCAGGCGACCCGGTTGCGTTAAGTGTTCTGCAACAAGCCTCTGCGGACCTGGTTGAATTTGTGCTGCTTGTGCGCGACAAACTTCGCAGGAAGCACGCAATCAAAGGCGAAGTGCCTGTTGCCTGGACCGGCAGTGTAATTGAGAAGATGCGGTTGGTACGTGAGCCATTCTTCGCCGGCCTGCGCGCTGCTGCTCCAGAAATGCCGATCGGTCAGGAAGCGGTCGTCTCCCTCGACGGTGCGCTATGGCGCGCAAAA
>DASRLI010000517.1:0-3467 GCA_035648535.1 Occallatibacter sp. | reverse complement strand
GACCACGAGACTTCAAGCACATGGATACGATGATGATGCCCTGAATGCTGCAGCGTTTGTTCAAGGTATTGAGCCTCTCGTAGCCATCGAAAAATTCCTTGCATCTGCGCGCCACCAGGTTGCAGTACTGTTGCGTGAGCTCGGGATCCGGCGAGAGTTTGCGAGGCGAGCAAAAAGAAGCGCTCGATCGATTTTTGGCGGACCTGAAATCGAAGGAACAAGCAATCGCAAACACACCCGGATCAGATACGGAAGCTGCTTCGCAGTAATAGCCAGCCGTGATCTCAGTCCGCAAACTAATTGCAAACCGACGCAATGCCTCCCTCAGCACCGGTCCCCGGACTGTGGGAGGCAAACTGCGTTCTAGCCACAATGCGTACCGTCACGGACTGGCAACCGCAATTACCTACGACGCCAGCGCCGCCGTGAACATTGATCGCCTAGTGAGAGCCTTGACGGCATCGAGCAATGACTATGGGCGCATCGAAAAGGCTCGCGTCGTTGCTGAAAGCCACTTCGATCTCGCGCGTATCCGGGCCGCAAAAGCTGAGATTCTATGGCGAATAGGCAATTTCGAAAATGCCGATAATGATGACCTCATTCGGGTTCTAAATACCATCGAGAATGTTGCTCGATACGAAAGGCGAACTCGATCGAAGCTGCGTCGCGCGCTGCGAGCTTTCCTCGATGCTTAGCCGTATTGGAATTGGATGATCGAGCTTGGAAGAGGCGGTTTTGGCAGAACGAACCCACCGCCCACCGCAGCGCGAGGCAGTATTCGATTTGGCGGAACGAAGCCACAAAATTGAGTCCGACAGTCAGCGATGGATGAGGAGGCACCTGGTAGGTGAAGCTGTAATCCTTTGAGTCAAAACCTGTTTGGAGTACTTAAGCTTGTCGACCTTTAAGGAGAACGTCCCTGATACCCGCAATTCCCGGGTGATCGACATCGTGCGCGAACTCCAGACCTTCGGCATTTCGGTTCAGATCGCCGATCCCCTGGCGAACACCCAGGCGGTCGAGGAGGAATATGGACTGGCGTTGACCGGGCTTGGCGTGCTGCGGCCCACCGACGCCGTGGTTCTGGCGGTTGCGCACAACAGTTATATCGAAGGCGGCTGGCCGCTTGTTCGAGGACTGCTGCGGGACGGTACCGGCCTTGTTCTCGACGTTAAGGCAAGGCTTGACCGTGGCTCGGTGCCCGACGGCATCGAGCTGTGGCGACTCTAGCCTGAACCGGAGAAGAGATGTCGCACCAAGCGGTACTAGTGACCGGAGCCGCCGGCTTTATAGGATTTCTATGCCGGACTCCTTCCTAAAAAAATACGCCATCGAAAATGCCAAGAGCATGATCGCGATGCACAGGCAGTCGCTCCGCGCCAGGCGTCACGGGGTAGAATGGCTGCACTGATGTGGAGCGATCGATACCGCAGGTTCGTCACCACGCTTCAAGTCGATTTAGAGGAGGTGCGATCCGACACCTCCCGTAACCGTGTGGGTTGTTCGTCTGCATCGCCAATTGTCAGAGACGGTTCGTTCTATTTAGTCGGCTCACACATGGCGGCCCCGAGGTAGACAAAGACGTTGGGGGCGATAGAGGGCGCAATCTTCAACGCAGAGGAGCGAATGACGTGTTTTATGGGGCCGGCCATTCGGCCTCCGACAAAGGTTTCGTATGCCAGTGAGTTAGAAAAAATGTTGGCTGCCAAAGGCGTCAACCCGCAAGTTTTCAGCAGATTCAGAAATCGCTCAAATGTATAGTGGTTGATATGTCCGAACGGCTTCCCCATCGCGATTGATCGTTGAAACCGGAACGTATGTTCCAATGGGACTTCAACGAAAACGCGCTTCGAGACGCGCCGCAGTTCATTCAGGAAAAGACGTTCGTGTTCAACGTGCTCTAGAACATGAATTGCGATTCCAGTATCGAATGAGTTGTCTTCGAAGGGCAATTTGTAGCCGTCGAATGACCGAATGCCATTGAGCAGGCTTAGATTACGCGAAGTCACGCGGTTTATTCCGGATGTGGAAATCTCAACTGCATCGAGCTTAGACGCGATGTTGCGGCGTTCGATTTCTTGAAGAACAGCGCCGTCACCAGCGCCCATATCGAGAAGATGGCCAAGTTTTGCGCCGCCTAGCAGTTGTAGATGGTCGACGGATTGACTGGCCGCGATGGTTCTCTTAGCTGCAACGGCGTCGTTGTAATAGCCATCGTAAAAATCGCGAAGTTCTGCGCTCTGGCTCATAACAAATCCCTGCGGAGCGACAGCCTACCACGCACAACCCGACGTGGCAAAGTCCCAAGCGAGTTCGAAGCGCCTCTTTTTAAGCCGGAGTGCTCTAGTACCCCCTTTTCTTAGAAGGTGAGTCGTGATTCAAGATCGGGATGATCCCCGAAGCAAGAGAAGTCCACCTTCCGCGGAAAGATCGCAAGGTGCTTGAGGCGTGTTGTCGCTCACCGCTGACAATTCAACGCGATTTGAAGCGGGCGCGGATAGTTCTGTTGGCAGCGGCCGGGCGCAGCACCCGGTCGATAGCCAAGGAAGTCGGGGTCCAGCCACGGATTGTCAGCCTTTGGCGGCACCGCTATGCCGACCATGGCCTTGAGGGCCTGAAAGACAAAGCGCGGCCTGGCAAGCAGCCGATCTATACGAAGGCCACCGACAAGCGGATCCTGAGGCTGCTGGACAAACCGCCACCAGAAGGGTTTGCACGCTGGACCGGCCCTCTGCTGGCCGAGGCACTGGGCGATGTCGATGTCCAGTATGTCTGGCGGTTCCTGCGCAGCAGCAAGATTGACCTCGTGGTTCGCAAATCCTGGTGTGAGAGCAACGACCCAAACTTTACGGCCAAAGCCGCCGATGTCGTTGGCCTCTATGTCGCCCCGCCCAACAAGGCCATTGTGCTATGCGTGGACGAAAAGCCATCGATCCAGGCTTTGGAGCGAGCGCAGGGCTATCTGAAGTTGCCCAATGGCCGCGCCTTGACCGGCCAGAGCCACGACTACAAGCGCCACGGCACGACGACGCTGTTTGCAGCGCTCGAAGTCGCCACCGGAAAGATCATCGCGACGCATTCAAAACGGCGGCGCCGCGTCGAGTTTCTCGATTTCATGGACAGCGTCACCGCGGCTTTTCCGGACCGAAAGCTTCATGTCATTCTCGACAACCTCAACACCCACAAGAAAAACGAACATTGGCTCAAGGCCCACCCCAATGTGCGATTTCATTTCACGCCGACCAGCGCGTCCTGGCTCAATCAGGTCGAGGTATGGTTCTCGATCCTCCAAGGGCAGTCGCTCAGCGGGGCCTCCTTCACAAGCCTCAAACAACTACAGGAGCATATCGATGCTTACATCGACGCTTACAACCTCAAAGCTGAGCCGTTCGTCTGGACCAAGAAAAAGGTCCGTCAACGCCGGTTCAAAGGCCGCCGTATCACTCAGCTCTGATTCCGGGTACTAG
>DASRLI010000516.1:0-2198 GCA_035648535.1 Occallatibacter sp. | reverse complement strand
CCCGCATGTTTCCGCACCGCTGCAGCCAGTGCTTTGCCGCCATCCAGGACATACAGCCGCGGTATCGAGAAGTCCAATCCGCGTTCCACCAACTGGCTCAGCAGTTCGCTCACCACCGCCATGTTTTCCGTCGCGCCTTCGCGGATGCCCAGTACGGTTTTCGTTCCATCGCAGCCAATACCAAGCGCTGCGATCATCTGCCGGCCCTTGAACGGAATGCCCTCGATTAACACCGCGCAGAGCCGCAACTGGCCCAGCGGACGCTCCATTAACTGCTTGACCTTCTCGCGGCTGGCCTCGATGAAGTTTGCGTTCGCCGCGGACTTTTCGACGCCTGTGAAAGTCCTTCACCACCGCGCCGTAGTTGCGTGTCGAAAGCCCGCGCATCATCTTGTCCTACACGCCGGCCTGCAGCGGGCCGGGCGCTGGAACAGCTCGTAGCTTCCCAGGCGTTGCTCCAGTTTGTCGGACGTGCGCAGCCGAGTTTTACGGATCGGCACCTTCTGGCCGTCGACCACGCAATAGCCGTCCTCTTTGCCCCAACGATGCGCGCGTCGCCGCTCATGTTGCTGATGGCACTCCCCGGCCAGGCGGGTCGATGGGTTGTAATGAATTCGTGTTCTTAAACTCTGCCGCTAGCTGACCGGCCCAGAAAACGGTAGACAGGCTTCCCTGAACTCGCGGCAGAAGGCTTGGCTGGTACGGCCGTCCGTGATTCCGGCGCCGACACGGTCAATATGGGGGAATTGCGCTCCCTTTCCAACTGGAGGCTCTTTTTGAAAACCACGCTCAGCCCCATCAACATAGGCAGATAAGAGAAATATGCATTACTGCTGAATCCCAGGTTGACGCATAGGCCGATCAAGGACAGCAGCAAGGCGAGGCCCAGTGCGGAAATCCTGCCCGTGGGATCGCTGCGGCTTTGAGCACGAAACCAGAATATATTGCGGAAGGTGGCCCACAGGCCCGCCAAATACAGAAGCAGACCGGGAATACCCATTTCCGAGGATACCTGGGTGTAAGAATTGTGCGAAACCTGCCATGCCGCGGCCCTGCCCTCGGACTTCGCCAGGTCAGCCTCACCTACTGAGAAGATCCCCGGTCCCAAACCAAAAAAGGGGTGCGTGATCGTCAACTTCAAACTCTGCTCCAGCAAATGTTGCCGGGCGAGAGAAGATTCCTGGGCCGACGCCGCGATATCGTCGTTGCTTTCCGCATTACCAAAGAGGGTAACGTAACGCGAAAGGACTTCTCGGGGCGTCAACGTAAAGAATAAAACAGCCAAGACTACGCTCACCAAGCCCAGTTTCAATTTGCCGGCGAAAGACCTGGTCCAGAACAGCACCAGGAGGATCGCCAGAAGCGCTAGAAGATTGCTTCTCGATGCGGACCTGATAACTATAATCAACACCATCGCGACCAGGGCCAGGGCTACCACCTTGAGGACGCGCGAGCTGCCTTTCGAAAATACCGGCACCAGGAAGAACGGAGTTCCCAATACCAGCAGCATCGACAGGTCATTCGCGTTACCTAAGGTGCCGGATGTTAGCGTAAAACGCTCCCCTTCGAGGGTGCCAAAAGCGTAACTCGCGCCAGCGATGATTGCCGTCCCTACTGCCACGATGGCCGCGATCTTACGGCACTGCGGCAAGGTCACGACCGTCCCACAACCAACGAAAATAATGAGTGAAGGGAGCCACTCACGCGCAAGCGTATCCGCTGAACCACCTCGCCAGGTACTTGCCAACGTGCACACCATCATCCACACGGTGAACAATCCGAGCCAGAGGCCTACCCGTGAAGTAACCACGCGCTTCGCGCCACCGCTGATCACAGCCAGCACCAGCGTAACCACGTGAAGCGTCACTCCTAGGTAGGGAATCCGGGAGCCGCCAGCCATGGAAATGATTTCCAGGAACTTGCTTACGACTAGGAACAAGTCGAATGCGAAAAACCCAAAGGCCAGCTTCAACAAAAGATCCGTTTCAGGATTGGGCACGGCTGCGGCAAAGGATTGCCCGGGAGCGCCATTGGCAACTCCACCCCTCCGCACAGGCGGTGACGGAACCACTGCGGACTGCGTCCAGGATTTCACGTTTTCAGAATAACATCGGCTTAACGGCGGCTAAAGCATAGGGAATGGCTGATAATGGGTTTCATCAAGTACTCAGGACACTTTACTTGGGCAGGAGTAGACA
>DASRLI010000515.1:0-7843 GCA_035648535.1 Occallatibacter sp. | reverse complement strand
CGCATGTCTCGTCTGAACGAAATCTATGAACGTCTGTGCGAACTCGCGTAGAGTGGGAGCTGGCTTTCGATCTTCGATGGAGTATTCACCCTTGGCAAGCTGGGTACGAAAGGCCGCCTCGATGCCTTCTGCGGCACGCTTGTTCTTCACCTTCGCCGGGCGTTGGTAGAGTATCCCCTTGAACTTGAACTTGAACCAGTAAAACTCGGAGTCCGGGCGCTTAAAAACGCTCATCGTTCCCGTCTTTCTCTCCGAAGAGGAGATCGCTGTACAGTTGAATTGCACTGGTCCCTACTGCGTCTTTTTCTCGCTTGCTGCTTTCCTGCTTCTACGCACGGCCTCAACATGTGCACAGGATTTAGAACAATACTTTCTGTCATGATTCGATTCCACCTTGAACGGCAGTCCACAGTCAGGGCGGGCACAGGCCCTGAACTCCAACTGGTCTAGCAGGTCGGTGGTGACTGTCATGCGCAAAGCGACTTCGATCTTGTCTGTCAGCAGAGCAAAATACGGAAACTCGGAGCGCCGACGCCAGTTGGAAGGGAGCGAATAGAGGCTTTCAAACCACTTGCCTGGTGAGGTCGTCATGGCTTCTTTGATCGCCTGCAGGAGGCTGGTGATCTCAGAAAGCTCCACATACTCCTCGGAGTTCCAGCGCCCCCATTGATTCAAAAATGCGACCACTGCTTCGGGCGTCGGATCGAGCTTCAGGAACTCTGCTCTGAGTTGCCAGGGATCGGCAGGTTGGCTGTTCTTCTTCAATTCCTCGTCTTCGACGTAGGTCTTGCCGGACGGTACCAGCAGCAGCGGGCTGAAAGCCGCGAGAGACTCGGCCACTTCCGCGTCGGTATACGCGATCAGCCACAATCTGATTTCGTCAACTTGATTTGGCCCCTTTTGATGATCTGATTTGGCCCCCCCTCTTTTGGCTGTTTTTAGGGAAGAATCCATTCATCCCCGTAGTCGTCGTGGCGGTGGAAATGTGGTAATCGTCGCAACGATTTCCAAGGGCTGTGGGAAGAGTGGGAAAACAGCTTCATCGTTTTTCCATGCTTTCCATAGACCGTCATTTCCACGGCCTCTTGTTTAAAAGATGGTTGCCGCTTGATGTCTGCTGTTCATGCGTTGCCGCCTTTCTTCGCCAGTGTTCTACGGAAGCGGTACGATTCGTCTCCGGTCTCGATGATGTGAGCTTGGTCGGTCAGGCGGTCCAGCATCGCCTTGCAGAGCCGTGCGTTTGGGATCTTGGTAGTCCACTCAGAGAAGGGTAAATTCGTGGTCACGATCACCGCCGCCTGTTCGGCGCGGCCGGCGATTACCTGGAAGAGCAACTCCGCCGCGGCATCCGGCATGACGACGTAGCCCAGTTCGTCGATGACGACCAAATCGTAGCGCATCCAGCGATTGCGCACGCGACTCAACTGCATCTGACTCTGGGCTTCGATCAGCTCGGTCACCATCTCTGCTGCCGTGGTGAAGCGTACTCGCTTGCGTTGACGGCATGCGGCTACGGCCAGTCCCGTTGCCAGATGCGTCTTACCCGTCCCTGTCTCACCGAGCAGGCAGATTGGTTCCTTGCGTACCAGGTAGCCGCCTTCGCTCAGGTTCCTCAGCAGCGCTGCGGAGATGTGCGGCGCACTTTGGAAGTCGAACTCTTCCAGAGTTTTAACCGATGGAAAGTGGGCTTCCTTGATGCGTCGCGCCACTGACTTGCGATTCCGTTCCTCGATCTCAGCTTCCAATAAGGCTTCCAGATAACTCAGGTGCGACTGCTTCTTCTTGACCGCTTCTTCAGCCAGACGGACGGACTGTTCGCCCAGTGTTGGCAGATACAGTTGCTTGGCATACTGCAGGATGGTGGCCTCTTGCATCGGCTGTGTGTTCACTGGATCACCTCCGTCGCCAGCCAGTTGGGCCGAAGTTGTTCGTATGCCTCCAGGCTTGGCTGCGGGCGGTCATAGCGGCTCAGTGCCCCGATTGCGACAGGATATGCTGCAGTTGCCTGCTCGCGGTGATTGACGCGCAGGAAGTAGCGGATCGCGCCCAGGTTCGCGGAGCCCATCTCCAACGACGCTTCCAGCGCGTGCCGAACCCGCTCTGTGCCATGTTCGCGGCCAAGCAGGAGCACGTCGATCATGGCTCGCGTTCCAGCCGGTCGGCCTTCGCGTTCGCCGACCGCCTTCCAGAAGTGGTCGTAGCTGCCGGGCCACCGCCCTTGTGCACGACACTGCTCCAGGGCCGTAGATCCGGACAGCGCTCCCGGCTTCTTCAGCAGTGCGTCCAGGTAGTGGTTCAGTTCCAGCACCTTCTGATGCCGCCCATAGCAGCGCTCATGCCGGGCCACACGACGGCCCTGATGCCAGATCTCGACGTAGGACGAGTAGACCTTCGCCTCGACCGAACTGCCCACGGGCAAAGGCGCCGAGTAGAAGTTGGTCAACACCTTTACACAGCCGCTGGCGTTGATCTGTGGGAAGTGCAACGAGGCCAGGTCGAAGCCTTCTTCGACCAGCGGCAGAAGATGTTCGCGCTCGGCGAGCATCCCTGCGCCGATCGACAGGCTGCGGCCCGCAATCACACGGCTCTGCTCTTCCACAGATCCGGCAGCGATCAACTGGTTCAACTCTTCGAAGTCCCGCACCTTCGGAACAGGTGTGAGATAGTTGCGCCGATACTGACCTCCTTCACCCTCCACGCCGCCCTTCTCGTGGCCTTCCCCCGGTGTGCAGAACTCCGATGCGAAGCCCCAGTGCGAGCGAAAACCGATGAACCGGGAAGTCTCTTCCCGTTGATGTCCACGCAATATCTTCTTCACGGCGCTCGTCAGATTATCGAAGCGCAGGACACGAAAGACCCCGCCAAACCACGCAAAAGCTAACTCATGGGCCTCGAGAAAAGCCTGCTGCGTGGCATGCGGATAGGCCCGGTGAAAGGCCGCCCCCGAGGCCATCGAGCGCATGCAGAACACGTACACCTTGCGACGCTCACCATCGAACTCAACCCAGCCTTCGTACCAATCCACCTGCGCCTCGCCGCCGAACTGATAGGACTGCGGTACGAAAACCTCATGCCCAACAAGGCCCGTGGCGATCTTGCGCTCTCGGACATAGCCGCGCACCGTCGACTCCGCGACTTCGATCAACGGCATCTCTCGGCGCAAACGCATCCAGATCCGATGCGCCGTGTGGCGCTGCTTGCGCGGCGCCTTGCGATCAGCTTCCAGAATCTCGTCGATGAACGTGATCGCCGCCGACAGCTTCGGCCGCTCTCGTTCTGGAACTTTTCGTTCCGCTGGGACTGCGCTTACCAGCGCCTGTCGCACTGCCCGGCGGTGAACTCCCAACGTCCGCGATACGCCGCGGACGCTACCAGCGCCATGCTCAAACTCCCGCCGGATCTGCTCGTATAGCTCCACCTTGGTCCTCCTGTTCGACAATCTGTTCGTCCCTCCGGGTCAAAGAACACCCAAAACAAGATGAACAGAATCGGCTACAGGTGGGGCCAAATCAAGCCATCAAAAGGGGCCAATTCAGAGTAGCGAACACACTAAATATTGTGTGAATCTTTCGCACTCTGCAATGAGAATCTTATCCACTCTTATCCCAAATACCCTTGTATCTCCCTCTGCAGGGCCGCTGCGTCCATGAACGACATTAAACAAATACTCGGCCCCTCTAAAATAATCGATATACAAGGGTTGGCTTGAAGGCGTGCGGCTGAATGCTTTTGCAGTTGCGGAATCCTCGAGGGCAGGGATCTCTTCTTTGTCGCATTCATGCTCCCAATATTTCCACGCGCCATGTTCAAAACGCTCTGCAAAAACAACGAAGTGCTTTGGCATTAAGCTAAGACTTCGATCCTCACGCGGCACTGTTGGCCTACTCGATTCCAGATCATCTAATTTGCGCCGCAAGGAGCGTTCCAGTTCGGCTGCTTTCTGATCGTTTGGATTCAGAGAGGCGTCCTTTTCGGCTTGTTTGAGGGTTGCACGGAGAATGTCAATGATGTCGGAGCAGGGTGCACTCTTCAGATCAATCTTCGTGATGTTTGGGGTAGTCCAAACCTTCTTGGGCTTTCCTTCAGACTCCGGATGCATACTCAACGATTTGCTCCGATCCTACGCGCGTGTCTGCGCGTCAGGTTTTTTGTGACAAGTCCGTGTGTCGCTTGACCCCATTCTTGCCAGAATTTGGTCTGGCCTTCCTTTTCTTGCTGTATCACAATCCATATTTCAGTCATTAAAGGGACCCTCATGCTCCTTGCAGTTTTTCGAATGAAATGGTCAGGCAAGCTGACCACGTGGGCCGTCCCGACCCGCAAGGCGCTTTCAAAGTTGATGCGTGCTTCTCTTGGCTGGCAAAACGTTACGGCAACAGTTGGCAGTCGCACGCGATCAAGTAGTCGACCATCTAAATGTTATTTGGCTTTTACCGCATCTTGTATCCGTATAAGTACTCGAAGAATGGTCGAAAACATCACAATTCAGGTGGGCGAGTCACGAGGGGAGCGCCATTAATTCGAGGGGCATCGATCAGCTTCTTTGATCCGGCGTTCACAATAAGCTTTCTGAGTTCCTCAACTAGGTGCGCGTCCCACCATCCTCTCCTGACGTCCTCGTGGATGATCGAAAACGCCTGTTCGGACGATAAAGCGGATCGGTAAGGTCGATCTGTCGTCAATGAATCATATACATCTACGGTGGTCATAATTCGTGATCGAGCTATCCTGATGCAAAAGCTAGGCCTGCAAAACCAGACGGAGCTGATTCGCCACGCAATCCGCCACGGATTGATTGCCGGTGACACACAGTAAATGCCGCTTCAACATCTCGCGTGCGTTTTGCGAATCGTGAGTATTCAGGCCAATCTTTGAGTATTTGTACGGATACCAATCCGGCCGGGGAATCAATAGCATTCAACTCGGAGTTCGCGGTTTCTCCAGCCCAGCAAATGCTATCTGACGCCATATTCAACGAACACAGACCTGAACGTACCCTGGCAGACCATCCAGCGAACATGGAGCTGATGAGCTACCTGCTCGCGGCTTTTGGACATACGGCGGTTGCCGCCAAGAATGGCCTTGGCGGTGTGGAAGCTGCATGCGACGAAATGCCGGACCTGATCGTATGCGACGTGCGGTCGCCGGATATTGATGGATTTGAGGTAGCCTGCCGTCTCCGCTCCAGCCAGCCTGTGTGTTCGATACCCCTGGTCGCGGTCACCGCGCTCGCCATGATGGGAGATCGCGATCGTGGGCTAGCCCCAGGATACGACGGCTATGTCATCAAGCCCATCGATCCCGCGATCTTTGTGCAACAGATAGAGGCATCCCTTCCGCCCGGGCACCATTCCCTCCTTCCGTTGCCCATCCCGACGCGCGCTCAGAAGGAAGGTGCTGATCATGGCAACTAACCTGATCGTCGATGACATGCCGGCCAACTTCGGAGCCGGAACCGAAGACACGGTCTTCTGCGCCGTGCAAACAGGAGGGTCTTAATGCTGGTTAACCTCATTGACGTTCGACATGCGATTGAAAGTGGATCTGTCTTCCCATGTTTTCAACCTCTCGTCGAACTGCGCACCGGTCGTTTGGCCGGTGTTGAAGTCCTTGCGCGCTGGCGACATCCTGACCAGGGCCTGATCCTGCCGGAGAACTTCATCTCGCTGGCGGAGGAGAATGGGCTGATCGGATTGCTCACTGAGCAGATCCTGCGCAAGGCATTCCTTTCGGCCGCAGCATTGCCACATCCGTTGGCGTTGGCCGTCAACTTGTCACCCATCCAATTGTGTGATCTGAGTCTGCCAACCTTGATTCGTGACGCAGCCGATGAGGCAGGTTTCCCGTTGCAACGCCTAATCCTCGAGATTACTGAGAGCGCCCTTGTTAGGGACCTGGAGTGTGCGCGCAGAATTGCAATCGAGCTCAAGGGGATGGGATGCAGGCTCGCACTCGACGATTTCGGAACAGGATATTCGAGTCTCGGACACCTTGAGGCGTTGCCTTTCAGCGAGTTGAAGATCGATCGCAGCTTCGTCGAATCCATGACAGTCAAGCGCGAGAGCCGCAAAATCGTGGCTGCTGTAGTCGGTTTGGGAAGCAGCCTGGATATGATCACCGTCGCGGAAGGAGTCGAGACTCAGGAACAGGCAGACATGTTGCTCTGCCTCGGCTGCGAGCTAGGGCAGGGCTGGCTATACGGAAGGCCAGTGCCTGCTGAGCGAATACCTGACATTGTCGCTGCCTCGCCATGGCCACTTTCCACGAAGATGTCACCGCAGAGGGGTGAAATCATCTCCAGCCTCGAAGCGCTGCCAGCACAACGCTTGGCCCAGCTTCAGGCAATCTATGATGGCGCACCGGTAGGTCTGTGTTTCCTTGATCGCAGCCTTCGTTACGTAAGCCTCAATCAGCGCCTGGCCGATTTGAATGGCGCTCCCGTGGCGGCGCACATCGGTCGGAAAGTCCAGGAGATGATTCCCGAATTGTTTCCTCAGGTCCAGCCGTTCCTCCTTCGCGCCTTGCAAGGCGAGGCAATCGAAGGGGTAGAGGCTTTCAAACCATCTTCCAAGCCGGGAAGCGCAGGCATCACGATTCTTTTGTCGTACCAGCCCGTTTTCGACGAGGCCCAGGAAGTCATCGGCATTTCAGTCGCCGTGGTGGACATTACGGAACGCAAGCGGAACGAGGAAGCTCAATCGCGGCTTGCGGCGATCGTGGAATCGTCACAGGAGGCAATTGTTGGCAAGAACCTGAAGGGCATTGTGACCAGTTGGAACAAAGGGGCGGAGAAGATTTTCGGTTACCGGGCCGAGGAGATGATAGGGCAATCCATTCAGCGTTTGCTACCCCCTGGCCACGAGCGCGAAGAAGACGAGTTATTGGAGCGCACTCGACATGGAGAAACCGTTGAACTACTGGAGTCGCAACGGCAACACAAGGATGGTCGGACCATCCAGGTTTCCCTCATAATCTCACCCATCCGGGACAGTCGTAACAGGATTGTGGGCGCCTCAAATGTCGCACGCGACGTGACCGAAAAAAAGATGCTGGAAAGGCAGTTGCGTCAGAGCCAGAAGATGGAAGCGATCGGCCAATTAACGGGCGGAATCGCCCATGACTTCAACAATCTGCTCACCGTCGTGATCGGCAATCTGAGCCTTATGGAGCACATGATTGATGGTAATGAAGCAGCAATCAAGCGCCTGAAGTCGGCCCAGAAGGCGGCGGCGCGCGGCGCGGAACTTATCCGGCGCCTGCTGACCCTGGCGAGCAAAGAGGAACTGAATCCTGCCAACATACGGATTGAAGACGCAGTCCAAGAGACGATTGAGTTGGCAGGCCGCGCACTCGGCCCGGAGATCAAGATAATGACCAGTTTTGACCAGTCTGTGCCCGCTGTCTACGCGGACGCCGCCGGACTGGAAAGTGCGCTTCTCAATCTTGCAGTAAATGCGGGGGATGCCATGCCCAAGGGAGGCACGTTAACCTTCAACACGCAGTTGAGCATCGTGGACGAATCATTTCCTGCCGTTCAGACCGGGGAGCTGAAATCGGGCCCTCATGCGCGCATTTCTGTCTCCGACACTGGTCATGGCATGTCCAGGGAGACGTTGGAGCGCGCCTTGGAACCATTCTTCACGACCAAAGGACGTAACAAAGGTACGGGTCTTGGCCTGGCCATGGTATACGGGTTCGCCAGGCAATCCGGGGGCACCGTTCGCCTTTATAGCGAAGAAGGCTACGGTACCACCGTCTCCCTGTATCTGCCTCTGGCGGGCGAATCAGCGCCAACATTGAGTGAAGTCCCGGTGGAGCAACTTCCCATTCACCCAGGTAGTAC
>DASRLI010000514.1:0-4879 GCA_035648535.1 Occallatibacter sp. | reverse complement strand
CCCGAGGGTTCTTCTCTGATAAAGCACACGTACGTGTGCGGAGCATCTGTCGGCCAGTGGTGATGGAAATCAACCAGAAAGTCTTCCCAGTCGCTGGAGAGCCGGTACTTCTCAAAGTAGGCCAGCGGAAACGAGAAACCGTGGTCGATACCAACTATGGTCGGGGTGCCCGCCGAGAGTTCCTTGCAGAGCCATTCGGCGAGACCCCCGCGCGTCCAGAACCACTGTGGCGGATTTGGAAGTAGAACCTGTTCCGACGTGCCGGAGCCCTCAGCCATGTACACCCTGAGCCCCTTGCGACTGGAGTCTGCGGTCTCCGCGCCGGAGTAGTCGATGCCGATGTAGCGTTCGAAATGGGGCAACCCCGTAACCTCCCGAGGGACAAACGGCTAGGCACCTCAGTTTCTCACGGGTCGCGTACGGGTGGTGTCGTGGCTGAATTGGCCGGGCTTGACGCCCCCGTAAGGGATGGAAAATGAATATGATAATCCGACCTTGAGGAGCCAGATGTATCCGAGTGGCAGTTCCAGTGCTGCTCTTTAGCTTCCTAGCACTTCCTAGCACTTTTCGCGTTTTCGCGTACCTCAAAATTTGCATTGTTCTTGTAAAAACTTCGATTCCATCCCGCAACCCCTGCTTTATCACTTGCTTCCCGGAGCCCCAAGTTTTAGCATTATTTTCAGGAAAACCTCAGGGTGTCTAGAACAGGTTCCCCCCTTTCGCACCAATCACTTACGGCTATATTCAAGCGCGACTCCATTGCTGCGGCCTGGGATCGTTCCTGCTCGACCGAATACTACGCCTACCCGGTTCCTGGCGAATGTTGCGGCAAATCAGACGGCTCCACTTCGAAAAACTCATGCTGTCGCAACTTCCGAGCTTTCGAGTGACCCGGCGGGGGAGAGACTGCGAAGTTCTCTTTTCGGTTCCGATGCGCACAAAATCCTTTCCATCGGCTCCTGGTTTCTTTAGATTCAAGAGGACTCGTGCTGAACCGGGAAATGCCAGATTTTTGGGGGTAACTTGGGAAACTTGGGAAACTGGGTGCTCGGCGAGCGCGAGAAACTGGATGTTGCCCTTGGTAGCGACCCTAGGCGCACCGACTGGCATCGCTGCGGCAAGCGGCTTTCTTCTTCGCTGATTCCATTCGATTACGCATTCATCGGCATTCCGTTCCTGCTCCTCTATCCCGCGTTCAGAGTGGCGCGTCTCCCACTCCGAATCGACTTCGTTGAGATCACTTCCAGCTATTGGGGCGGAACGGCCTGTTCCGCAACATTCGTCGCCATCGGACTGGCCATCTTCGGTTTGCCACTTCGGCAGACCCTGATGCCATTTCTGGCCCGCTTCCGGGAGAAAAAGGGTCGCATTGTGATAGCCCTCCTGCTCGCAGCCTGGCTGATCTACTTGCTCGGATTCTGGTTGGGCGCGATCGTCACGGTTGATGCCCTTGCTGTAGCCGAACTCCTGGAACGAAGGAAGCGAATCCTTGAGGACGCAATCGACATTTTTGTTCCCGCGCTCTATCTATTCCTGGGCCTCATATTGGTGTTTTCTTTCAATCACGCGCTTGTGGGAATCAGGAACCCCTGGACCTACGATCTATTCTTTCAACATTTGGACAGGGTGCTCTTCCATGCCAACGTCACCGATATCGCACATTGGAGCCTGAGTCATCTGCCCATCTGGTTTTTCAAGCTGCTGGAATTCACTTACTACGGTTTGTATGGCGGGCTTATTGCGGTTCTAGTTCTCGCCGCTTTGCTTCGAAATCAGCAATTTGCGGTGAAATATGTGCGCGCCCTGCTTATCTGCTACGCAATTGCACTCGTTGTGTATTCTGTATTGCCCGCAAAAGGCCCGTATTCCATCTGTCCTATTCATCTCTCAAGCTATCCCCGGTCATTGATAGCCTTTTGGAACCAGGAAGCACTCGTCATGAGGGCGCGCATGTTGTGGGCGCACAATATAACCTCTGCCGTGATCGCCGTAAATCCAGAGGACTATTACATTAGCCTCCCCAGCTTGCATGTCGCGCTGCCAATCATCGCTATTTGGTTCGCGCGACCATGGAAAAGAATCGCCCTATTTCTGCTGAGTATTTATGTTCTGCTGCTTTTGCCCTCGGTCCTTCTATTGGAGTGGCATTACCTGGTCGACTTCTTTGCGGGCTTTGCGACCGCATTTCTGGCCATCTGGTTGGCGGAGAAAATATCCCGGGCAGGAATTAAGGATGAATTGCTGCATTCCGCACCGGTTCCTGTCCCCGCCGCGCACTAGTAACTCCTGGCCATTTTCAAGGGTTGTGGCGCAGTCCAGCAGGCGGCTATCCGCCAGCGAAGACTCTCAATCGCGGTCCCAGGACTTTCGCAGGGCTCTGGAGGGCCTGAGAATCACCTCCACGCCAGCGTCCCTTATATTCGCGGAGAGGATGAGAAAGTAAACATGAGTGTCACCCGGCATGTCCCCTCCCGCCGTCCAACAGGTATAAAAGAGTGTAGGCGGGTGTATTCACCTGAGCCGTAACAGGGCGGGGGAAAGCCTGCCCGGTGCGGTGCCTAAGGGTTGTAGCAACCGGTGAGGACTATGAACAACTTCATTCCCCGAATGATCGAGGTACGGCAGAGTTATCCACCCTCACGGCAGTTGGATTTTCCTGGCCTGCTCGCGCAGCAGTTTGCCGACACGGGCGTTGCCGGGAAGATTCGGCCGGGCATGACGATTGCTGTTGGCGTTGGAAGCCGCGGCATCAGCAATCTGAAAGAGATTGTGAAGGCGGCCATTGATCTGCTCAAGAGCGCCGGCGCAAAGCCGTTCGTCGTGCCCGCCATGGGCAGCCACGGCGGCGCCACTGCCGAAGGGCAAACGAAAGTGCTTGCCGAGTTCGGCATCACTTCGGATTACCTCGGCGTCCCCATCCAGGCCAGCATGGAAGCGCGCAGCATCGGCACCGTTCTCAACGGACAGGAAGTCTTGTTCAGCGTTCCCGCCCTCGCGGCAGACGCTGTTATTCCCATCAACCGCGTCAAGCCGCACACCGATTTTCGCGGCCCTCTGGGCAGCGGAGTTCTCAAGATGCTGACCATCGGATTCGGCAAGCAGGCTGGCGCCAACAGCGCTCACCGGGCCGTCGTTCGCCTGGGGCACGAGACCGTCGTCCGCGAATTCTCCGGGCTGATCCTCTCCACCGTTCCTGTCCTTTGCGGCATTGCAATCGTTGAAGATCAGCGCCACCAAACTGCCGAGATTGCGGTGCTGCGTCCTGACGGTATGGTCAGCGCGGAGGAGCGGCTGCTTGAAAAGGCGCGGCAGCTCATGCCTCGCCTGCCTCTCGACGAGATTGACCTGTTGATCATCGATGAGATTGGAAAAGAGATCAGTGGTGCTGGCATGGATCCCAACGTAACCGGCCGCGATGGTTCCGGCTACTCAGATTCGCTGCTGGCCAAAAGCGGCTGGGCGCCGCCTAACGTTTTCCGCATCCTGGTTCGCGATCTCAGCGTTGCAACCAATGGCAATGGAATTGGCATCGGCATGGCCGACTTCGCCACCGCCCGCGCAGTCAAAGCGCTCGATCTCCGCTACACTTATATGAACGCGCTCACGGCCATCAAGCTTCTCTCGTCAAAGATTCCCATCCACTTCGACTCCGATCGCGAAGCAATTCAGCAGGGTCTGAAAACGCTCCCCACCGAGCACCCAGAGTCGCTGCGCGTGATGCGCATTGCCAACACACTCAGTCTCGAGCGCCTGCTTGTCTCGGAAAGCTGCATCAAGCTCCTCGAAGGACGCCCCGGCATCTCCTTCACCGGAACTCCGCAGCCCATGCAGTTCGATAAAGACGGCAACCTGTCACGCCTCTAATAGGCTCGACGTTCCTGACTCCGTGCAGATGCCGCCGGGCTCGTACGCCGCGGCGGATGAGACCTTGGGCGTTCACACGGACCGGCTCCGCGTCCAAGCCATCACATTCGCAGGCGCGCGCTCGTTCTTCAATTCATTGGCCATGAATCGCATGTATGGATCGATGTGATGAAAGAAGTGCTTGTATCCCGCGCATAGATAATTCAGCCCCGGATCGCCTGACGGAGTCTTCAGAAAGCGGTGCTTGGGACACTCGCCATTGCAGGCAAACCGCACATCGCATTCAATGCAGTACTTGGGCAGCGAGTCTTCCTTGGCTTTGCCAAAGCGCACCTGTTTCGGAAGCCCGGCCAGCCCGGCCAGCGGGCGCTCCAATATATTGCCGAGCTTGTTGTCTGGGTAGACGAAGTGGTCGCAGGAATAGAGGTCGCCGTTATGCTCCATCACCAGCGCCGACCCGCACGTCTTCGCAAAAACGCACAGGCTCTGGTCCATCCCCATCCATGACTCCAGGGCAACATCGAACAGATTCACAAAAATGCGCGCCACATCTGAGCGTACCCATTCGTCAAAGATTGTCTGCAGAAAAATCCCGTACTGCAACGGCTCCACCGACCACTCGGACACAGTGGTCTGGGTTGGTGCGTAAGGCTTCAGCAGGCGCAGCCCGCTTTTATCCGGCTCGGCAGCAATCTCTTCTACGATCGGAATGAATTGCAAATATTTGCTGCCAATGGATTTCAAAAACTTATAGATTTCGAGTGGCTTGTACGCGGTCTTGCGGTTCACCACCGTCAGCGTGTTGAACTCTACCTTATGGCGCTTCAGAACATCAAGCCCGCACATCACCTTGGCATGCGTCGGCTGGCCGCCCTTGTCTACGCGGTAGGCATCGTGAATCTCGGCTGGCCCGTCGATTGAGATACCGATAAGAAAGCTGTTGCGATGCAGAAACTCTCCCCACTCATCGTCAAGCAGCGTGCCGTTGGTCTGGAATGCGTTCTCGATTCGTTTG
>DASRLI010000513.1:0-8814 GCA_035648535.1 Occallatibacter sp. | reverse complement strand
ATAATGTCCTTTATCGTGCGGATAAGACGGAGATTGGCAAGGGACACACGAGTCGCCCCAATTGCTGGAGGGTCCGCCAAGCGCCTGAAGCGTCATGCTAAAAACTGGTTGCGCGGGGGTTGCAGACTCTGCCGCGATTTGCCGGAATCTGCCGAGCTAAGTTGTTGATCTTGTTTAGAATCAGTGGCTTTTGACCGATTCATAACCCGTAGGTCGGCGCTTCGATCGGCCTTGCGGCTGCGTGACAATATCTACAATGTCACTGCAAAGTTCTAGAGGAGGATGTACTCTGTGATCTCCCTGCTATTGAGTCTTCCGAACAGGAATAACGCCATGAGCAACGGATGCACCTACTGGGCGGTTTATCTGCCGAACAAAGCCCCAGATACCTTTCTGATGTACGTTGCAGACCCTCATGGAAATATCAGTCTCCGCGATTACTCGGTAGGCCAGATGCGGAGATTGCCTTCCGCACCGACTGTCCGTGAAATGGGTCACCAAACCGAATATGAGAAGACCCGTTTTCAAATAACCGAGATTCGCCGTAAGGAAGATGTTTCGTACTGGCAATCCGTCATACGGCAATTCAACGACCGCCATCTTTCGGTGGCACTTCGAAATGCATCCATCCGCTGGATTTCTCCTCTGGCAGAGGAGGATTACCGCGAGTACCGCGACCGGGTATGGACTCCTCCCGGGCGATTTCATCCTTTGCTTAGTAGGTGAGCACAACGAATCACCTCGCGACGTCCTTCCCGCACTCAGTGGCGTGCCAGGGGTAGCAGGCTGATCCTCGTCAATTCTTTTCACCCGCCTGCGAGGGCAAGAGGAATGAAGTCGTCGTCTTAGCGCTCGCTTTGTCAATAGGTGACGGTGCCGTGGTGGATGGCGTGCGGAACGACGTG
Source organism: Occallatibacter sp. (assembly GCA_035648535.1). GTDB lineage: Bacteria > Acidobacteriota > Terriglobia > Terriglobales > Acidobacteriaceae > Telmatobacter. Next base: position 7,909 of record DASRLI010000513.1, on the reverse strand, counting down.
GACTAGTTGGACCGACGCACAAATTATCAACCCCAAAGGACTGGTGCCTTCCCGCGGTTTTTATGCAGTCCCCATTCGCCGATTTCTTAACGGAAACATTTCCGGAGATTTGCCTTGACAATGGTAGGACCAACTGCCCTATGCTTCTCCTCGCTGGTCCAAGTATGTCCTACGAGCAGACGAATAAGAAGTTTGTGCCCGCCCCCATGCACACGCGGGAGGCATCTTCGGAGCCTGGAATAGCACGCTTTTGAAAATCGTTTTCCATTGAGAGTCCTGTGCCCTCGAAGAGCGATTCTCGCAAGTGCGCCAATCGCGATTTTCAAGGAGTAACAAAGGCTGGTCGGAGTTGATGCCTGGCCAGTGCGAGCCTCGCCCGTGCAAGTTTCCGAACATGCGCCATTGCTATAGCCGGCGACAGGGCTGGTAACCAGTCCGTCGGAAATCAGGATATAAAGTTTCGAGTATTTTTCAGGAGCCTTTCTAATGACGAATTTCCTCTCGCTTATCATTGCGCTTTTTGCCTTTATCAATCCAACGAGCCCAAGTCGCACACCCGATCATGCATATCAAGTCTCCCTTGTCAGGGAAGGCGAACCTGGACAAGCCACGAATCACGGCTGGGATAAGGTCAAGGCTGCGCTCTCTGCAAAAGGCATTCAATACGAGGAAGTTTCTGACCCGAAGGCCGCCCACAGCGGTGTGCTGATTGCCGCCGGTCTTTGGTCAGACTCAGCCTCCGGGTCCGTACCCGAGCGCATTCGAGCACTTAGCATCAAGATGCCGTCAAAGCCGGAATCTCTCGTGATTCACAAGGGAGAGTGGCAAGGCAAGCAGGCGCTCTTGCTCAGCGGCAGTGACGACCGCGGCCTGATGTACGCGCTGCTCGAAGTTGCAGACCGAATCGGCTGGGCGAAAGAAAAAGCGCTCCCGTTGAGTGAGGTGAGAGACACAGTTGAGTCTCCCGATGTCGCCGATCGCGACGTAGTCATCCTCACCATGCAGAAGCACCAGTATGAAGACCGCCTGCACGATGAGAATTATTGGGTCAAATACTTCGATACGCTTGCGGACGACCGGTTCAACGCAATCGAGGTGAAATTCGCCTATGAGGCTAATGGCTACAATTGCCCGGTCTATCCGTACTACATTGACGTAAAAGGCTTCCCGCACGTGAAGGTGACGGGGCTGAGCAAGGAAGACCAGCAGCGCAATCTCTCCGACCTTCATCGTCTCGTCCGCCTGGCCCATGAGCGCGGCATACGCGTGACTTTTGGTATCTGGTGCCATTACTACCGCAACACCATCCCCTTCAATTCCAAAGCAAAAGGATGGGTGCCGGTCGACCATTCAAATCCGGTTGTGGATACGGTAGAGGGTCTGACCGAGGACAACCTGATTGCCTATACGCTGACGGCCATCAAGCAGTTTCTGACTGAGTTTCATGAAATTGACAATGTCCAACTGCTGATGATGGACGAGTCGGGGTTGAAGACTTCCGACATGAAGATCTTCTGGAAGAACATTTACCCGGCATTGAAGGAAGCGGCGCCAAACATCCAATACGAGCTTCGAGCCAAAGGTGTCTCCGACGATCTAATCAAGCAGGGAACCGACCTCGGGCTCAAGATCCGGATTAACACCAAGGTCTGGGCCGAGCAAGTTGGCTTGCCTTTCTTCCAAACTCACGTACAAGAAGTGGACCAGTTCAACCGGCGCGGTGGCTACGCGGACATGCTGAAGTACCCTCGCACTTACAAGCTTCATTGGACGCTATGGACTTCGGGCACAACGCGCATCCTGCTGTGGGGCGACCCCGAGTATGTGCGCCGATTTGTTGCGATCTCGCACCTGGGTGGATCAGATGGTTTTGATATCTATGAGCCGCTGGCGACGAAGATGCATGGCCATGCGCACGATTTGAAGCCCTTCGATCTGCTCTCGCCCCCTTATCGCTACTATGACTATGAGTTTGAGCGGTACTGGTATTTCTTGCAGCTCTTCGGCCGATTGGCCTACAACCCCAACACTCCAACGGACGAGTTGGATCATGGGTTTGTTGCGCGCTTCGGCAAAGACGCGGCTCCATTCGTCAAGCAGGGCCTGGAGCGCGCCAGCCAGATCCTGCCGGAGATAACGGCCTACTGCCTGCCGGCGGGACATTACCCAACCACGGAGGGCTGGGCGGAGCGCCAGCGCCAGGACGATTTGCCCGAGTATGTGCAGGCAACGCCGAGCGATACACAGCAGTTCGAGAGCTTGAAAGATGCCGCGGAAGACATTCTGCAAGGGCACAGCTCGCCAAAGATGACGCCGATGCGGACCAGCCTCTGGTTCGCCCACGCATCCAGTGATGTCAGGAAACTTGTTGCACAGGCAGAGAGGAATGCAGGGCCGCATCCGGGAAAAGAGTTTGCATCTACGATGGTCGATCTGAAGATTCTTTCCGATCTGGCCAACTATCATTCGCATCGGGTCTTAGCGGGTCTGAGTTACGCATTATTCGAGCAGAGCCATGACCTGAATGCGCTCGACGATGCAATCCAGCGCGAAACAGAAGCGACAGATGCCTGGGCGGAGATTGTCCACGACGCCGGTGATGTTTACTCCTTCGATCTGATGATGGGTCTTCCGCAGCACGATTTAGGCGGCCATTGGCGGGACGAACTGGTGAAACTCAAAGACGGTCTTGCGGCTCTCAAGAAGCAGCGGGAGGAGTACAAGCCTGAGAGTCGCCGCGTAGTCGGTGAATATGATCTCGGCTTCGGGCCGGCCCTTCCAGGCTTTAAGCGAATCGCAACAACCGAGAGAGCGGGGAGCCACCTTGCCGTGATCAATGTCCCGAACGGCCGATACGAAGTCACCGTCGGAGTTCGTGACGACAAGGCAAGCCATGGTCCCATGTGGATCGATGTGAACGGGGTCGAATACAGCGATATATTCGAAGTGCCAGCCGGAAAGACGGTGCAGCGGACGATTGAATCTTCGGCGGTGCGTGGAAAGCTTAAGGTTCTCCTCGACCACGCCACAAGTGCAGACACCTACGGCAGTACGCTTGTTGTCACTCGAATCGACCCGGCAATTGCACACGTGCCGGTCGCGCGCCTAGCGCCTGGACAGGACCTGAAGCTTCGCGCGACTGTTGCAGGCACCGCGCCCATCACGGATGTGAGCGTCTACTACGGTGACGCGCACCGCGGCTACACGAAGGCGAAAATGCAGGGCGATGGGCCGCTCTATAAAGGGGTGATACCCGCGACAAGGCTCGGAGTGGGAATGTCCTATTTTCTTGAGGCCACCGATTCGTCGGGCCGCATATCTACGTTTCCTGAAGAGGGCCGTGCAAATCCGTTGCCCGTAACAGTGACGAGCGACGATCAGCCACCCACGCTGCATCACACGCCGATTCTTACGGCCGAGCCACAGAAGCCCTTGCGCGTCACGGCTCGTGTTGAAGACGCGGCGGGCGTGAAGTCGGTCCGCCTTCGCTATCGCGGCGTCAGCGAGTTTCAGGATTTCCAGACATTGAACATGCTCCCAACTGGAAACGGAAATGAGTATGAAGCGACGATTCCCGCCAAGGATCTTGATCCTCAATTCGACCTCATGTATTTGTTCGAGGTCATCGACAACGCGGGCAACGGCAAGATCTACCCGGACATGGCGAGGGAGACTCCCTATATCGTCGTGAACGTTGGCCACAGCCAACTCCAGGCGACTGGCGGAGTCTCACTCAATCCTGTGAAGGTAACTCCCGGGCCGGGGACGAAGCAGTGAGGCCGTAGAAAACGCAACTAGTTCCAACGCAAGACAAAACAAAGCAACAAAGGAGATGAATCATGACACGAGTACTCAATTCTCAGGACGGGCACAGTGGCGAGAAAGACAGTTTCTGGTGCGGACCGCGTTTGTGCTTCGCAGTCGCGTTGGCCATGATTTTTCTTGCACCTTTCTGCCTTGTAGCCCAGCAGACCACGGCGGATGTTGTAGGTACGGTTACTGACAACACCGGCGCGGTCATTCCCGGCGCTTCAGTTAGTCTCACAAATCTTAATACAGGGGAAACGCAGACCACTCTGACTACTCAGAGTGGCGACTACGTCTTCACTTTACTTAAGCCTAGCGAGTACTCAATTACCATTGCGTCAAAAGGATTCAAGACCCTCAAGATCCCGTCTTTTAGCCTCTCCACCGGTGATCGGGCCCGTGAAGACGGACACATGGAGATAGGAACTGCTGCCCAAACTATTGAAGTTATGGGTCAGCCGCCCGCACTCGATACAGACAGCTCGGTGCTCTCTTCGACCGTGACAGCAACAGCCGTCCAGAATCTGCCTTTGAGCGGCCGCAACTTTGTTAACCTCGTCTACTTGACTCCCGGAGTCAATTCAGGCTTGTCGGCCGCGCCGTCGAGCGGAACAAGGCCGGATGATCGGCGTCAGCCGGCCGTCGTTTCTGCGAACGGACAAACTGACTTGATTAACAATGAAATGATCGACGGCATGGATAACAATGAACGCATGATTGGTCTAATCGGGGTTCGCCCGTCAATCGAGGCCATTCAGGAGGTTCACGTTCAGACGAACTCCTATACCGCAGAGGCGGGACGCTCTCTGGGAGGCATCATCAACATTATCACCAAGTATGGGACGAACCAGTTTCACGGTTCTGCCTACGAGTATGTTGAGAACACAGCGTTCAACGCATACCCCTTTGCTTTTGGTGCTACACTCCCCAAGCTGGCATTGCATCAAAACCAATATGGCGGGAGTATCGGCGGGCCAATTATCAAGAACAGAACCTTCTTTTTTGGGGACTACGAGGCCCTAAAATACGCCAAGGCCAATAATCCAACGGCATCGACAGTCCCGACCGCCTTTGAACACGATAATATTGGCAATTTCTCTGATAATCCAAGCCTCGGATCTGTGGTAATCACCCCGGCCCAATTTGACTTTGCGGGTCTCCAGTACTTCAAGCTCTTCCCATTACCCAATCAATCTGGCTTTGCAAACAATTACGTCTCAAGCTCAGTGAATCAAATGAATGCCAAAACGTCCGACGTTCGGGTTGATCATAGGTTCAACGATTCCAACTTGCTTTATGGGCGCTATACCTTAAACCTGGTGACCACGAATCTCGGCGGACTTCTTCCACCTGTAAAGGAAGATGGCGTCACGGTTCAGCCGGGCGGGAATCCGAACCTGTATGCGGGTCCTTCGACCGATAATGCAACCAATGCTGCGCTCAACTATATCCACACATTTACTCCGCACCTGCTGGTGGAATTGAAGGCCGGGTATACCTATTTCTACAACGCAACGAAACCATTGAATGACGGAGTAGCTGTGAATTCCGCCTTCAACATGCCGAACGTCAACATCGATTCGCTCACCTCCGGCTTAGGAATAGTAAACGTCACAGGAATGATTGGACTTGGCGATGGTGCTCCTTTGCCACTCGTTTATATAGAAAACTGGTTCCAGTACATGGGTGCCGTCACCTACACCCGCGGGCATCATACCCTGAAGATCGGCGGCGCCCTTGTTCGCAGGCAAGCCACGGCTACCAAGTCCTCTCCTGGAAGAGGGCAGTGGAACGTCGCGAGCCTCCCACAACTATTGCAAGGGAACTTCACGGCGCTCTCGCGCAACAATACTCTGGTGCGCCAGCACTATCGTACCTGGGAGCCAAGTTTCTACGTGCAGGATGACTGGCATATCAGACATAACCTGACCCTGAATCTCGGCGTCCGGTATGACGTGTTTACGCCGTATACCGCGGTGAAGAATCAAATCTCGAACTTTGATCCAGTCAAGGCGGCAATTATTGTAGCCGGTGTAAATGGAGCTTCCGCGCAAGCGGGTGTCAAGACAGACTACTCGAACATCGCTCCGCGTTTTGGATTTGCTTATACAGTTGCGCCAACCATGGTCGTGCGCGGTGGTTTCGGTATGAGCTTCGCACCGGAGAATATTACCGGCTCCGCCGCCCTTAGAAATCAGCCATTTCTGTTCGCTTACGGCCCATGCGCTCCCGGCGCGTGTATTGGTGGTTTCACCAAATTATCGCAAGGAGCACCCGCGCCGACGGGCTCAGATTCAAGTTACCTCAATCCGAGCGGCGGAATTCCCGCGGCCGAAGCGTTCAACTTCCGCTCAACTTACCTGGAGCAGTTCAATCTGACGGTCCAGAAGGACTGGGGCGGGAATGTTGTCACCGCATCCTATATTGGCATGCTCGGACGGCACATTGCACCCACATCGCCCTACGATTTGAATTCGCCCCCGCCAAATACCGCGGCAAATATGAATACTCTGCGGCCGTTCTACAGCGTCCTCCCCAATGTCACGGCCATATCGTATTTGGCCAGTTCAGGCCGGGGCGTTTATAACGCATTTCAGACCTCGGTGGAACATCGGACAGCCCACGGGTTGACCTATACCGCCAACTACACCTGGTCTCACGGCTTGAACGACTCCCCGGATTATGGCGGAGCTGAGGGTTGGGGAGTCATTCCCTCCCAGATTCACGATCTGGACTATGGCGCAAGCGATGTCGATCTTAGGCACCAGACGTCCACCTCGATAAACTACGCGTTGCCCTTTGGAGCAACACTCAGGGGTTTCAAGGGTACTGCTTTGCGCGGCTGGCAGACCAATGTTATTTGGGCATGGCAAACAGGATTCCCGGTCACGGTTATCAATTCAGCTAATCGAACAGGAACGAACCTCTCAGCGGGCACAGACCGGCCTAATCAAACCGGATCAGCGAAGGTTTCTCATCCGGTTAATTCGAGCTGGTTTAACACAACGGTCTTTGCTCCGCAGGCAAAAGGCACTCTCGGTTCAGAGAGAAGAAATACAATTTATGGACCACATGCTAGACACGTTGACTTCTCGCTGTTCAAGAAGTTCCCCATTCGTGAACGGGCCGACATCGAGTTTAGGGCGGAGTTATTCAATTTGACGAATACAGCAAGCTTTACCGGCGTCAATGCGCAACTCGGTACCAGCCAATTTGGGACCGTATCGGGTCTGACAAATAACTATGTTCCACGTATGGCGCAGTTCGCGTTGAAGCTGGAATTTTAGATAGCGAGTCTCTAGTACCGCGTAGGAACCAATCTACGACCGTGCTGCAGAGATGAAAGTAACTTTGCAGTGCGGCTGTAGTGCCGATAAGTGGAGATGTTATCGACTGATGGAACTGGCAAAATCAGGAAAACTGTCGCAAGCGCAGCCAAACCCCATTGTTCGGCATATCGTTGCTAGCAAGACGGAAAGGTCACATCAAAAATGAGCAAGATCGGCTTTATTGGTTTAGGGATTATGGGCAAGCCCATGACCAGGAATCTGATCAAGGCGGGATATCAGCTCGTTATCTATGACATCGATAGGGCGCCAGTCGAGGAGCTGGAGCAGGCAGGGGCTGAAGTCGGCGTATCGCCCACGGATGTGGCTGCCAAAACGCACGTCATCATTACCATGCTTCCCAATTCACCCCATGTGAAGGCCGCCGTTCTGGGCAAGGATGGAGTGATTGAAGGCGCGCAAAAGGGCTCCATTGTTGTGGACATGAGTTCGATCACCCAATCGTCAGCAGGGAAATCTCTGAAGCGCTTGCTCAGAAGGGCATCAGGATGTTGGACGCGCCGGTCAGCGGCGGCGAACCCAAGGCTATCGACGGCACTCTTTCCATCATGGCCGGCGGAGCCTAGGCGGATTTTGATGAAGTGCTGCCAATCTTCAAGGCGATGGGGTCTTCCGCAGTGCTGACCGGCGGCAGCGGAGCCGGCAGTGTAACCAAGCTCGCAAATCAGATCATTGTTCAGTTGAATATTGCCGCGGTCTCTGAAGCGCTGGTGATGGCGACCAAAGCGGGCGTGGATCCGGAGCTGGTGTACAAA
>DASRLI010000512.1:0-9843 GCA_035648535.1 Occallatibacter sp. | reverse complement strand
GCGTCTGGTTGACAGTGTCAGCAATGAAGTTCTGGCCCATGGCTCGAACTTAAAACAGAACCTGCTGCCCTCGCTGTAGCCTCCGTCACGAATCTATGCCCGACACACTCCTAGTTGAGGAGTCTCCTGAATTGATATGCCGGATCTTCCGGCTTGTCTGGAATCGTCTCGATGAACAACGCGTATCGCGATGGGGCTCTTGTCTATGCCGCGGCTATTTGGAAGTAGCTCCGTTAGGCAAAGATCGGGGGCGCCTGATTAGCGATCCCAGGATCAGCGTGAGGCTGAGCAACATTCCACCGAAGCCGATATAAACCAGCATCTCTGGATTCATTGCGAACCACCCCAAAACTCCGGGAGAATCTGCTCTCTTCATCCAGGTGCGTAGCTCTGCTGCATCCCAGCTCTCGTCAATAAATGTGGCTCGCCATTGAAAATTGCGGTCCAACAGAAACATCTGGTTGGTGTGGATCATGACCGTTCCCTCGGTCATGATCGAATAGTGGAAGAAATCGCAAAAGCGCCGGATGTCTGCGGCTCCAGAGTGCACCAGTATCCATGAAGGCGGAAGATTCTTTTGCGCGCGAAACTGGCGCAGGGCCTCGGCGTCGTCTCCCGGGTCGAAAGAAAAGATAAGCACCCGATAGGGTGCGCCGCCGCTCAACTGTGCGGTTTGCTGAACCAGCATCCGCGCCAGTATGGGACAGCTCATGGTGCAGCGCGTGTATACGGGCAGGACAATGACCGGCCCCGATCCGGCGGCCCGCAATTCATCCCACAAGGAGTGCTGCACGTTGGCTTCATTCCAGACGGTGATGTCGGGAATCTTTCCTGCATTTATGCCTGCCGGCACTGCCGCGACAGCCCTGGCGCTTGTTGCCAGAGCCAGAGCCAACACCGGCAGAAGAAAATGGCGCTTGAGTCGCATGCTCCTCAATGGGTCTTGTTCACAGCGGACGGACTATCTGGTCTGAAGCCGGGCGCAGTGGGAATGCCGTTCTTCACAATGTCGTGAATGGGCACGTAATATGCCGCTGCGCAAAGCAGGACCGCAGCCACTACCCACGGCGCAAAGTTTTGCACCGCCGGGACGTTTTCGTCGTGATAAGGCTCGCTGGTCGGCAATAAAAACGGCACGTTTGCGAGCGCGGCGACCGGTGCTGCTGCCAAGCTGCGAATCAGGACAATGAAATAAAGCAGCACGGCGAGTCCCATGATGCAACCACCCACCAGGCCCATGTGCGCAGGAACCCACCAGTCGGGCCGGTATGCCGGAGAAGTCGGATTCATATAAGTCAAGCCAAGGTTGGTGCGCCGAGGCTCGCCACGCAGGCCGCCCATAAACAGACCGGAAGAGAAAATGAAAGTGCCGCCCATCCATAGATAAGGCACGATCATGGCCATGGTTCCGGATACCACCGGCTTCTTCAGAAGTCCGGTGATGATCAGCAGACTTCCACCGAGAATGCCAAGGAAGATGGGCCCGCCCACGGTGAGGTGAAAGTGCGCGGGGATCCACGCAGTGTTATGCACCAGGTTATTCATGCTGTAGGAGGCGTTGATAATCCCCGTGATGCCGCCAAACAGAAAAATCACTAGGCCGCAGAATAAATATGGAAACAGCCAGACTTCAGCTTTGAAATAGGGCAGCTTGTTCCACCAGCCAAAGAGCCCTTTACCGCCGCGCTTGTGCGCAGCGTATTCCAGCGATGCGGCCAGCGTGAAGGCCGTGAGCAGGCTCGGAATGACAACCAGAAGTGTGAGGACGGCCTGGACGCCTTTTGACGTCGTGGAAATCCCGGGATCTGCGAACTGGTGGTGCAGGCCTAGCGGGCACGAAAGCAGAATGAGCGCCATAAAAGTGAAGCGTCCTGCAAAATCACTGAATAGCTTTCCGCCGGCAAGCTTGGGCAACATGGTGTAGTAGAGCACATAAGTTGGCAGCAACCAGAAATAGACCAATGGGTGACCAAAGAACCAGAACAGCGTGCGGCTCAGCATTACGTTCACGCCGGAGGACCAACCCATTGACCACGGAAGAAGCTGCACCAGCACTTCAAACGCGACCGGCAGCGTCGCCATCTGCCACACGATGAATGTTGCGAAGATTCCCACCACTCCCATCGGAGTTTTCTGGCCGCGATTTTCTTTCCGCCAGCGCAGATACACCGGAATCCACGTCAATAGCGGGATCCAGGAACCAACAATGAAAAGGACCAGCCCGAGATAAAACAACGGGTGAGCCATAAGTGGCGGATAAAACGTGTAGAGCACGGAGGCTTTGCCCAGAAAGATCATGGTCGCTGCCATCACAGCTCCAGACAACATCAACACCAGCGAGAGTGTTGCCCCGGCGATGGAAACCTGCATCTGCAATTGCTGGCTGACGACCGTATACCCGAACGCGACGGCGAAGAAGGTGGTGAGGACGATTGCGTTGATAACTCCATGAGCGGTGAGGCCCTGGTAGTAATCGATGCCGGCCACAGAAGTCGCTCGAATCACTCCCGAGAGGTACATGGTTTGCAGCACGCCGTGATAGGCACCGAAGATGAAAAGGGCAAGGGGAACCAGCAGCTCTGCCAGGATGATTCTGCGCAAGTTCGGTTGGAGTTCCATTACTTTTGTAGTCCCTCCAGGTACGCTTCAATCTGTGCGATCTCGTCGTCGGTCAAGGGTATTACCGGCATTACCGGCGGGAAGTCCTTGATCGCAATCGTGTCCGGATGATGGACCTTTTCGACGAACAACGCTGAGTCAAGGGTGCGAGTGCTGCCGTCGGCCAGTTGCAACGGCGCGCCCCATGCTCCTTTGAAAGTCGGGCCCACGCCAGCGCTGCCATCCACGCTATGGCAGGCGAGACAGCCTTTTGCGTCCAGTAGTTTCATTCCCTCCGAAGCAGGAAGTCCCTCCACTGAGAGATCGGCGAACTGGTCGCCGACTTCTATCCGCGCATTCATATTCTGGTGATTTCGGCCGCAGAACTCGTGGCAAAGAATGGTGTAGATTCCCGGCTTGGTGAAACGTACCCGGCCATTGGCAACCGCTCCCGGCACGACCATCAGGTTCACGTTGGTTCCCGCGATTTCGAGGCCGTGCGTCACGTCCTTCGTCACCGCGTAAATATCGAGCGTCGAACCTGTCGGCACGTGCAGAACGTTAGGCTCGAAGGCCCACATCCGAGCCACAAAATGAACTTCGTAATTCTTGCCATCATGTTTTGTGAACGAGGCTTCAGTAAAGGGCTTTGACCCGAGGGGAATGCAGGAGGCAACACTGACGCCCATTCCCCAGGTGGCATAGGCAATCAATGCCAAGCTCACTGCGACAGCGCCGACCGCCCCCAGCAGCGCGCGCTTCTCAAACACGTTGATCGACATTTTCGCTTTCCTCCCTACAGACCCATGTGTCGGTGCAGCAGTAATGCATACATTCCCAGCCAAATGAGCCCAAAGACAGCGATCATCACTGCGAAAAACGTGATGGCGCCTCGAGGGAAAAAGTCCTCACTACCCGGTTTTGAGTCGTCCTTGATCAACCGTTCACCCCCTGAATCGATTCGTAGTATATGATGCGGCTAATTCAATGCGCCACCGAAATCACTGTTTGCCGCTCAGTGAATTCTTCACTTCGTGCGGACTTTTCGCTGAGTTCTTGCAGAGTTCGGGTGAGAAGTCAGAACCCTGGTAACGCATGATAATGTGAATGACCAAAGGAAGAGGGAGTTCTGATGATACGGTATGCCACTACGCTTTTGCTTGCCGGCTCGTTTGGCTGCGCCAGTGCCGCACCAATTACCCCGGATCTTTCCGGCGTCAGGCCTGGCCCCATTTCGGTTGTCGCATCGGATCAGGCTTTGAACGTTGCCTGGAGCGATGCCGCGAAACACCATTGGCAGACGGTGTTTTCTCTCGATTCTACCAAGCCGCTGATCACCTCGATCTCTGTTGATGGCCGCAATATCGTAGAGCAGGCAAAACCGTATTACCGCTGTACAACCGGGAAACGCCGCGGCGGCTGGGACGCCTTCTTCGACTTCCCGCCCGCAGCTCCCGATGGAACGCGGCAGTTCCTCCAGGAATTCCACCCGACTGCCGTAGTTGCGCAGACAGTAGGGAACCGGGTGGAAGTGAGTTTTGACGGTATGCGGCTGGGAATCTTCAAGGGTTCACTGCGGTACACGTTTTATCCCGGAATCTCCCTCATACAGCAGACTGCGGTAGTGAGCACGCAGGAACCGGACACTGCCTTCTATTACGACGCCGGGCTGGAGATGACGGCCGATCAGGACCGCACCGCCGGCGGAAACATGGCCTCCCATATCTCCTATTACGACACCGAGGGCAAGCTGCAGGAGATTACACCTCCTTACGGTTCGGAGCGGCACTCACTTGCAGCGCATTATCGCGTAGTGGCAGCAAAAATGGGCGCAGGCAGCATCGCAGTCTTTCCGCCTCCTCACCAATATCTGTTTGCGCGCGATTACACGACAAATCAAGGCTACCTTTGGTACAGCTCGTGGCGCGGCAGGGTCGGCCTCGGAATTCACCAGTATCCCGACGACGACACAACCATCGATCCGTGGATGAACGCGCCGCCCGATACCAAACAGGAGATGAGCCTGTTTCTGATGCCGGGCGCGGAGGACGCCAGCGCCACTCTGAAGAACGTCCTTGCTTATACGCACGATGATAAGTTTGTTCACCTTGACGGCTTTGTGACGTTTGTGCCGCATTGGCACCTTGCGTACACGGTGCAGGCCATGGAAAAGGGGCTCGACTGGCAACCGCCGTTCAAGCCTGTCATGAAATCCATTGGCATTGATTCCGCGATGATCATGGATTTCCACGGCGACGGGCACGCAGGTGATCTTACGGATGTAAGGCTTCACGAGCTGGACCAGTATTACAAGGCCTGCCGGGCACAGTCCGGCAGCGATTTTCTGCTGATTCCATCTGAAGAGGCAGACATCTACCTGGGCGGCCACTGGGGGCTGGTATTTCCCCATCCGGTGTTTTGGCAGCAGGATCGCAAGGCGGACAAGCCATTTGAAAGTGCCGACGAAAAATACGGCAAGGTTTATCGGATTAGTAACGCCGAGGACATGTGGAAGATGATCAAGGCAGAGGGCGGATTGGCTTATCAAACTCATCCGCGCACCAAGGGATCAACCGGCTATCCTGACAAGATCTTCGACACTCCCTACTTCAAAGACAGCAGCTACATTGGTACAGGTTGGAAGGCGATGCCGTCGGACCTGTCGTCACCACGGCTCGGAGAGAGAGGCTTCAAGACGCTCGATGACGTGAACAATCTTGGGCTTCACAAACACATGATCGGAGAGGTCGATGTGTTTCAGATCAGCGCGGCGGACGAACTCTACGGGCATATGAACATCAACTATCTTCGACTGCCCGAGCTGCCCGACTTCGATCACTACGATCGCATTCTGAAGTCGATCGTGAACGGGGACGGCTTCATCACGACCGGTGAGATACTTCTGCCTTCTACGGCAATGTCCGCGGAAGGCGATCACAGTGTCCGCGTCAACGCGAGAATTTCATCGACGTTTCCTTTGCGAGTCGCTGAAATCGTCTGGGGCGACGGCGCGAGCACACACCATCAACTCATCGACCTGAAATCGACGCCGGCATTCGACGATCATGCATACTCCTGGCTGGTCGAAACGCCTGGATGGACATGGGCGCGGTTTGCGGTCTGGGACGTAGCTGGCGACGGCGCGTTCACCAATCCAATTTGGAGAGATTCCAAGTGATGCGTCTGCGAGATTTTCAGACCAAACCGTATCCCGGCCTAATCAATTCGCTTTCTGGCAGCAATTTCATCTGGTACCTTGGAGCGAGGTAGATCCCCTTCCACGACAACAAGATTAAGCGCGGGTAAGAGCAATGGAAATCATTGATCGGCTGGCAGAGCACAAGACACTTGGCACGGCTCCCAGGGAGGAACTGGCGTGGCTGGCGGCTCACGGGACGCTACGAAAGCTCGAGGCTGGCGAAGTTCTCTCCCACAAAGGCATCCCGGTTGAAGGGCTTTATGTGGTGCTTTCGGGGCACGTCACGCTGTTCGTTGACCGAGGCGCCGGGCCACAGAAGATGATCGAATGGCGGACGGGCGAAGTGTCTGGAGTGTTGCCGTATTCGCGGCTGGTTTCTCCGCCGGGAGACGCCATTGTTCAGGAGCCCACAGAGATTCTCTCTATTCCCCGGGATAGCCTTCGTGCGATGACCCACGACTGCTTTGATGTGACGTCGATTCTTGTGCGCACAATGCTCGATCGCGCACGGCTGTTCACTTCGAGCGACCTGCAAAACGAAAAGATGATCTCGCTGGGCAAGCTTTCCGCTGGCCTGGCCCACGAGCTGAACAATCCCGCATCGGCGATTGAGCGCAGCGCGTCACTCCTTGAGGACAGGCTTGAAGAGGCTGAGGCGGCGACCCACGCGCTGGGAGTTGCGCGGCTGAGCGATGCGCAGTTAGCGGCCGTGGACGCGGTTCGGTCTACCTGCATGGCCAAGGTGACGCACGGAGTGCGGTCGCCGGTGGAGCGCGCCGATCGCGAAGAGGCAATTTCTGACTGGCTCGCCGATCATGGGCTCGACACCGACAGCGCGGAAGCGATTGCCGATACCGAAGTAACCTTCGAGGCGCTCAACCTGCTTGCGGAGACGGTGCAGGGACCGGCGCTGGATGCGGTGTTGCGCTGGGCTGCGGCCGGGTGCTCCGTGCGCAGCCTGGCCGCGGAGATTCAGGATGCAGCGATGCGTATCTCTGGCCTGGTAACGGCGATCAAGGGATTCACGCACATGGATCAGGCAATGGTGGCCGAGCCTGTTGACCTGGGCCCAAGCCTGGGCAACACCGCGGCGGTACTCAAGTCGAAGGCGCGCGGGAAATCAATAGCCGTGGCCATCGAATTGGAAGACGCGTTGCCGCGGGTGCGCGGATTCGCCGGTGAACTTAACCAGATATGGGGGAACCTGATCGACAACGCACTGGATGCGTTGCCAGATGGCGGCCGCCTGGAGGTTTTGGCGAGCCGCGAGGGTCCCAGCGTGCTGGTGCGCATCGTGGACAACGGCCCTGGTATTCCGGCAGCGATCCGCGAGCGCATCTTCGAGCCATTTTTCACCACCAAAGGAGTGGGGAAGGGCACTGGCCTGGGCTTGGATATCGTTCGGCGCCTGGTTCACCACAACGACGGCAAAATCGAAGTCGAGTCGCAACCAGGCCGGACGGAGTTTAGTGTGACACTTCCAATTGCGGATACCGATGGCGCAGGAGCTTCGCGATGAACAAGCCAGTTCTGCTCATTGTGGATGACGACCCGCAAGTCCTCGCCGCGGTGCGCCGCGATCTCCGCTCCCGTTATCGCGAAAATTACACAGTGATGAGCGCGTCGTCGGGAGACGAGGCGCTCAATGCGATGCGCGAACTCAAGAGCCGCGGCGACGCGCTGGCAATCATCATCAGCGATCAGCGCATGCCGGGCATGATGGGCAGTGAGGTCCTGGCCGAATCGCGCTCGATTTACCCGCTGGCACGCAGGGTACTGCTCACCGCCTACTCTGATATCGAGGCGGCGGTAAAGGCTATCAACGAAGCGCACCTCGATCACTATCTTTCCAAGCCGTGGGATCCGCCGGAAGAACGCCTGTTCCCTGCGATCGACGATTTGTTGGACGCCTGGGAGGCCGAGTCTCTGCCGGAGGCGAAGGGACTGCGGTTGGTGGGGCACCAGTGGTCGCCGCGTTCGCATGCGATCAAGGACTTTCTGGCCAGCAATCTGATTCCGTATCGCTGGCTCGAGGTGTCGCGGGATGCAGACGCGCGTCCGCTGCTGGATGCGGCAGAGGTTGGCTCAGACGATCTTCCGGCGCTGTTCTTTGACGATGGAACGCCGGTGTTGCGCAACCCGGATATCCGGCAAGTGGCCGAGCGGTTGGGCCGGCCCATGCAGGCTGCCTACGACGTGTATGACCTGGTGATTGTCGGAGCCGGGCCGGCGGGCCTGGCCGCGGCTGTGTACGGCGCGTCAGAAGGACTGCGGACGCTGCTGCTTGATCGGCATGCGCCCGGCGGACAAGCGGGCAGCAGTTCTCGGATTGAGAACTATCTTGGGTTTCCGGCCGGCGTAAGCGGAAGCGAATTAACGCGCCGCGCTCTGTCGCAGGCGCAGCGGCTGGGCGCGGAGTTTTTGGCGCCGCTTGAAGTCACAGGCGTGTCAATTGACGGCGGATACAAACGGCTCGCGTTGGGCGATGGACGCGAAATTGTGACGCGCGCGATGCTGGCCACCACCGGAATGTTCTACCGTGAGCATCCCGCGCCTGGCATCGCGGAACACACTGGCGCGGGAGTGTATTACGGCGCCGCAACCACTGAGGCCGCGGCCTTTCGCGACCGGCACGTGCTGGTGGTGGGCGGCGGCAACTCGGCGGGGCAGGGTGCCATGTATCTGTCGCGCTACGCAAAAGAAGTGGATATCGTGGTGCGCCGCGACAGCCTGCGCGACACCATGTCGCAATACCTTATCGAGCAGCTCGAGAAGACTCCCAATGTCCGTCTTCGCCCTCTCACTGAAATCGCAAAAGTCGAGGGCGAAGGCCACGTCGAGAGGGTTACGCTCACCTCGCTCACCGATGGGTCGACCAAGTCAGAGGAAGTCGATGCGCTGTTCATCTTTATAGGCACCCGTCCCAGAAGCGACTGGCTCCCCGCCGAAGTGCTGCGCGACGCAAAGGGATTTGTGCTCACAGGCCGCGACCTGATGGCGGCCGATGCATTTGCGCGCACATGGAAGGAGCAGCGCGAGCCGCTGCTGCTGGAGACCAGCGTTCCCGGCGTGTTTGCCGCCGGCGACCTGCGTGCCGGCGCAATGAACCGCGTGGCGTCAGCTGTTGGCGAAGGGTCAATGGTAGTGCGGCTGGCCCACGAATACCTGGCGCTGACTTAAGCCGGCGCCGCCTTTCGATCTTGGTCGCGACTGACCCTCTCCTCAGGCCCTTCCTTGCGGAGGGAGCAGGGGCCTTCGCAGGCCGCGGAAAAACTCGTTCGGGCGGTAGGCCGGGGTTTTAACCCCGGCATAAGTGGCATGGAATCAATGGGGCCTTTAGGCCCTGAGGTATGCCTTTTGGGTGTTTCCCACCGATTGCTCCCTTTTTCCGCAGCCTGTTCAACCCCCGCATAAAGCCAAAGCAATCACCGTGGCCTTTAGAGCATTTTCGATTCAAGCATTAACAGAAATTCGGGTGGGCACATTCAAATTCCAAGTGCAACAGATTCCGTGAATAGATTCATAAAGATAGCCGTAGCCGTGCCGTGGGAAAGTGGGAAACGTTCTTTGTTTTCCATCTTTTCCATGGCTTGTCTCCTGGCATCTCGTGGCTGGTCTTCGTGATGCGTTGTTGCACTTGGAGCTTGAATCCGCCGTGCCCCATCCATGAATCGCTTTTTGATTCATGGGTGGGATACCACAGAAGCCCATCTCGACCGTAAACATTCAGGCCGAAAACGCGCTATAGCATTTTCGGAATTGGTGTAGACCGAAGGCACTATGCTAAGTGGCTTTTTCCTCAAGAAAAAGCCACCTTTCAATGCTCTTAAAAAGTCTACGTGTATTCCGGAAATGCTCTAGGGTGGGATAGCACGATGCCTACTTCACAAGGAAAACTACAGCGCTCTAGGAGTTTGTCGGTCATAGCGTTTTAAGCAAGTCCGACCCAGCAGTTTGCGGGGAGGTAGTCGAACTGGGGCGCGCAGGCAGTGATTCGGTTGGCGGCTTATAGCGAGGTTTCAGTGCGGTTTCGGGTAAAACGGTGC
>DASRLI010000511.1:0-6595 GCA_035648535.1 Occallatibacter sp. | reverse complement strand
CGTTGGATCTGATTGGTTGCCATGGACAGACGCTGTTTCATCAGGCACGTGCAGAAGCCTATGCCGGAAGGCGGTTCGCTTGCACATGGCAGGCAGGGGAAGCGGCTGTGATTGCAGGTGCGCTTGGGATTCCGGTGGTTTCAAATTTTCGTCCCGCGGATATGGCTGTTGGCGGGCAGGGTGCACCGCTGGTTCCGCTGCTGGACTACGTAATGTTCGCGGATGCCAAGCGCGGGCGGGTATTGCAGAATATTGGTGGCATTGCCAACCTGACAGCGATTCCTGCGGCGGCCGCTGCTGAACAAGTAATTGCGTTCGATACGGGACCTGGAAATATGGTGATCGATGCGCTGGCTCAGAAACTGTTTGACAAGCCATTCGACCGTAATGGAGCGCATGCGGCAAGGGGTGCGGTGATTGAGTCTGTGCTGGCTTTGGAATTACAGAATCCATATTTCCGGCTGAAGCCGCCGCGTACGGCGGGGCGGGAACAGTTTGGGCGCGCTTACGCGGCTGATTTCTTAGTCAAGTGCCAAAGACAAAGCAAGAGGTCAGAAGATGCATTGGCCACGGCAACTGCGTTGACCGCCCAGACGATTGCAGAGAGCTACAAGCGATTCGTATTACCGAGCATGCGGAGGCGTGGGGTCGACTACATTGTTTCCGGAGGCGGAGCGCGCAACCACGCGCTGATGGCAATCCTGGCGCAGCGACTGGAGCCGCTGGGATGCGAACTTGCTGCGAGCGAGCAATTCGGTTTGCCGGCGGAAGCAAAAGAGGCGGCGGCGTTTGCGCTGCTCGCCTGGCAGACATGGCATCATCGTCCCGGAAATGTGCCCGCGGCTACAGGAGCGGCGAGGGCTGCAATTCTGGGCCAGGTGACGTATGCGTAGGATGGTTGCACTGCTGATCACGCTTACGGTTCTTGCTGGCTGCCATTCAACGCAGCGGGATCCCGGGACGGTTGTTTTTCTTATAGAGAGCAGCCCGGCTAATCTCGATCCGCGAATCGGGACTGATGCGCAGTCCCAGCGAATCGACGCACTTCTATTCGATGGGCTCGTCGACCATGATGCAAATTTTCAGTTCACTCCGGCCCTGGCAACGAGCTGGAAGCAGCCTAATCCAGTAACGCTGGTCTTTCACTTACGCGGTGGAGTTCGGTTCCATGACGGACGTTCGCTGACCGCGCGCGATGTGGTGTGGACTATTAACTCGATCTTGACTGGCGCGGTGATTTCTCCCAAGGCCGCGGCTTATGTGTCGGTTGAATCGATTGAAGCTCGCGACCCGCTGACGGTGGTCTTTCATTTGAAACACGCCGACAATTTTTTGCTGCGGAATCTTTCCACTGGCGCGATGGGAATTGTTCCCGAGGGCAGCGGGCGCGAATTCTGGAAACATCCAGTGGGCACGGGACCGTTCCGGTTTATGAGTCAGCAGATAGATCAGGATGTTGTGATTGAGAGCAATCCACTAAGCTGGTCCGCAGTGCCAAAGTTGGAGCGCGTGCGTTTCGCCGTGGTGCCCGACGCGATTACGGAGTCGCTTGAATTGGAGAAGGGTTCCGGCGATGTAGCCGTCAATTCCCTGCCGACGGATTCGATTCCAGTTCTGGCGGCTCGGCCTGATTTGCAAATTGAAGAAACGGGTGGCACGGAGATTCAATACCTGGCATTCAATCTGCGCGATCCCCTGCTGAGTGACGTGCGTGTGCGGCAGGCCATTGCATGCTCGATCGATCGCAATCTCGTCATACGAACACTGTTGCGAAGCCACGCGCAACCGGCATTGAGTCTGCTGCCTCAGATCCACTGGGCGTGGACGGGCGAGGTAGCGCGGTACGATTACGATCCGGCACGCGCGGAGCGACTGCTGGATGAGTCAGGGCATGGGAGGGGCGGCAATGGTGTGCGGTTCCATCTCGCGATGAAGACGAGCAACGACGAAGGGACGCGCCTGCTGGCCGCGGTGCTGCAACAGCAACTTGCCAAGGTAGGGATTGCGCTCGACCTGCGGAGTTATGAGTTTGCCACGTTCTATTCCGATGTGACGAGGGGCGCGTTTCAGATGTACTCGCTGCGCTGGATTGGAGGCAACGAACAGCCGGATATCTTCAGCTACGCATTTCTGACTGCGAATTTTTCACCCAAGGGCGCCAACCGCGGCCACTACTCGGATGCGAGGCTGGACGCACTGCTGAACGATGCGGTCGAGAACGAAGACACGGCCAAGGGTCGCGCGGACTACGTTGAGGCACAACAGATTCTGGCCCGAGATCTACCGGCCATCAATCTCTGGTACCTGGACACGATAGTGGTTCACAACCGCAGGCTGACCAACGTGGTTCCGGCGCCGTCGGGCAGTTATGCCTTTCTGGAGACGGCAGAATTGGTGAGGTAGGCGGATGTAATCGGAGTGCTTAAAGTGTCGGCCGAGCGGCGGATAGTGGGGGCGGCGAGGAAGATAGAGTTTCGTTGAGAATTTGCGGTCTATTCCCTGCAAATAAACAACTTCTTCTTCCACCGCCCTTCAGTGCAATTCCGCATCCAATTCTCAGAGAATGAAACCGTATTCTCAACCTTTTGGCGCATTGGCTCGTCTATTGGAATGTAGATGACCTTCTCGACTCCAAACAACTTGATTTAGATCGTGGAGAACTGGTTTATGAACAGCAAGATGAAGATTCGCGTTGCGGCTTTGACTATTCTGATGGCTTCTCTGATCACTGCCTCGGAGCTGGCCGGCGCGCAGACGGCTTCGCGGTTTCTGGGTACAGTAACGGCCGTGAGCGGAACCACGCTGACGGTTAAGACCGATGCAGGAGAGGTGCACCAGGTTGACGTGCCTTCGACCGCGGTGCTGAAACAAGTAGAACCCGGAGCAAAGGACCTGAACACCGCGCAGACGATCCAGTTCGACACCCTAGCCACCGGTGACCGGGTGCTGGTGCGGCTTGACCCCAACGCTCCAGCCGGCACAAGTGTAGCGCTGCAAGTTATCGCCGTTAAACAGGCTGACCTGGCGAAGAAGGAACAGCGGGAGCGCGAAGACTGGCAACAGCGCGGAGTGGGCGGCCTGGTAAAGAGCGTTGACGGTGCATCCGGAGTGATTGTGTTGACAACCGGGGCCGGAACCGCGGCCAAGACGATCACCATCCATACCGGCAAGGAAACCGTATTGAAGCGTTACGCGCCGGCATCCGTGCGCTACGACCTGGCGAAGGCGGAGCCCATCGATTCGATTCACGCGGGGGACCAGTTGCGGGCCCGGGGGGCCAAGAATGCAACCGGAACAGAGATGACGGCAGAAGAGGTGGTTTCGGGCAGTTTCCGAAATATCTCTGGGACCATTACCTCAATCGATGCGGCAAGTTCCTCACTCGTCGTGAAGGATCTGACCAGCAAAAAGCAGGTGACGGTCCACGTTGCTCCAGACACGCAGATGCGCCAATTGCCTGAGCGCATGGCCACGATGCTGGCTGCGGTGCTGAACGGAAATGGGGGAGGAGGCGCTGGTGGCCGAAGTGTCGCAGCGCGCCCTCAGGGAGCGCCCGGCGGCGGTGGTCAAGGAGAAGGTGGCGGCGGTCAGGGAGGCGCTCAGCGTGCGGGCTTTAGTGGCGGTGGAAATGGGTTCGACGCACAACAGATGCTCGGCCGCGCGCCTGCGATTCAGCTTGCCGATCTCAAGAAGGGCGAAGCGGTGATGGTGGTTGCGACCGAGGATGCATCGGGAGCCAGCGCAATCACATTAATGGCAGGCGTTGAACCACTGCTGCAGGCCCCAGCGGCGAGCCAGAATCTGCTTAGTTGGAGTCTGAGCTCGGGCGCACCAGACGTGGCCCAGTAGCCACGCAAATGAATTCAGTCCAGAATCGGGTGAGGTATACGTGTCTCTAAAATTCCCCTGCTTCATCAATTTAGTAGTTGGTTTTTCAATCAGCCTTGCAAGTCTTTTGGCGGCACAGGCGCAGACCGCTGCGACGCCCGCGGCAACAGCCATACTGCGCGGACATATTGCAGACCCGACCGGCGCATTCATCCCCGGAGCGAAGATTACCATCACCAACGCGCTGGGTGTGACGGTGAAGACCACCACATCTGACGCAGCCGGTGCTTACTCCGTGACGGGGCTGGCACCTGGCAGCTACATTGCGCAGGCATCTGTTGACGGTTTCGCTCCTTTCACTTCTCCGACACTCACGCTTGAAGCCGGCCAGTCGAAGCGCGTGGAAGTTTCGATGGCGATTGAGGCGGAGCAGCAGAGCGTGACGGTTTCAGACGACGAGGGAGCGCCTACTGTAAGCGTGGATCCCGGGAGCAATGCGAGCGCGATTGTGCTGAAAGGTAAAGATCTGGATGCACTTTCGGACGACCCCGACGAACTGTCGAACGAACTTTCGGCGCTGGCAGGTCCATCGGCGGGGCCCAATGGCGGCCAAATTTATATCGACGGATTCACCGGAGGAACGCTGCCGCCCAAGTCGGCGATCCGTGAGATTCGCATCAACCAGAATCCATTTTCCGCGGAGTTCGACAAGATTGGATATGGGCGAATCGAGATTCTTACCAAGCCTGGAACGGATGTGTTACACGGACGGGGTTTCCTCCAGGGCAACGACAGCTCATTCAACACGGGTAACCCGTTTACTTCGGTAATTCCTCCGTACCATAGCATTCAGTACAACGGAACGATTAGCGGAGCGATCAATAAGAAGTCGTCATTCTTCCTGAGCGTTGAAGGCCGTAACAGCCAGGACGCCAGCATCTACACCGCGAATACAGCGGTTCTGAATACGACTACTGGCCAATATGCGGCAGGCACCATCTCCGGTGGCCTTTTCACTCCGCAAACGCGCGTTGAGGTGTCGCCGCGCCTCGACCTGCAACTGGGACAGAAAAACACGTTGACCCTGCGCTACCAGTTCGAACACAGCAATTCCAGCGGAAATCTGGGCTCGAACATCGCCTTACCCACGGAAGCTTCCAGTTCAACCACCTCAGAAAATTCCGTGCAACTGATGGATTCGCAAATCATCAACGAGCACATGGTGAACGAGACTCGCTTCCAGTACCGGCGTCAAGTGACTTCCACAACGCCAGTGAGCACGGCGCCAACGGTTGGCGTTGGTGGTTACTTCAGCAGCGGCGGATCCGGGATGCAGAGCAGCACCGACCATACAGACCACCTGGAGCTGCAGAACATCACCACCATGTCGGCAGGCGCGCACGCGATCAAGATCGGCACATGGTTGCGCGACAATCGCGACGCCAATTCGTCGAACGGAAATTTCAATGGGAGCTTCAGCTTCCCCTCCCTCGCTGCATACATAACGATGCTGAACGGCCTTGCCGCGAACGAGACTATCGCGCAAATTGCAGCTGCGGGCGGGCTACCCAACAAGCTGAGCTACACGACGGGGAAAGAAGCCTTTCTTGGCAACGTCTTTGACGCCGCGGTCTTCTTTCAAGACGACTGGAAGGCCAATCCTTTTCTGACGTTATCGGGCGGCTTGCGCTGGGAATCACAGAACCATGTGACGGACCACAGTGACTGGGGCCCGCGCTTTGCATTTGCGTATGCGTTGGATGGCCACAGGAAGGGGAAACAAGCGAAGACGGTGTTGCGCGGCGGCTATGGGTTCTTCTACGACCGCTTTGGGACGCCGAGCCTGATAACGCTGGAGCGCTACAACGGCGGGGCCAATAGCCAGGCGCAGACGGTGATCAACAATCCGAGCTGCTTCACTGCGACCAGCCTTAGCGCCATCAACCTGGCCAGTTGCGGGTCTGGCAGTGCCGTTGCTCCGCAGATCGACCAGGTTTCACACTCCTATCACTCGCCCTACATGGAGCAGTTTGGAACCAGTCTGGAGCGCCAGTTGTCGAAGACAGCGACGCTCACGCTGACGTATGTTCACTCTTTCGGCGTGCACCAGATGGCGACGCGGGATTCAAATGCCTACCTGCCGGGCACGTATCAATTCGGGAGCGCTACGCTGAAGGGCATACGGCCGAATCCCTCGCTGGGGATTGTAGATGAGTTCTATCCCGAAGCGGTGTTCAAGCAGAACCAGTTTATTGCGAACGTCAATATGCGGCTGACGCCTACCTTCAGCGTGACGGGTTTCTATAACCTTAACTTCGCCAACGGCAACACCGGGACAACATCAAACTCGTACAACCTGAGCCAGGACTACGGGCGCGCGTCGTTTGTAAGAAGAAACATGATCTTCCTGATGGCCAACTACACGGGGCCCTGGGGACTTTCGTTCAATCCGTTTTTGATTGCGCAGTCGGGCAGGCCCTTCAACATCACGACGGAAAATGACCTGACCGGGGACAACTTCTTCAACAACAGACCCTCCTATGCGACCTCGACGTCGCCCGCGGGCGACGTTGTGGTGACTAGTTTCGGCAATCTCGACACGGTGCCACAGCCCGGGGAAACCATAATTCCGTCGGGACTGGGAACAGCGCCGTCGGCAGTAGCAGTGAACCTGCGAGTCAGCCGCTCATTCGGCATCGGACCCAAAGTTGAGTCGGCGACTGGGCCGAACAGACAGGGCGGCGGCCCTGGAGGTGGTCCAGGAGGA
>DASRLI010000510.1:0-5014 GCA_035648535.1 Occallatibacter sp. | reverse complement strand
AATCCCATAGCTAGATCACCGCGTCCGTCGCAAACACCAGCGACTTACTTCAAACGACCCTATCGAAACTGCCCCGGTCGGGACAATTGTGCCCGGTCTCGCCTCAACAAACGGGGCAGTCCCGATAGGGACCTAACGTTTGTCATTACTGATCCGAGAAACCCTGCCATCTCAGCCTGTAGATTTGATACTCGGCGATTATGCATCATTCCAGAAATGCTCCCGGACACCCAGGGTCCCCCTGTCGATACTCAGGAAATGGGCTTCCCTGACACGGCCTGTATCGCATTTCGCCTTTCGACTGCTCCCGGAGAGGTTGCGTCAAGTGCCCTCCTTGCCCACCCGACGGCCTTGAGAGACTGAGTTCACCTAAACTTACCCATATGCGGAAAGTCGTCATTGTCGGCCCTCCTCCCGTTCAGATCCTTGATGTAACTGGCCCATTAGAGGTCTTTTCCAACGCGCCGGACTACGAAATTCAACTTGCAAACCCCGGCGTTGAACGAACTCTGCAGACCAATCGCGGTGTCGCGCTCACCGACGCAATTTCCATCGGAGACGTCCACGGCCCCATCGACACCCTTGTAATCGCCGGAGGTCCAGGCGCAGAGTGCGGTAGCTACGATCCCAAATTCATCGCCTGGATAGCGAAAGTCGCAAGGCGGTCGCGTCGCGTTGCATCCATCTGTACCGGCGCATTCCTGCTCGCGGAAGCAGGTCTCCTCGATGGCAAACAAGCCGTTACGCACTGGAACTTCTGCGAGCGTCTCGCCAGGGAATATCCCAAGGTCGTTGTGCGGCCCGAACCGATTTATCTGCGCGACGGCTCGATCTACACTTCGGCAGGTATCACAGCCGGCATTGACCTCTCGCTCGCGTTGGTTGAGGAAGATCACGGACACGAGATAGCACTCAAAATTGCACGCTTCCTCGTAATGTTCCTCGTGCGCCCGGGCGGACAGGCGCAATACAGCCACATGCTCTCGCATCAGGCCGTCACATCTCAGCCGCTGCGCGAGCTTCAAGTATGGATGCTCCAGCACCTTCGCGAAAATCTCACCGTGGAATCACTCGCCGACCGCATCGGTATGAGCGCCCGCCATTTCACGCGCGTCTGCCTTCGCGAAACCGGAATGAACCCCGGCCAGTTCGTTGATCGTATGCGTGTCGAAACAGCGCAGCAGATCATCGACAGCTCCTTTCGCGGGCTCAAAGAAGTGGCCGACTCCTGCGGCTTCAAATCCGCAGATGCGATGCGCCGAACTTTTCTCCGGGTCCTCGGCGTTACCGCGGCCGAATACGCGAGTCGCTTCAGGAGCACACTCGTATCTGTGTCATCCTCGTAGATTGCGATGTCCTAAATTGCTGTAATCATGTCGTTGCGGTCAAACAATTCAAGTTCTAGCTTGGATGTGTAAGCAAATCACGCAGGAGGACGTCCATGACCACAGCTATTTCTTCACAAGCCGCGCTTATCTCGGGCATCAGTGTTCCCGACAGCAAGCTTGCAAGCGAAATCACGGAATTTATCCGCGATACGGAATCGACTCTGCTGTTCAATCATTCCAGCCGCGTCTACTATTTTGGCGCACTCGCAGGCCAGTGCCGCGGGCTCAAGTTCGATGCCGAACTTCTCTACGCAGGCGCTATGTTCCACGACATCGGCCTCGTATCTGCTTACAGCAGCGATGCAGACCGTTTTGAAGTCGATGGAGCAAATGCTGCGCGCGACTTCCTCCGCCGCCATAACATCACTGAACAGGACATCGACCACGTATGGACAGCGATCGCACTTCACACCACTCCCGGCATCCCTCAGTACATGCATCCCGTCATCGCCCTCGTTACGGCAGGCGTCGAAATGGATGTTCTCGGAATCGACTACGCCAGCTTCACAGATTCCGATCGTAACGCAGTGGTGCAGGCGTTCCCACGTGGGACCAATTTCAAAGAGGATATCCTGCAAGCTTTCTATGACGGCATCAGACACAAGCCTGAGACTACCTTCGGAAATGTGAAGGCAGATGTGCTCGCAGACAAAGATCCGGACTTCTGCCGTGGAAACTTCTGCAGTGTGATCCGTGATTCTTTCTGGCGCGGATGATCAAGCAAGAGGCCCATATCCCGAAGACAGAATGACTCACATCTGTGGAGCGGAGATATTGGTTCGCGCATCATATGGGGTGTCGAGCGTTATGAAAAACTTCAAAGAATTATCGGAACGCGAAATTCTCGCTCTGGCCATTTCTCTGGAAGAAGAAGACGAGCGGGTGTATGCAGACTTTTACGAAGGATTGCGCCAGGATTATGCCGGATCGGCTGCGGTGTTCGGCAGCATGCGAAAGGAAGAATCGGAACACCGCCGTCGTCTGATCGAACTTTATCAGCAGAAGTTTGGCGACCACATACCGCTGATTCGCCGTCAGGACGTGAAAGGATTCGTGCAGCGCACACCAGTGTGGCTGGTGCGTCCACTGGGGCTCGAGACTGTTCGCAAGCAGGCAAGCGCTATTGAGGTCGAAACTCGCAGATTCTATGAACAAGCCGCGACACGTGTTCAGGACGCCAGCATACGCCAACTTCTGGATGACCTTGCGCAAGAGGAACGCCTGCACGAAGACCGAGCCCAGGAACTGACGGAAGAGAAGCTGCGTCCAGAGGTGAAGGAAGATGAGGACAAGGCTCGCCGCCGGCTGTTTGTTTTGCAAATCGTGCAGCCCGGCTTGGCTGGACTGATGGATGGCTCCGTTTCAACGCTGGCCCCGGTATTCGCGGCGGCCATGGCCACGCAAAACAGCTGGGACGCCTTTCTGGTCGGAATGGCTGCATCGTTGGGAGCCGGCATCAGCATGGGTTTTGCGGAAGCGCTTTCCGATGATGGGAGTCTTACGGGCCGCGGACACCCGTGAGCACGCGGTCTGATTTGCGGAGCCATGACGACGCTGGGAGGCATTGGTCACACCCTCCCATTTCTTATCAGGGAGTTTCAGTTTGCCTTCGGGATTGCAATTGTCGTCGTCCTTCTGGAACTCGGAGTTATCACATGGGTGCGGCACCGGTTCATGGATACGCCAGTGTTCTCCGCAGCGATGCAAGTGGGACTTGGCGGAGCACTCGTGTTCATTACAGGTATCCTCATAGGAAGATCGTAAGAACATTCCAAGAAGCATAGCCCGAGGGATTGGGGAACCGATGCTAGAGGCGCCGAGCCTTCGCCGAGGAGCGATCGGTAACGAGAAGTCGGCATGGCGACTGAAATTCCGTGCCCTGCCGCCGGGCGGGCGCCCGAAGAGTCTCCCGAAGCCTGGGGCGTTTGCCGATACCTATCTGATTGCTGTTCCCCAAATGTTTTCCAATGAGCGCTTTGGGCCGTTCTCGCCATTCGAGATCAAGGGTGGGAGGGGCCCCGGTTCTTGCTCCCATGTAGGTATTGTGCAATACTTCTGACTCTCCCCTTTAGGTCAGAACAGATTCAGCGCAAGGGATCGACCGCATGAGTTTTGCAATGATTTCTTCGATCAAGTCCGGTCTATGAGCCCTGCTCTTCCCATGAGCTCAAGAGACAGCGTTTTTCTAAACACGAACGATCGAGGATTGACTGCGCTACATCGCGAGATGGGGCGGGTTCGCGAAGAGATTGAATCCGGCTTTTCCGAAGCAGTGAATCGCTACAGGGAAGCAAGCGATGATGCGTCCCAAATCATCGCAAACGAAATCGCTTATCAGGCAGAACAAGACAGGCGAGTCGCTCTAGAGATCTCCAGCGAGATCAATCGCACCATCGACGAGGCGAGAGTCTATCTCGGAGCACAGATCACGGAGCTTCGGTGGGCTATTGAGAGGAACACCCAAGTTACGCAAGAAGTACTCGACTCGCTTTGGAAGACGCATTGGATTGACTCTCGGCAATTCTTTGATGAGGGAGTTCAATGCTATGAGAGCGGCGAGAGGGAGTTTGCACGAGAGAGATTTCAAAAAGCCACCGAGGCTTGCAGAACCAATGGATTTGCCTATCAATATCTGGGCTTCCTATCTGTTCATGACGACGACCAGGCACAGTCGCTGCGGTACTTTGAACTGGCCACCAAGTTTGCGCCAAACGATCACCATAAAGCAATCGCGCACTACCATCTAGCTCGGGCCTTCCACGCAGCGGGCAATGAAGTAGAGTCGCTGGACCATATCCGTCTAGCCGTCGAACTCGCGCCAAAGGACTTGGTATACCAATTTGAGCTAGTTCGCGCGCTAATGCGAACGGGCTCCGCACAGGAGGCGATTCGGCAGCTTCGAAAGCTTATCTCATTGGATTTGAGGTATTGGACTGCTGCGGCCATTGATAAATCTCTCGATCCCATGAGAGTGGAGATCACGGACCTACTCAGCCAAATGCGGGAGGAAGAAAGAGTTCCGGCACGTAACCTCTTGAGTCTGTTTGCGCAAACGATTCGGGTCGCGGAGTCTCTTCCTGAAATATCGTCTTTCGAAATCCGCTCCGCAAGCAAATTGAAGACGTCGATCGAATCGACATTCGCAAAGGGGACGATCTTTGCATACCGAGAGGTGGTCGGGACGGTCTCAGCCACACATGAGAAATTCATTGAGACGGTCGTAGGCCCATACAAGAAGCGGATATCTGCTTCGCAACAGGCGTTAGCAGATCTAGCAGCTAGCAACCGGGCAAGGGTGGATGCAATTCAGGCTGAGATACCAAGGCTGATTGGGCAAGCAGAACAGGTTTCAAATGGTCTAAGACAGTTGGAGGCGCAAGCAAAGCAGGAATCTCGGTCCACGGACGGCGGCAATGGCCTCGCCCTTGGATGCGGCGGCTGCCTAACTGTCTTGGGTCTTTTCATCTTTGGGGGAATTCTCATGGAGGCCGATTTCATCAGGAGGTCAACAGGGCACGCAAATTCCCCGGATACGCTAGTGTAGTGTCTCAGTAATAGAGTCTATTATAGATCGAGGCTCATCTTATGATGAGGAGACCTCGATATGCGCGTTGCTCAGCCCATTG
>DASRLI010000509.1:0-7209 GCA_035648535.1 Occallatibacter sp. | reverse complement strand
GCTCTCAGACTGGACACTCACCATGACTACAGAGAGTTGAGGGTAGATATGCTTTACATCCTTCAGCACTTCAAACCCACTCCGCCCTGGCATATTGATGTCGAGCAACAGTACCGCAGGTTGAGATATGAGCAACTGGGTAAGCACCTCATCCCCGTTGGAGGCTTCGGAAAACTGAGTGCCAGGAAACTCATCGACCAGAATCTCTCTCAGGCCGCGTCGCACGTTCACGTGATCGTCTGCTATCAGGATGTTCATCGTTGTATCCACTTGGCGGGCCGCAAATTCGACCTAAAGCTACGGTACCGGAAGTGAAAAGGAATCGGCGTCAGCGAAGACCGCGATTTTTGTAGGGTTTGCTCCGCTTCCTCTGTAGGGTTTTCCTTACATCGCCAGGCCAATCTAATCTACAAGGCTGTGTGTCATTGCGTAGCGCGTAAGGTCGGCGTTGCTCTTCATTTGCATCTTTTCCATAATGCGCGCCCGATAGCTGCTGATCGTCTTCACGCTGACATGAAGCCTGTCGCCAATCTCCGTCAAGGAGACGCCGGCAGCAATCATTCTCATGACTTCGTGTTCTCGGTCCGAGAGTGACTCATGCAAAGGCTTGTTGACGGACTCATCCAGATTTGCGATCAGTTTCTCTGCGAGGCTCGTGCTGACGTAATGGCCGCCGCTCAGTATCTTCTTCGCCGCCATCGCCAGCTCTTCAGAGGCGCTCTCTTTGTTGATATAGGCGGCAGCGCCAGCCCGCAAGCAGCGAACGGCATACTGGTCCTCCGGCTGGCAACTCAGAATAATTACCGGCATCCGCGGGTACGTGTGCTTCACATCTCGCAGCACGTCTATCCCACTGCGCCCTGGCATGCTGATATCCAACACCAACATGGCAACCTGGGATTTCCCCAGTTGGCTCAGCACCTCATCCCCATTTCCGACTTCAGAAAAGTCGGCGCCGGGAATAGCGTCAGCGAGTATTTCTCTTAGGCCACGGCGTACAACTGCATGGTCATCGGCAATCAGGATATGCATATTTGCTCCCTCTCAGCGCGCGGCGTGTCCAGCGGAACGCGGATAGTGACCGTCGTCCCGTTGCCCGGGGAACTGGAGACATGTACGTCGCCTCCGCAAAACTGCGCTCGTTCTTTCATACCAAGGAGTCCCAAAGACCCAAGAGAATTCGATAAGCTGGATTCACTGAAGCCTATCCCGTCGTCCTCCACAACCAGAAGGATGTCCCCATCTTCCTGGCAAAGGGCAACGCGTACGGACTTTGCCTGCGCGTGCCGAATCACGTTGGTCAGACACTCCTGGAAGATTCGGAAAGTCGCTGTGGCTCGGTCACCGTCCAAGTGTAAATCAACGGGTGGAACAGAGACCTCGCACGGGACACCATTTCGAGAAGTGAACTCGCTGACCTGCCACTCAATGGCTGCCGCCAAACCAAGGTCATCCAATACTCCTGGACGCAACCCGCTGCATATAGTGCGCACCGCCTTCACGCCATCATTAATCAACTGGATCGATTCCGTCAGTCGGGCGAGCACCTCAACCTCCGACTTCGGCAGATGACGAGTCACCCATGTCAAATCCATCTTGATCGAGGTTAGAATTTGTCCTATTTGATCGTGCAGGTCGCGAGCGACCTTCTTGCGATCTTCTTCGCGCACTGACTGCAAGCGTTCGGCCAGCGCTCGCAGTTGCTCTCTTTGCAAGACGAGCGACTCTTCTCCCCGTTTGCGCTCAGTGATGTCGCTGTTGATGACTAGCACGCGGGGCGCCTCGTCGCGCTTGCCCCATTGCAATGCCCAGCGACCGGCCACCACAATACGCCTGCCATCCTTAGCGGTCTTTATGAGGTCTCCCTCCCAATGTCCTACGCGCATCAATTCCGCTCTAATCTCGGCAAGGGGCTGCGGAAACTCGGTGCGGAGCAGGTCGTGCGCGATTGTGCCGGCTGCCTCGTCTTTGGAGTATCCCATCATCGCCTCTGCGCCGCGGCTCCAAAAGAGGACCTTCCCTTCCATGTCGATTACAAAGACGGAGTCCTGCGTGAGTTCGAGTAGTGCAGCCTGCTCCGCAGTTGCTATCTGCTCCTGCCGCCTCTCCGCGACGTCGCGGAAAACCAGCACCACGCCAATGACTTCTCCTTCGCCGGCGAGGATTGGCGCGGCACTGTGCTCGACAGGAATTTCGCGGCCATCCCTTGTTATCAGTGCCACGTTATTGGCCACTGTTAAAATCTGCCTCTTTTCGAGCACCTGGAGCACTTCATCGTCAGCGTTCATCCCGGACTTCTCATTGATGATCTTGAACACGTTCCCGACAGGCCGGGTTAAAGCCTCTTCCGGTGACCATCCGGTTAAAGCGGCGGCGACCGAGTTGAGGAAGGTGACTCGGGCCTCGCTGTCTGTCGCTATAACCGCCTCGCCGATGCTGCCCAGGGTGGCAGTCCATCGCTCCTCGCTCTGCAACAGCTTGGTGCCCAGCTTTTCAACGTGGTACCGGGTGAACAATGCGAGGAAGACCCCAAATCCCAAGCCCAGGCCGAGGCAGCTTGTTACCATCAGTCCCCATCGCAGGTGCGCGGCCTGAACCCGCCCGGCACGCAGTCCTTCTTCCACACGTTGAAACTCCGCGATCTGCGCTCGAAGGATATCCATCTTGCGTTTCCCTTGCTGGTTCTCATAGAGAGTGGGGTCGGCTTTTCCCGCAAGGCGAAGGGCGATAATCCCGTTGGCGTACCTCTCCCACTCCCCATAGCCAGCATGAATTTCCTTCAGTCGCTGCTGCTGAATTGGATTGTCATCCAACAGCCGATTCAGGGCCTCGAACTCGGAGTCGGATATCTTCGCGCCCTCCAGATAGGGATGAAGGAAGGCCTCATCGCCCGTTGCGATGTATCCGCGCGTGCCGGATTCCATATCTACAAGCAGCATCAGCAGATGCCCGGATTGGTCGAGAACCTGATCGGTATGGTCAACCCACTGCAAGGATTTATTCAAGTCGAAGGTTTCCCACAAAAGCAATCCAGCAAGGACCGCCGTGGCGACCATGGGAATTACGATCATTCGGCGGAGCAACGATTTGAAAGTCGAGTATTCCATCGTAACCAGTCACTCCCTTCCGGAGGACGTGCGGACTAAATTACCTGAATAGCTCGTCGTAGGTACAATGCATGACGCCCAAACCCTCGGTGAAAGTTCAGCGCGTTTCATGTGATGAACCGGGGGCTTGGACGGATCTGCGAGGGGACCTTGATCCTGCCCGGCAAGCTGTCAATGTGGTGTGGAGCAATAAATGATTGTGGCGAATGAATCAAAAGCCACGGACGAAGCACTTGAAAGAAGGTATGCATAGTATTCGCTGCGACCCTGTGCGAGCGATTTTATTCCGAAGTGGTTGTTGGAAGGAGGCGGAACATTTGGACAGTTGTCGCCGGCTTGTCCGCAATTACGATCAATCTCTGTCCATCATCGCCGGTTATGAGAGTGTGCGTCTGGTCAATTTTGCTCAGTTTCTGGCATTGACGAGGAAAGTCCCGATTGATTGAAGGACCGGTACGGTCAGGATGTGAGGGGCATCCCAGCCCCGAGCAGATTTGACCATCCTTGAAGGTCTCAATTCTGACAACCTCTATAAGCGTATAGATATACGGCGACACAGTTCACTCACAGCGCCAGGCGCGCCTGAAATGGACGACGCCGAACTGAGGAGAGACGATGAGGCCGCCCAAGTGGATTTCGGATTCGCAGCGCTTGCCGGCCATGCATGCGGTTCTGGTGGCTAGGCGCGCTGACCGATCGGGCATTCTGCTTCTCGGTATGAGCACACGCTGGACGCTGCTCCTGTTGCTGGGGACAGTAGCCCTAGCGGCACTCTCTATGCAGGCGAGAGCGCAGTCACTTTCCTATTCGGGAGATTTACCGGACAGCGCAGGAATCCCGACGTCGGAGATACCGGATTTTACGTATGTCCCTCCGACGCGAGCAACTAAGGCGAAGAACTTCGCCTTCGATGCGTTCGGTCCCTATGCGATTGTGGGCGGAGTCTTCTTTGGCGCAATCGACCAGGCAACAAGAACGCCTCCAGAGTGGAAACAAGGGTTTGGCGGATATTCCGAGCGACTCGGGTCCGATTATGGAATCGCTGCGGCGAGCACCACGACGCGCTATCTGCTGGCCAGCGCGTTGAAGGAAGACACTCTCTACTACCGATGTGAATGCAGCGGCGTATTCCCACGACTGCGCCATGCGGTGGTTTCAACCCTGACAGGACGCAATGGCAGGGACGGCCATCGCGTTTTCTCATTTCCGGCGCTTGCGGCGCCCTATGCGGGTTCAGCATTGGCCGTCTACGGTTGGTATCCGAGACGTTACGGTGTCGAGGATGTATTTAGGATGGGTAATTACACTCTGCTGGAATCCGTGGGCGGCAACATTGCCTTGGAGTTCCTGTACAGCGGACCTCATTCCTTGCTTTCACGCATGCATCTGAACAATTCGCACGGCTCGCCAATTCAGGGACCAAATCGGTGAGCGACCGCGGATTTACAACAGATGCCGGTATAGGCTCTCCAATTCCAAGTCGGCGTGAGTCAGGTATTTCCATAGTGGTGAGCTCCGCCTCCGGACCGTTTAACAGGTTTTTCGAGTGGTTCGGCAACCTGGGCATCTTTTCGTGGCAGGTACTCAAGGCTGCCGTGACGCCGCCGTTTGAGTGGCGTGAACTGATTCGACAGCTTGACGAAGTTGGATCGAAGTCCCTGCCACTTGTCGCACTGGCCGGCGCCGCGATCGGCGTCGTCATCTCCCTGGAAGCACGCTACAGCCTAAGTCGATTCGGCGCCAAGTCGCTCTTTCCCGCAACCCTTGTATATTCCGTGATCCAGGTAATGGGTCCGGTGATTACGGGCCTCGTAGTGAGCGGCCGCGTTGGGGCGGGAATTGGCGCTGAACTTGCGTCGATGAAAGTGACCGAGCAGATCGATGCCATCGAGGCGTCTGCAATCAACCCTTACAGGCTCCTGGCGGCAACACGAATACTGGCCTGCATCCTGATGCTACCTCTGCTGACAGTTGCCGCTGACGCATGCGGATTATTGACCGGGTGGATTGCGCAGGCGCTGGTTGAGCCTCTCTCGTTCCATCAATTCATTGAAAGCGGCTTCAGTGGCTCAACCTTCAACGCATTCCTGCCGCCTACTTTCAAGACCGCCGTGTATGGCCTCATCATCGGGCTCATCGCGTGCTTTCAAGGAATGAACACACGGGGAGGCGCCGCGGGTGTGGGCCGGGCGGCCACCAACTCGGTGGTACTCGCGTCGCTCTTTCTCATCCTGGCCGATGTCGTCCTGGTGAAATTCATTCTTGTTTTCTTTCATTAACCATTGCTTGAAGCACCCGTGATAAAAACATGGCCACTGTTTATTCCAATCCGGCGAAGCAAGAAGATGTCCAGAAGAACGGGAGTGTGCCGGTTGTCGCCGTCGAGAATTTGACCAAGACCTTTGGGCATCACAAGGTTCTGAATGGGATAAGCATAGGCGTGGGCAGCGGAGAAACCCTTGCTGTTCTCGGGCGCAGCGGCACGGGAAAGAGCGTGTTGCTGAGGTTGATTATTGGTCTCGAAAAACCCGACTCGGGCTCGGTTCGTATCCATGGCCAGGACATCGCCGGCCTGGCGCTGGACCAGATGGGCGAGATCAGAAAGAAGATGGGCTTCCTTTTTCAGCAGGCGGCGCTCTACGATTCGCTCACTGTCTCTGAAAATGTTGCATTTCCCCTTGAACACCATCGAAGGGACATGTCGAAATCCGATAGAGCCGACCGCGTAAGGCAATTGCTGGCCGAGGTGGGCATGGAAGGCGATCTCGATAAGATGCCTTCGGACATATCAGGCGGGATGCAAAAACGCGTGGGCCTGGCGCGCGCGCTGGCTCTGGAACCGGAGATTCTGCTGCTCGACGAACCGACTGCAGGGCTTGACCCTATCAGTTCTGGGGAGATCGACGAGTTGATTCTCAAACTGCAGAGAGAACGTCAGATGGCGTCCATCGTAGTGACGCACGACCTGCATAGTGCCGGGGCCATCGCAGGCCGTCTGGCTCTATTGAATGAGGGAACGGTGGTGATTGAGGGGACGTTTGACGATCTTCAACAAAGCAACATTGGATTTGTGAAGGAATTTCTGAAGCAATCGTAGGGGGAAATATGTCGAGAGTAGCAAGACTCGGAGCATTCATCGTTGTGACGCTGACAGTTTTGGCTGCGGGGGTCTTCATTATCGGGAGCAAGGAGTATCTGTTTAGCTCCACGTACCAACTGAAGGCGCAATTCGACAATGTGGTGGGCATGGCTGATGGAGCAGATGTGCAGGTGGGCGGAGTACACAGCGGAACGGTGACCGGCATTGAATTGCCCAGGAAGCCGGGAGAGAAGGTCACAGTCCTCATGGAACTCGCCAAGTCTACGCACGAAATTATCAAGCATGATTCTGTGGCATCGATCCAGACCGAGGGATTGTTGGGGAATCAGTACCTTGCTATCTCATTTGGATCCGCCGGACAAGCCGAAGTTAAAGATGGCGAAACCATCCAAAGTGAACCGCCGCTGATCATGTCAGATCTGTTCAAGAAGACGAGCGGCATTCTGGACAGCAGTCAAATGGCCATCAACAATGCAACCTTGGCGACAGCCCACCTGAACTCGGTAAGCGCCAAGATCGATTCGGGGCAGGGAACCGTCGGAGCACTGGTGAACGACAAGCAACTCTATAACAACCTGGCACAGACTACGACGACGCTGCATGACACGATGGTGCAGGCGCAGACCGGCGTATCTGACTTCCAGGAGAATATGGAGGCTTTGAAGCACAACTTCTTTTTGAGTGGATATTTCAAGAAGCGCGGATACGAAGATTCAAGTGCCCTGACAGCAAATAGAATTGGTGGACTTCCGGAGGGTACGCCTTTGAAAGTGTTTACCTATACCGCGAAACAACTGTTCGATAGCCGCGATTCAGCGAAGATGAAGAACCATAAATCTCTTGACGCCGGTGGCAACTTTTTGGCGCAAAATCAGTTCGGAGTAGCGGTCGTCGTGGCTTCCACCGGCATGGATGGGGATACAAAGAAGGACCTGCTGCTGACCGAGGCCAGGGCCATGGTCGTTCGCGAGTACCTGGTTGAGAACTTTGGCTTTGACGACA
>DASRLI010000508.1:0-2329 GCA_035648535.1 Occallatibacter sp. | reverse complement strand
CTCGCCGCTTTTCCAGACGATGGTGGATTTACCGTTTGCGCCCAGCGTCTCGATGGCCAGCACCTCAGCCCGCCCGTCGCCGCGCCGCGCGGAAGGCGCCAGCCGGGGCGGTATGGTCTCGCCCCAAGCGCGAATCTGATCCGCCACGAAGCGCCGGTAGCGCGTCATGGTTTCGAGCGGATCGCCTTTGGCCGCGATCTCGCCGGCTTCGAGCCACCACACTTCGTCGCACAGCGTTTCGAGCAGACGGTCTTCGTGCGAGGCCAGCAGCACCGTGGTCCCGGCGCGCCGCAGGCGGTCGAGACCCAGCAAGGTTCGCGTGCGCACCAGGGCATCCTGCGTGGCCAGCGCCTGATCCAGCGCCAGCACGTCGGAGGGCGCGAGATTGAGCGGCTCGCCGAGGGACACCAGGCGGCGCGCGGGTCCGGCGTTCACTTCGCCCTGCTGGGGATCCATCATGCCGCAGGCCAGCTTTAGCAGTTCCGAAACGCCGGAGTTCTTCCCGCCGATCACGCCGATAATCGCGCCCGCGGGAGCACTGGCCGTGAGTTCCCTGAGGGGCCCGGCGGTAACATTGCGAAACTCAAGAGACATTCATCACATAGGATACGCCACTGGCGGGAGGCGTTAGGCGGGATGGGCGGACAATCTCACTCCAGGTCGCTTGTCTCCGACTTCCGCATTTGCCATATGCGTTCCGCGGCGGGACTAGGGTGATAAGCTGGTTTATGTAGGTTGATCGTGCGCCCGTAGCTCAGCCTGGATAGAGCGTTTGCCTCCGGAGCAAAAGGTCAGAGGTTCGAATCCTCTCGGGCGTACCATACAACTCTTGGCTCTACGCCAACAACGGGAAACGCGGGATCAGGATCTCGCATTGCCGGCGCGTCCTTTCAGTCGGTTAAGCAAGAAAGGTCGACCAGCGGTGGTGACCACCGCCGAACGGAGCTCGTTAGGCGCCTAACCAAGCAGCCGCAAATCCCCGCTCCAACTTTCGGCAAGAATGCAGGATTGACCAAATAGAGCTCTGGGGCCGCAACGGCTCTACGCCAACAACGGGGGAGCAGTCCAGTTGCCAAGCCGATCAACCACATAATACCTTGACGCGGAGCCGGTAGTTTTCGAAGTTACGGAAGCCATAAGCTTGGCGGTTAATGAGTTCCATTTTGTTGTGGAAGCCTTCGGTGATGCCGTTGTTGCGGGTAAAGCGCCACATGGCGACGATCTCCTGGCTCCAGGATGTGAGAGTCTGGCCCAGTTGCACCAGTTGTGCCAAACCGGCGTGGCGCAACTGATCGAGAGCCCTGAGGAAGCGCGGGATTAAGCCTTCGCATTGCCGTCGTGTGCGATGCTTCTTCAACAGCAGGTAGCAGAGCCGTTGCTTGAAGCGGTAGATGAGTTCCAAAGCGGGGTATTTTTCCAGATATGCGCCGAGCCGGACCTGCTGATGGGGGCGGAGATTGTGGCGGTGCCGGCGCATCAGCGAGAGCAGGCCGCGATTCTTGCTGCCGGCCGGATCGATGTCGCGCCAGCAAGCCAGGAAGTGGTGATTGATCATGCGAATGACGTGGAAGCGGTCGGCCACGATGCGCGCGTTGGGGAAGTGCAGCCGTACCAGAGAACGGTAGTGAGTGGCCAGATCCATGCACACCACCCGCACCTCGGCTTTGCCTTCCAGCTTGTGAAAATACGCTTCTAAGGAGAGTTCCGAGCGGCCCAGCACCACATCGTAGATCTTGTGACGGTGCAGATCGCAGAGCGTGGTGGCGAACCCCTTTTTTCGAGTGAAAAAGTGCTCGTCGATGCCCAGCACCCTCGGACATCGTGGTGAGTGCCACTCGCTGAACTGTCGTTTTAAGCCATGCCGGAAGTAGCGCTCGACGGTGGCCGCGCCGATTCCTTCGCGCCTCCCCAGGCGGCTGCGATTGATACCGTCCCGATGCTGGCGGTAGATCATCGCCTGGAAGGCTTCGCTGCTACGCTGGCACGGCAGAATGCCGGGGAAACGCTGGCGGAAAGACCGCCCGCAATCTAAACACTGCCACTTGCGGGCTTCCAGTTGCAGCACGCCGTGGCGCGCACCGATGTTTTCGTGGCGCACCTGGCGGACATACCGGCCCTTGCTCCGCAGACGACTTCCCCCGCAGTGCGCGCAGGACACCGGCCCGCTATAGCGGGCCGATATCCTCACTTCCACTCCCTCTCCTTCAATCCCGGTAATCTGGTAGCCGGGCAGACCTAGCAGAACCTCTGA
This sequence comes from Occallatibacter sp., assembly GCA_035648535.1. Classification (GTDB taxonomy): domain Bacteria; phylum Acidobacteriota; class Terriglobia; order Terriglobales; family Acidobacteriaceae; genus Telmatobacter. Next base: position 78 of record DASRLI010000508.1, on the reverse strand, counting down.
GTTGATCAAAATCTTTCTCCCAAGTTGGTTTTATCAACTTGGGCTCCAGGGCCTGCCCCCGTTTCTGATCAAGAGCCG
>DASRLI010000507.1:0-6934 GCA_035648535.1 Occallatibacter sp. | reverse complement strand
CACGGTTTACGCCGACCGCAGCTTCAGCTTTGTGACCAAGACGCCTCCGGCGGCGGTTCTGCTGAAGAAGGCTGCCGGTATTGCCAAGGGCTCCGGCACGCCGAACAAGGAAAAGATCGGCAAGGTGACGGAGAAGCAGGTGCGCGAGATCGCCACGCAGAAGATGCCCGATTTGAACGCAGCCTCGGTGGAGACGGCGATCAAGAGCATCAAGGGCACGGCGCGCTCGATGGGGATTGAAGTCGTCGCGTAGGCATTTTCGGGAATCAGGTTGCAACGGCAAGGCCCTCCCCGCGGGGAGGGCCTTGTTGCGTTCAGGGGATGCTGGGTGCTTAGGCAGAGGTTCATGGATGTGTACTCGGCAGAGGCCGCCGCCTGTCGCGCTATGCGCCGTGGCACAACGTCCCCCGCATCTGCGATGTAGGATTGTGCGAGGTTTGCACGATGAACCATGTGGAGCGGTTTCGCGCGGTGATGAACTTTGAGCCTGTGGATCGGCTGCCGCAATGGGAATGGGCGATGTGGTGGGACATGACGATCGATCGCTGGCATGGCGAGGGATTGCCGGCGGAATTGAATGACATGTTTGAGATTGCTGAATACTTCGGGCTCGATCCTTACAAACAGTTCTGGTTCTCGACTACCGCGCCGACGATTGAGGCGGTGCAGCACCATGTTGAGGGCACCGTCTCCAACATGGACGACTACCTGCGCATTTTGCCTTCGCTGTATCCGGATCATAGTGCGGCGATTGCAACGATGCGGCCGTGGGCAGGCAGACAGGCGCGAGGCGAGGCGGGGGTGTGGACGACGCTGGAAGGGTTCTTCTGGTTTCCGCGCACGCTGCTTGGGTTCGAGAAGTTGATGCTGGCTTATTACGATCAGCCGGAGTTGCTGCATCGAATCAACTCGGATCTGCTGGCGTTCAATTTGCGGCTGCTGGCACAGATTCGCGAGAGCTGCGTGCCGACGTTCATTACGATTGCGGAGGACATGTCGTATAACCATGGGCCGATGGTGTCGCGGCGCATCTGCGAGGAGTTCATGACGCCGTATTATCTGCCGTTGCTGGAGCGGGTGAAGGAGATGAATGCGGTGGCCATCATGGATACGGATGGCGATTGTACGAAGCTGATTCCGTGGATTCAATCGGTGGGAGTTGAAGGCGTATTGCCGCTGGAACGGCAGGCGAAGGTGGACGGGATGGTGCTGCGGGATGCGTATGGGACGCTGAGGATGGTGGGACACTACAACAAGCTTGTGATGCACCTTGGCGAGGCGGCTATGCGAGGCGAGTTTGAGCGGCTGGTTCCGTTGATGAAGACGGGCGGATTTATTCCCAGCGTGGACCACCAGACGCCTCCGGCAGTTTCGATGGAGGACTACCGGTTGTATCTGCGGCTGCTGGGGGAGTACACGGCGGGGTGAACGTCGTACAGAAAGAGTTCCCGAAGAATATGGTGGTTGAGTGTTGTGGTATCCCACCCTTGCGACAGAAAGAAGTCGCAAGGATGGGGCACCCGGTGTTTGGTGGCGGGTGGGCGATGAGTCTACTTCTGTGGAATCCCAGGTCTCAAAGGCGAGACCTGGGGCACCCGGACCTAATCTCCGGAAAGTTTAGACCCTATAGTTTCGCAAGCTTAGAACCAGCGTCCTAGAGTAATGAAAACTTTGCGGTGGCCGGCGTCGCCTACGGAGACGCCGAAGGTTACGAGGCCAAGGGGCGTGTTGCCTACCAGGCCGACAGTTCCGTTCTGGCGAAGAAACGCGCGCTGCTCGGGGGACCAGACTTCCCCGGCTTCATAACCGATGAGGCCGTAGAGGCCCTGGCCGAGGCCGGTGGGGAGAGCGGCAAGGCGGTGCATGTATCCGCTGCGCGCGAGATAGAGGTCGGTGCCGCGGTACTCATCGAATGCAGACGCGGAGAGGCGCATGGGGCCGCCGAGCGTGAAGCGATAAGGCTGGGCGACGTTGGCGCGCAGGTAGGAGTCGACTTCGAGGCTCATGCCGATGATGTTGTCGTGCTTGAAGGGGAAGGTGCGGCTGAAGGAGAACTGGGCCATGGGGGCGTTGCTGCTGCCGACCGCATGGTAGAGCGCTCCGGCCGATGCGGCGAACCGGAATCCGCTGGGAGAGATGGTGCCCGAGGCTGCCTTGTCGAGGTTGAAGTGCAGCAGGCCGGTTTGCGCGGTTCCTGTGAGATAGGGGCCGCCGCCCGAACCCGTTCGCAGACCCCAGCGCACATCCGCGGCGCGCCACTCGGCGGAGACCTGCATGGTGTTGCCGAAGGTGCGGCCGACTTCGAGGCCGGCAACCAGGTTTTGCTGAAAGCGTTCTGCAATTCGCTTCTGGTTGGCCCAGATGAAGACAGGTTCGCGAGAGACGGTGGCGCGCGGTTGCAGAAAGAATCCGCCTGGCGTGAGGCGGCGATAGTACTCGGCAGTGAGAACTGTCTTGTAGCCAAGTTCGGCGGTGCCGCGGAGCTCGGAGCCGAAGCCGCGAAAGTTCTGATCGACGAAGCGCAGGTTGATCTCCATGCGCGTGATGTTGGAAGTGGCCGCGGTCAGCTCGGGGCCGATGACGAGATAGGGCGGACCGATGGAATCCTTGCTGAGGCGGACCAGGATGCCGGCATCGTTGGGAGAGGCGCCGGGGGTTCGAGCGGCAGTGGAGCCAGCGGCCAGCGCGGGGGAAAAGGTCTCAAAGGTTGCGTCATATCCGCCGTTGGACTGGATGGGCTTGAGGGCGTTGATGGTGGTGATGGGAGCAACAGGCTGGCCATCAAGAGGTTTCAAATTGGCGAGAACGCTGCGGACTGCGCTGGGCGAGGCGCCTTCTACCTTGACTTGGCGGAGGGTGCCAGGTTGAGGAAGCATTCTGGCCTGGCGCGCGGCGAGGTAGATCTTCCAATCGTTGTCGTTGAGGGCGTAACGGAGCAGGGCGGCGCGGTTCTGTTCGGCAGCGAGGTAGCCGGCGCGGATAATCTGGCCGCCCTTGGCGTAATCGGTGCCGGAGAGTTTATCGAACGGTACTGAAACCACCAGGTCGGCAAGCGCCCTGGCCTGCGCTGAATTAAGTTCGATGCCGGCAGTAAAGACGCGGTTGAGCACGCCGACGATGGAGTTTGTGTCGCTTGCGGCGATGGGACTTGTTTCCAGGTGGATGGCAATCACTATTTCGGCATGCAGGTCGCGGCGAACGACATCAGTGGGCAGGTTGTTGAGGATGCCGCCGTCAACGAGGTAATGGCCGTTTGCGCTCTGAACAGGGGGAAAGATGCCGGGAATGGAGATTGAAGCGCGGACGGCCTGGGGCAGCGGTCCGTGCGCGAAGGTGATCGGCTGCAGGGTATTCAGATCGGTGGCCACGCAGCGGAAGGGAATCGGCAGGCGGTCGTAGTCCAGGCCCTGGCTGTTGTAGGCTGGCATGTTGGTGATGAGGAATTCGTTGACGCCGCGGTCAGTGAGCAGGGCATTGCGCAGCAGCGGGCCGTGCTTGAGGCCGACGGAGATTCCCTGGGGAATTTCGTGGCGATCTTGGCGGCGGCGGTAGCTCAAATCGGAGTAAGGGGATTGCAGCGTGAAGACCCCGGTGAAGGCATCGCTGGTGGCGAGCGCGCGCAGCTCGGCGGGCGTGAGACCGGAGGAATAAAGGCCGCCGACAAGGGCCCCCATGCTGGTGCCGGCAAGGCGGTCGATTGGGATGTGGTTTTCTTCCATCCATTGCAGGACGCCGATGTGGGCCAGGCCGAGCGCGCCTCCGCCTTCAAGAGCGACGCCGACGACGGGACGGCCTCTGGGTGCAACGGCCGGCAGCGGCGCGGGATTGGCTGGGGCGGTATTGGATGGACTGATGGATACCTGGCTTGATGTGGGGATTGCAACGATGACGGCGGTAAGGAGGATTGCGGCAGATCTCCAGGCCATTTAGGTGCGCCTCCCGGCAAATCACTTTGAAATGAAGTTAACGCGTTTCAGGGGAAGATGCTGTGATGTGAGGCAGGGGTCGGAGGGTTTCCGCAGGGGCTGAAACCCTGGTTAATCTCGCGGCTTTTGCGGCACCCTTCGACTGGTCTCGGGGCAGGCATTGAAGTCGTGCCTTGAGATAAAGCTCCGCCTCCGTTGGATCGAGTTTTTCAGCAGACGGTGAGGGGCGGAAAACACGAAAGGCCCTCTCTGGGGACAGAGAAAGCCTTTGTGCGCCTGCTGCTGGAGGCGCGTTGGAGGTTTGAGAGCTGGAAGCACCCTACTTTGGCGGGGCCGGAGTGAACCCTTCGCGTCTTTGGCCGGGTTCAGGCTTGGGCTTGGGTTTGGGCGCCTTCTTGACTTCTTTTCTGCCTTTATCTTTGCTTCCCATGAGTAGAAGTTTGACACAAAAGGGGCTGGAGGGGAAAGGCATTAATGCCGAGGCGGGGTAACCGATAAGGTGATATATTGCCCTTGATTCACGAGCCGCAGGCAGACAGTGGAAGGCAGTGGAGGACGCAGCATGACAGGTTCTTCCGGTACCAATTCGCCACGCACCAGCTTTCGCCTGGTGATAGCGATGCTGGGCATGATCGCGGTTCCGGCGGCGCTAACTCTCAATACGGTTCAGGCGCCGGCGGCAGGGGTGGCGGCGGGGAGTGACTCGACGCCGTACGGATACACGGTGAGCCTGCTGCTGTTTGTTGTGCCCATCGTTGTAATTGGATTCTGGTTTGTGCCGCAGGAGGACGTGAAGATTTCGCAGCGCGCGTTCTGGCGGACGATCGGCTTGCTGTTTCCGATAGGCGCGGCGCTGGATTTCTTCTTTGCACGGAAGTTTTTCCTGTTTCTGAATCCCGGCGCAACATTGCGGATTACCGCGCCGGCACTGGGCGGCGGCGTGCCGGCGGAGGAGTATGTCTTCTACTTCACGGGATTCGTTGCTGTTCTGTTGATGTACATATGGCTGGATGAGTATTGGTTCGCTGCCTACAGCATTCCGGCAGATGCCAAAGAGAGAGCGGAGTTCGACAGGCTGCTGCGCTTTCATCCGCAGTCGCTGGTGTGGGCTGTGGTGCTGATCGGCGCGGGCATCTTCTACCGGTGGACGTTTGTGAAAGAGCCGGGGCTTCCGAGCTATTTCATCTTTCTTGTGGCTGGAGCGCTGGGGCCTTCAGCGGCGCTGCTTCCATCAGCCATGCCGGTGATCAACTGGCGGGCATTCAGCCTGACGATGTTCATTATCCTGCTGACCAGCCTTCTGTGGGAGGCAACTCTGGCCGTGCCATATGGATGGTGGGACTACCAGGATGCCGCAATGATGGGCGTGCGCATCAAGGCGTGGAGCCGCCTGCCTCTTGAGGCGGTATGCCTGTGGATCGCAGTGACGTATGCAACGGTGATTGTGTACGAGGTGGTGCGGCGGTGGCAGGCGTCGGGGAAGAAGATCAGGCGCGCGCTCATGGGTTGAAGGCCCGGGGTTTTGCGGTGAGGGCCCCTAAAAAATGCTCTTCAGGTTCTTCTTTCGAACAAGCTCCTCCACGTATTTGGTGCCGGGGGGCAGGATCTGGACCTTGTCGGAGCTCTCGGTAAACTCGATGAGTCGCTTTGAATGAAGCCCTCTCAGGATTTTGAGGAAGTATCTCTTGTCTGTGGCCTCAGTCCAGTCAAGCAAGTGTGCTGACATGACATCAGGCAAGGTTGTAGAAATGAGAAGGAGCATCTGATCCGGAAGGGCCAGTTTGGGCTGTAGCACCCTCTTGATAGCCCCGTCGGTCCACACGGCAGGGATGCGTACTTCTGCTAATGCGTCCACGACTTTCTGAGCATCGGCGACGCTCAATCCGTGATACACCCGAACCAACTCACCCATTATCCAATTGGACATTGATAGAACTGCAACAGAGTCCATATGGTTTGGGTTGACCTCTCCTCCAACATGTCCAACATTGCGATTGTTTCGGATTTCGTATAAAGCCGGGAGCATTCGCGGGATGAGTATCTGGAAACTGCGGGGTACATGTGGAAGGGCGTTGTTCTCTAGGGCCTGGCAAGCTTGGAGGAAATTTCTTGGCTTTGTTGGAGCAGCCCTGTAGGAGCCGCTAGCGTGACCGTCGAGGATCGTGTACACAATCTCGCTGAATCGGCCCCCACTGAGTTCCGAAGGCAGCCAGCGGTGCTCCAGGAAATTTTGGACTATGCTCCGGTACTCGTCGACGAGTGGCGACCGAAGGCCGGCCGGGATGGCAGACAGGGCTGTCGATGCTGCGATCATTTATCTAGCGACTCGCGCCCCTGGTCCGTGACGTAGAACTGCTTCTTGTCCTTCACTGCAAATCCCGATTTGACGTTGGCACTAAGGCACTGAGAAGCGTTTTTGAGCTTCCCTTGCTTATGGGTGTTCAATGCTTGGGTCACGTCCGAGGTCCCGACGCGTTCCTTCTTTTCGGCGTCATGCAGCCAAACAGACGTGGCCAAGAACTTGCGAGTCTGACTGTCGGTAGCAATCTTTGTCTTCAGGAAGGCGGCGAGTGTATCCGTGGTACTCGCCTTCGATCCTGCCGCAGTTGCGTGGTCCCGCTTCTCAGACGTGCTCCCGCTCTCGCCTGCGAGATGCGCAGACGCCTTAGCAAGCTCTGGGATCTTGTTCAAAACCTTGTCCAACTGCTTCGAGAGCCACTCCTCGGCACCCTCGCCGAGAAACGCCACATTACCAACCTTGATTTCCAATTTTGCGTCGGCCATTCGTGCTCCGCGGAAATACTAAATATGTTAACCATTGGAAGATACGCGCATTACCCGAACTTTACAAGAAATTGAGCGCGAGGTTTGCAATTCAGGAGCCGTTTCGCTATGATTCATAGATGTGTCCAAGGGAAATCCCTGGACTGTCATAAGCACCACGGTTTCTGGGTCTGTTCGAGTGGGCTGGTTACGGCGAGGAAAGATGTTGCCGGTTTAGCCAGCAA
>DASRLI010000506.1:0-5754 GCA_035648535.1 Occallatibacter sp. | reverse complement strand
CTTTTACCGCAACCGCAATCGGGGTCGGCGGTCAAACCACGGCGACCGCAATCGTAACGGTGACAGCAAATCCTGCGGCGACCGTTACCATCATCGCGAACCCAACTTCGATCATTGCGGGGAACTCCTCTACATTGACCGTGACGACCACAAATGCCACCCAGCTAACGCTGACGGGAACCGATGGAAGTAGTTATACCCTCTTGGCAAGCGGCGAAACGCAGTCGGTCAGCCCTGCGGTGACCACCACTTACACTGCAGTCGCGACCGGGACTGGCGGGAGAGCTTCGGCCAGTGCAACCGTCGCCGTTATACCGGCAGGGGGCCTTGAGTCTATCAGCCACGTCATTTTCATGCTGCAAGAGAACCACTCATTCGACAACTATTTCGGAATGCTGAATCCATATCGAAAATCGAACGGCTGGAATATCGGAGACGACGGCACGGACTATGAGCTGGATGGCATCGATGACAAGCTAACCAAAATCAGTAACGCGAACGATGCAGGCACTTCGTACCCGCTCTTCAAGTTCACCAGCACCTGCATCGACGACGAGAGCTCGGATTGGCTGGCAAGCTACGGCGACGTCAATCGCTACAACTTTCTCCCTGCACGCCCGATCTTGATGGATGGTTTTGTTCACAACGCCGAAGGGTATGCGAAAAGCTGTGCTGCCCCAGGCGCGAATTGTTCCGGCAACTTTACCGATCTCACAGGCCGGAGCTCCATGGGGTACTACGACCAAGGATATTTCAACTACTACTACTACATGGCATCTCAATTTGCGGTGTCCGATCGCTGGTTTTCGCCAGTATCCACCAAGAGCGTTGGCAACCGCATCGCCACCTTCACTGGCGGCACGACCCAGGGCCTGGTCAATGACCCCGGCGGCGATGACAAACTTTCCCAACTGAATATCTCAAACATCTTCCAGGAGCTTGACCAGGCAAAGGTTTCGTGGAAGATCTACTACACAGTCACCGTTGCCTTCTGCCTCAATGATGATGATTGTCCCAGTTGGGAGAACGCTGCCTATCCCGCGACCTACTTTTCCAACTTGACCTATTCGTACCGGTATATGTATCAGAATCCATCGGGCGCGGCCTGTACCCCTCCCACTCAACAATCCAGCGTAGTCGGAGATTATTCGAACTCGTTCTGCATCGACCCGGACCACGTTGCCCCGTTGTCCACCTACTTCAGCGACCTCACTAACGGCACGCTTCCGAGTTTCGCCTTTATTGAAGCCGGTTACGGCAATAACGACGAGCATCCGGGATCGGGCCAATCTGTTTTGCTCGGCCAGACGCAGACGGCGAAAATCGTGAATTCTCTGATGTCGAGTCCGGAGTGGAAGGACACGGTCTTCTTCTTCAGTTACGACGAAGGTGGAGGACCATATGACCACGTTCCCCCCGTTCCAGGCCACTCAAACGACTATACGGATGCGACTTTGGGAACGATTCCGGACATCTCGGCGATTTCTGTAAATCCGGATGGTTACGCCCCGTGCGTGCCAAGCGGCGGGGTGCCCACGTTGCATTGTGACCTGTCTTCGACTAGCCCTGGCGCCAATCCGGCTGATGCTGCGGCCATTCAAGGCTTCGCTGCACAGCTTGGGTTCCGCTTACCGAATATCATCATCTCGCCCTTTACCCGGAAGCACTATGTCTCGCACACTCCAATGGATCACACGGCGGTGATCAAGTTTGTCGAAAACCGGTTCATTGGGCCCTTGGCGCATTTGACGCCTCGTGATGCGGCGCAGCCTAACTTGCTGGAGTTCTTCGACTTTACCAAGGTCCCATGGTCTACGCCGCCGTCTCCGCCGATCCCGGTGACGGCCCGCTTACTTGGGCACGATCCGTGCACCCCTGGAAACTTGGGGCAGTGAGCCTGTCGGGCACAAATTTCCTGTGCGTACCGGTGTATTCAGGGATTATCCGCGGGGGTTCCCATGGTTCAATTCGTCGGATACAACATCATAAGGCCGCGTCAGGTCCTTATCTTGATGCTCCAACAGGCTGGAATGGAAAACGTAGCGGCCCGCGTAACCATCGAATCGCACGATGATCGTGAGCACCTCTCGCGGGCTGACTACCGCCGTGTCCTTCCATCCAGCCTCATTTGCGGCTGGGACGCGTGGCATCCCCACTAGTTTCAGAGTGCCGTTACGAAAAGCCACGAAGTTGAATCCCTGGCGACGCAGAATCTGAAATTGGGCCGAGTGCAAATGCATCGGATGTGCATAGTCGGTTGTGTTGACAAATCGCCATTTCTCGATGGAGCCCAATTTCACAACTTCCGTAATTGGATCGTCGTGTCTCTTGCCATTGATTAGCTCTCCAAGCGAACGTCCTTCTGCATCCATCCCCTCTGACAGTACGAAGTCCCTTGTAACGATTGATTTGGTCTCATCTAGTCCGGCGAGTTGGCGCGGTCGTGGCAAGCTGTAAGTACCCGGCTTGCTGGTAACCGGGAGTGTCACCTGAAACTGCATCAGCTCGTTCAAAGTGCTATGGTGTGGATCGATCATTCCCCATCCTGGAAATGGAGCGGGCGCATCATTTGACAAGGTCACGATCTTTCCATCAAGTCCCGAGAAATCAATGATCAAGTCGGCGCGTTCACCCGGCGCCAACAACAGCTTGTTCAACGCAACGGGGTCTGAGAGAAAGCCGTCGTCAGTTCCGATCTGGTGAAATGCAACGAGCAAGGGTATGTCTGTAGGGCGTTTCGCAAGATTGAAGAAGAGATTGAAAAATCGGGAGTTCGCGCCGTTCAGTAGCCGCAATCGATAACGGCGCGGCTCGACTTGCTTGTAAGGATAGATGGCGCCGTTCACGACGGGAACATTGCCAAAAAACGTGGGCCCCCAAAAACGTGGAGGAGCCTTCTGTCCATCGTCGAATGTCGGAGAATAGACGAGCTGGCCGTGATCGTCCAGCGTGCGATCCTGCAGCATAAGCGGAATTTCGTAGTCGCCCGCAGGAAGGTCCATGCTGCGCTCCTCGTCGTCGCGCACGAGAAAGAATCCAGACAGGCCCGCATATACATTCAAGCGCGTAATGCCGATCGCTTGATCGTGGTACCAAAGCGTCGCGGCCCGTTGACTGTTCGGATAGCGATAACGTGCAGATTGTCCAGGCGTAAACCACCGATCAGGCAGCCCATCGCTGTCCGATGGACTACGTGAACCGTGAACATGCGGAACGATCCTGACTGCCGGGGTCGGAGGTCTTGCACCGCTTATGCTGGGGTCGATATCGAAAATATGCTGCGACGGTAACTGGTTCTCCCACTGAACTATGGTTGGCACTCCCCTCTGAGCCTCAATGGTTGGTCCGGGATACTGCCCTTCATAACCCCACAGCCTCGTGGGAGGAAGCTGCGAGTGCAACTGTTGTGTGAATTCCGACATGCGCACGTGATACTGGACCCCGTCCTTACCCTCGCTTTCCGGCATCAGTCTCTTCGGAACAGGCAGGGGGTCGATATATCGCTCCAGCGATCCCGGCTTGCGATATATGGGTTGAGCAGTTGCTCTGCCTGTCATATGGTCAGCATCAGCTCCGTGTCCGAAGACCAGAGCCGGTAAGGATGCGACGCACAGTTTGAGAAATTCACGCCTTTTTTTCAAGTTCATTTCACCTAAAAGCATATTCCTCCAGACCCGCCTCTTCTGGACTGAGTGCTGTCGGCAGACTCCTTGGGCGCTTGGGAAAAGGAATCTCAACGAACAAGTAGGGGCGCCGAAGGGTCTTGACGAAGAGAAACCGCAGAGCCGCACATCGGCTCTGGATAGTGCCAGGCGACAACTTCCGATCGCGAAACAGGTGCACCGCGTACTCGCGAATATGGCTGGGACCAAGGCGCTCTGGCGAGCGGTGGAAGTACTTCGAAAAATCCTCCATCACGTGGATGTAGCAACGGACAGTGCTTGGCGAGTAGTTGCGACGCTGGAGTTCATCCAGCATCAACTGCCGAAGATGGGTCACGGTAAATCTCATGTGACCCGATGCTTACACAGCCAACAATGCCCGAGAATAGCCCATGCAGCAGCGTCCGTCGCGCCAGCGACTTAGTTGTGCGCCGGGCATGTTCAATAGCTTGGAGGTGCGAGTCCTCTACCCGACCTGATGGAGGTAAGGGTTAGCAAGAACGCAAGGGCTATCGCCGCGAGGCGGGGTCTGAAGGAAGCGTGGAGCAAATGCGCGAGTCGATGGACAAAAACCGGATACAAGGCGCGAGCGTAGGGCGAGCGGGCAACTTACCGCGAAGCCCATTTCCATCAAGTACGCGGGGCGTAGATCCGGCGACTGTGCGCAGAAGGCGATTGAACTTACCTCGGGAGATCTGCTCCGTGTCGCTTTGGCGACTGAGGCTGTCGTGAGACAGCCTGACCGCGGAGCAGAAGTCAGCAGAGGGCATATTAGGCCATGACGTCGGCAAGGCTATTGAGGCACTCCAAGGCCGAAAGGCGGAGTCAACAGATAGGCCGAGCCGGGAACGATGGTTGAAGGCCCGAACGAGAGGAGAGGCAAGTAGGACATGAGTCTCAGGAGCGACATGCAGTGGAATATTCAGAATGAACTGAACTTCTCTTCCACGCTAGCGGGTGAAGCCTGCGAAGCGGGTAGGGAAGAGACTGAATCGCTCCCGGCGATGAATGCCCCCGAAAGCCCAGCCAGCATGAATCGATTGATGGAGGAAGTATGTGAGCGAGAGAATCTGAAAGAAGCATTACGGCGGGTGAAGGCCAACAAGGGTAGTGCGGGCATCGACAGGATGACTGTCGATGGAATAGCCGACTATCTGAAGCAGCACTGGCCAGCCATCCGGGAACAACTGCTGAGCGGAACCTATCAACCGAAGCCGGTGAGGCGGGTTGAAATCCCCAAACCGGACGGAGGGGTGCGCAAGCTTGGCATTCCGACGGTGCTGGACAGATTCATCCAGCAAGCGGTGATGCAGGTTCTCCAGAGGCAGTGGGACCGGACGTTTTCCGATTACAGCTATGGGTTCCGACCGGGAAGGTCGGCCCATCAGGCGGTGGCAAAGGCGCAGCAGTATATTGCCGAAGGCCGCGGCTGGTGCGTTGATCTCGACTTGGAGAAATTCTTCGATCGGGTCAATCACGACAAACTGATGGGTCAGATCGCCGAACGGGTTGGTGACAAGCGGCTGTTGAAGCTCATCCGGGCGTTTCTGAACGCCGGGGTGATGGAAAACGGGTTGGTAAGTCCGAGCGTGGAAGGGACTCCTCAGGGAGGTCCACTTTCGCCACTGTTAAGCAATCTCGTGCTCGACGAACTCGACCGGGAGTTGGAGCGCCGGGGACATCGCTACGTCAGGTATGCGGACGATTGCAACATTTACGTTCGCAGCGAACGTGCGGGTCAACGGGTGATGCAGAGCGTTACGCAATTCATCACGCAAGAACTCAAGCTCAAGGTGAATGAGACGAAGAGTGCGGTGGCGCGATCACAGGAACGGAAGTTTCTTGGGTTCAGCTTTACCGCCGGTCCAGAGATCAAGCGTGTCATCGCGCCAAAGGCTCTGGCCCGGTTCAAGCAACGTATCCGAGAGATCACGCTACGGGCAAAGGGCGTTAGCATGCAGACAACAATAGAAGAGTTGGCTCCGTACATGCGGGGCTGGCGCAGCTATTTTGGCTACTGTGAAACGCCTGAAGTGTTGGTGTCTCTCACTCGCTGGGTTCGGCTGAGGCTCAGGGCGGCAATGTGGCGGCA
>DASRLI010000505.1:0-4018 GCA_035648535.1 Occallatibacter sp. | reverse complement strand
ATATCGGCGATGCTGGCCAGGTCACGAATATCGCGCTGAAGCATAGTCATCACGTAGGACTGGAACCAGGCTTCTCGGCGCGACGGATTGTGGCGGGCCACGGCCGGTGGGTATCCACCCGCGACCATGATCTCCAGCAATTCTTCCCAAGAGGCAAGAGTTCCTTTACTGGACCAGTTTGCGCGACCAGTTGAAAACAGATTGTCGACGAAGTTTTCTGTCACCCCGCGCAGCTCTCCCTGGGAAAACGGCCAGAGGGTAAGGACTTCCATGCGTCCAGCCAATGACTCGGAGAGTCTCGGCAACAGCATCACATTTGCCGAACCCGTAAGTAGAAACTGTCCAGGCTGACGATTCCTGTCGATGGCGGCTTTGATCGCGGGAAACAGCTCTGGCACATGCTGGATCTCGTCGAGCGTGACCGGCAAATTCAGGCCGGCAATGAAGCCGTTAGGATCGCGTTTGGCTGCGGCAAGAAGACCGGGATCATCGAAGGTCAGGTATTGTCGGTTTTCCCGGGCCAGGTCCCCAGATTGGACAAGAGTGCTCTTACCCGTCTGGCGAGCCCCGTTGATCAGCACGGCTGGCGTATCGGTGAGGGCCTCCCGCAAGAGTGCGGCAAGATTACGTCGGATCATGTCTACATAATGTACTGTTCCAAGGATGATAATCAACCGAAACATGGTTGATTATCATCCAAATGGCCGGAGGGGCTGTCCCGCCACGTTCAGCCCCTCGCAATCAAGCCCAATCAGGTTGAATTTTTTGGTGTCAATTTGGTGTCAAATCGCGCCGACTGTGCCGGTTTCGCCGGTTGTGCAGTCTCGTAACTCATTTGCCGTCAGTAATGTGCGGCCTCGATTTTCCATGGCATGGAAGAGGTCATCGGTTCGATCCCGATCAGGTCCACCAAAACACCCCAATGACTTACGTTTACGTCCTGGAGAGCCAGAGTACGAAGAAGTTCTACATTGGCTGCACGGCACAAGTATCTGTTCGGCTTGCCGAGCATCAGCGTGGACAAACAGCTTCAACGCGCGGCCGAGGTCCCTGGGCACTGGCGTATGAGGAAGAGTTCGAGACGTTGTCAGGCGCGCTATGCCGAGAGCGGCAGCTAAAAGCCTGGAAATCGCATCGTTCGATACAGGAACTGATAGACGCTCAGGTTCGGACATAGAGCGCGTCCCGGCTTGCCGGGAAGGTCATCGGTTCGATCCCGATCAGGTCCACCAATAACCCCCATAAAATCAAGAGATTATAAGCGCCGCTCATTTCGTCGGATTTGAGCTTTTGGCATCATGCCAGAGATACTGGTTGCGTCCAACCTCGATGAGCTCATCCCTTGCGGGCATTCCATCTCTCAAGGAATGCGGCAAACTTCTCATTCCGAGGAATCTGCGCCGTTGGCGTGGGTTGGCCGGGCTTGCCTGCAGGGCGCGGAGCAGGTGCAGTCAATGCCTTGATTGAGAGCGCGATGCGTTTTGCTTTTGCATCGACATTCAGCACTTTCACTTTGACGATCTGTCCCGCCTTCACGGCATCGGAAGGCTCCTTGATAAAGCGATTCGACAATTCGCTGATGTGCACAAGCCCATCCTGGTGAACACCGATGTCCACGAACGCACCAAACTTGGTCACGTTGGTCACCACCCCTTCGAGCACCATCCCCGGTTGCACATCGGAGAGCTCGCGCACCTGCTCGTGAAAGACGGGCGCAACAAATTTATCTCGCGGATCGCGTCCCGGCTTTCGCAATTCGGCCAGAATATCGTCGAGCGTGTAGGTGCCGGCGGATAGTTGTTTACTATCCACCTGTTCCAGTATTTGCGGCTTCTGAATAATCTCTTTCACTGAAGTGTGCAGAGACAGCGCGATCTGTTCCACCACCGGGTATGACTCGGGGTGGACGGCAGTCATGTCCAGCGGGTTGTCGCCATCGCGGATGCGCAAAAAGCCTGCGGCCTGCTCAAAGGTCTTTGGCCCGATTCCTGGAACCTCCAGAACCTGTGTGCGCGATCGAAAGCCGCCTTTCTCGTTGCGGTGGGTCACAATGTTTTGCGCGGTGCGCTCCGTGATTCCTGCGACAAAGCGCAGCAATGTCCACGAGGATGTATTCAGGTCGACGCCGACGCGATTCACGCAACTCTCGATCACGTGCTCCAGCGACTCCTGCAGTTGGCGCTGATCAACATCGTGCTGGTACTGGCCCACTCCAATTGATTTGGGATCAACCTTTACCAGCTCAGACAATGGATCCTGCAGCCGCCGGGCAATCGAAATAGCGCCCCGCACCGTCAGGTCAAGATCTGGAAACTCCTTCCTCGCAACGTCGGAGGCCGAGTAGATACTGGCGCCCGATTCGCTCACCGTCACAGAAAAGATTCCGTCAATATTCTTCTCGCGCAGAAAGTCACGGACAAACGCATCCGTCTCCCGCGAAGCCGTGCCATTCCCGATAGCGATGGCGCGAACGTTGTGCTGGCGCAGCAGGGCCTCCAACTTGGGAACAGCCTCTGCGTTGCCATGTTTTGAAGTGTGCAGATAGAGAACGTCGTGCGCCAGCAGCTTGCCGGTCGCGTCCACCACAGCAATCTTGCAGCCCGTGCGCAGGCCCGGATCGATCCCCAGCACTGAGATAGGACCCGCAGGCGGAGCCAGCAAAAGGTTGTAGAGATTGTCCCGAAACACCTGGATCGCATCTGCATCGGAACGGCGCTTCAACTCCAGGCGAATCTCTCCCTGAATGGACGAATTCAACAGGCGCTTCCACGCGTCCTCGATCGCGAGTTCCAGTTGCCGCGTCCAGTCGCCCTGTTGCCGCAGCACGTGGCGCCGGATCAGTGCGACAGGGCGTTCGGGTTCCAACTCGATCAGAAAGTACAGCACGTTTTCGCTCTCGCCGCGGCGAATCGCCAGCATGCGATGCGAGGGAATGGTTTTCACTGGCTCGCTGTATTCGTAATACATCTTGAACTTTTCCTGCTCATCGATCGCATCCGATACCTTCCGGCTTACGATCACGCCCTCGTCAAACATCAGGCGGCGCAGAGCCTTGCGCAGGTCGGCGTCCTCGCTGATCCACTCGGCAACAATATGACGCGCACCTTCCAGCGCTTCGTCAACGGTCGCCACGCCGAGCTCAACATTCACAAAGCTGGCCGCGAATATCTCCAAAGGCTGCGTAGACGGCTCTTGTTGCCAGAGGTAGAGCGCCAGTGGCTCCAGCCCCTTTTCACGCGCGATCGTAGCCTTGGTGCGCCGCTTGGGCCGATAGGGAAGATAGAGGTCTTCCAACTCGCTCTTGTCGAGCGTGGCTTCAATCCGTGCCTTCAGTTCATCGGTCAGCTTGCCCTGCTCTGCAATGGAAGGGAGGATGGTTGCACGGCGTTCCGTGAGATCACGAAAGTACGCCAGCTTCTCTTCAATGTTTCGGATCTGAACTTCGTCCAGGTTTCCGGTTGCTTCCTTGCGGTAGCGGGCAATGAAGGGAACGGTTCCGCCGTCGTCCAGCAGTTCAATGACGGCCACGAGTCCACGCATCGGCAGATTCAAAGTCTGAGCAATATGGAGGAGGATTTCAGGGGAGAGAATGAGATTTTCTTTCATATAGATTCAGTGTCCATGTTACATCGAGCTGACACGCCTCGCGCACAGGATTATCGGCGTTGCGCATTCGTTTGCGTCAGACTGATTTAACTTGTGGGCTTGCATAAGTTTTCAGGACTCAACCCGTGCTCGGGGATGGCACAAATCCTGGCAAGATGGAGAGGCTTGCTATCGTTCGCAGAACTCCTGGTTGCCACAGCCGCCGCCCATACCACAGCAGGGTCCGCCGGCGCCGCAAGCAGGGCGCGCCTCTGCGGAGTGGCCACCGCCGCCTTTGGAGATGACGCCTGCGCCGCCGCTTATCAGCCGCTTCACACGGCCACCGCATCCCGGGCAAGACTCAATTTCCGGATCGGACATTTTCTGCCGCTCTTGAAATCGGCTTCCACAGGCATTGCACTGATATTCGTAC
>DASRLI010000504.1:0-4286 GCA_035648535.1 Occallatibacter sp. | reverse complement strand
CCTCAGCCGACGCCCTTTCCGCCTGGGTCAGCGCCCGCCTGGCCGCCCACGAAGCAGCCTTGGCCGCCCTATTGGCGGTCGAGAGGCCCCGCTCCACTGAAAACACCCTCCGCCTTTACGACGAAGCCATCGAGCACCTCGGCCTTGCGGGCGCGCAATCCGGTGTGCTCAACTCTGTCGCCGCCGTCAAAGCCGTCCGCGACCAGGCCCAGCAAGAAGCTCAGCGCGTCGCAATGGCAGGCAGCGCCCTCAGTCTTAACCGTCAGGTTTATGAAGCACTTGCGGCCATGTCGCTCGACGACACCAGCCCGGCCACCCGCCATTTCGTTGAGCGCACGCTGCTCGGCTACCGGCTGGCCGGCGTCGACAAAGACGAGGCTACGCGCAACCAGATCCAGGCCCTGCACGAGAAATCCACCCGCTTGTCGCTTGAGTTCAGCCGCAACATCCAGGAGGGCGGCAAAACCATCCAGGCCACTCCCGCCGAACTTGAGGGGCTGCCAGACGACTACCTGGCCCGCCACCCAGCCGCAGCAGATGGCGCCGTCACCCTCACCACCGATCCGCCTGACATGCAGCCGGTCATGACCTTTGCCGGCAACCCGGCTCTCCGCGAGCGCATGTTCTTGGCCTACAACACTCGCGCCTACCCGGCCAACCGCCAAATCCTGCTTGACCTGCTCGCCACGCGGCAGGAGTTGGCCACCATTCTCGGTTTCCGCAGCTGGGCAGATTTGGCCACTGCCGACCAGATGATGAAATCCGCCGCCAACGTCCGTACGTTTCTCGAAAAACTCAACCAGGCCAGCCTTGAAGGCGCCCGCCGCGAGTACGAACTCATCATGGCCTTCGTGCGCAGCCACCACCCTCACCTGACTGCCATCGACATCACCAGCCGAGGCTACTGGTACGAGCAGTTTCGCCGCTCCGCATACGACTTCGATTCGCAATCCGTGCGGCCCTACTTTCCCTACGCGCAAGTCGAAGCCGGAGTGCTCAAGACCGCGGCACTCCTCTTCAAAGTGGAGTTCCGCCCCTCAAGCGCGCCTTCATGGCACCCCGCCGTTTCAGTCTTCGATGTATTTGAAAGCGGCCATCAGGTGGGGCGTTTTTATCTCGACATGCACCCGCGCGAAGGCAAAGACAAATGGTTCTCCGCCGCGCCCATCGTTACCGGCGTGCGCAACCGCACCATGCCAGAGGCTGCGCTCATCTGCAACTTCCCCGCAGGCGATGCCAACGATCCAGGACTTCTGCAATATTCCGACGTGGTTACCTTCTTCCACGAGTTCGGCCATTTGATGCACGCCATTCTCGGCGGCCACACTGAGTGGGCCGGCCTCTCAGGATTCGCAACGGAAGGCGACTTCATCGAAGTGCCCTCGCAAATGCTGGAGGAATTCTTCCGCGACGAGAAGCTCCTGCAGTCCTTTGCCCGCCATTATCAAACCGGCGAAGTCCTTCCCGCCGAGCTAATCCAAAAAATGAAACGAGCGGGCTCATTCGGCCGCGCAGACTGGGTGCGCACTCAGCTCTACTACACAACGCTCTCACTCGATCTGCACGACCAGGATCCTGCCGCCATCGACCTCGACGTTATTACGAAGACCCTCTACGAAAGCTTGCAGCCGTGGACGTGGCGCGAAGGCAACCACATGTACGCGAGCTTCGGTCATCTCACCGGCTACTCGTCGAATTACTACACCTACGCATTCGACAAGGTCATCGCACTTGATTTCTTTGACCAGTTCGATCCCGACGATTTGCTCGGCTGCGACGCTGGCCAGCGCTATCGTAAAACCGTGCTGGAGCAAGGCGGCTCCAAGCCCGGCCGCGAAATGGTGCGCGACTTCCTCGGCCGCGACGAAGAGTTTTCCGCCTTCAGTAAATGGCTGACAGAAGAATTCGAAGGCGAATCCATGCTAGTTCGCTAATTTGCTAACTATGACTCCATCCGATTTTTGCCGCATCGCACTCAGCCTCGAAGGCGCAGAAGAAGGTTCACACATGGGCGCGGTGGACTTTCGCGTCGGTGGCCGCATCTTTGCCACGCTCGCCGCAGTCAAGCAAGGTTATGGCAACATCATGATCACGCCCGAGCAGCAAGCCTCATTCGTTGCAGAGGCCCCCGATGTTTTTGTCCCGATTCCCGGTGGATGGGGCAGGAACGGCGCAACCCACATTCGTCTTGCAGCCGCAAGTGAAGACACGGTTGAAGGCGCGCTCCGCACCGCGTGGAAGCTGCGCATCGAAAAGAACCAGCAGACAACGAGCAAGCCACGGAAGTCCGCCAAGCGCTAGCGGCTGTATGCGCAGGGGCCCCCTTCTGGCCCCCCGGATTGCAAGAACCTTCATCCGTCAATCTTGGAATCAATGACCCATGGCTGACCCAGATTCGGCGCGTTCTTAGAGAGGAATCAAGGCTAGAGAGCGCCCAGGAACGCAACCAGGTCCGATTCTTCCTGATGCGTCAGGGACAGTCCAAATCGGGTTTCATAAAAGTGCACAACATCCAACAAGGTCTGAGCGGAGCCATTATGGAAGTATGGCGCGTGCGCTGAAAGACCGCGCAGTATTGGTCCCTTGACTTTGCCCACATGGTCGAAATTTCCATCGATGAGTGCTTGCCCCAGATCGCTCGTGGTCTTGCAATTGTTCGTCACTTGTCCAGTGGCCGGATCTGTTTTGCACACCGTGATGCTCGGAAGATAGCTGATGTCGAGCCCTCCGAGGTTGGCAGACGATTTCGAGGGACTTGGATCGCCGGTACCGATGTTCAATGGGGTAGGGAAAGAGTGATTGCCGACATTCGGCGTGTCGTGGCAAGTTCCGCATGTGCCCTGAAACGAAGGAATGCCGCCCGCCACCAGGCCGCCGGCCAATGCGTCATCGTTGATGCCCGCCACGCCCGTAATGTTAATGGCCTTCGAATTAAAAATCTTCTCTCCACGCGCAATCGCCGCTCGCGGGTCGTGATGGGGAAGTCCGGCCCAGGCATTGAATGGGTCGAAAATGGCTGGTGTAAATTGCCCATCATCCGGCAAAAGCAGTCCGCCCGGCTGTTCCAGTGCCGGTACCAGTGGATGGACGCTGGAGTTGATGCTGACGAAGAAAGGCTGACTCACAAGTGGCAAAGGACCGCCGCTCGCTCCATGCGCATTCAATAATCCGACCTCGCGTCCAAACGCTTGCGCCGTAGTCAGTCCCATCTCGAACTTCACAATCTTCAGCTGCTCTGCAGGAGTCGGCCGTGTGCCATCTCCCTGTGCATGGCCGGTAGTTGCATCTACAGACTGATGCATCAAGTCCGCCACCAGCGCATCGGGATAGTTCGCATACAGAATTTTGCTTGTGCCGGTTGCGGGCGTTGATTCCCGTCCGTCAAACATGACCGCGCTCAGAAAACGCAAATTCGTTGAGGGCAAGGGCCGACGGTACATTGAAATCACATCGGACTCATTGCAGCCATACTGGTTATTTACACCGACGACTCGATAGTTCGCGTTTCCAGGAACCGCAATTGCAATGCGGAATAGAGCGCGCGTCCGCAAAAGGCTGTAGGCAGCCTCTCTTCCATCTAGCGTTGAAACATCAACATTATGGTCGCAATTCGAACCGTCCACCGTGCGGAAGATAGGGTCTCTTCCCCGCGTCAGAATGAAACGCCTTTCCACACTGGCCGCGGAGACTGACATCCCGTCGCTTGGCTGATGACATGTAGCGCATGATCGTCCATTCGTACCCATGGATTCAAAAAACGGCCCCGTCATATCGATCCCGCCGTCGTTCTCGCTATACGTCTGCGATGCGCCATTCTCATTCACAAAGAACACGCCATTGGGGATGAAGGGCCGAAAATCAATCTTCTCTCCGCTCACCTCGACGATGCCCGCCAGCACGGCGACTCCCAGAAGGGCAACACTGATCATGCCGCGCATGTATCGACGGCGGAGTGGGGATGTCTCGCAAAGTACACCTGAGAACCGATGAACAAACTTGTTAGCCATAAAGGCCACGCTGTGATTCTTTTGGGACTGGACCATGGGGACCTCCGAGGTCTTCACTGCTTGAACAGATAGTGACCGCGTTCAACGAATCGTTTCCTTGTCCGCGAAAGAATCTGCAAAACGCACATTACCGCAGAACGCAATTGACAGGCTCCTCATGCGCAGAAGAATGGACCCAGATCGCGCATAATCCTGAGAGAGGGAAGTTTATGGCAACTCAAGCTCCGGTGCTGCATGCGTGTCTCAGTCAATAAGCCGGACATCCGGCCGGTTTATACC
>DASRLI010000503.1:0-2997 GCA_035648535.1 Occallatibacter sp. | reverse complement strand
GGAACGCCCAAGCCGTTCTTGACGATGGCGAGAACCTCACAGTTGGTGGAGTTGAGCTGGCGATAGCCTTCGAAGGCCGTCTTCGGCAAATCGCGAAACGCCGGGCTCGCCGACTTCTGACTGCCGCCCTTCCAGCTTGCGCGGGCGCGGGACTGCTCCTCGGCGCGGGCCTTCTCAAAGCCTTCCATGTCGAATTCAATACCGGCGTCCCGGGCAGCATCGACCATGAAGTCGAGTGGGAGGCCATAGGTCTCGTAAAGATGAAACGCTGTACTTCCTTCGAAAAAGCGCGGTATGCTTTGAACCTTTTTCATCAGGGCTAGATCCACATCTTTTAACTTCTGCTTTGCAACTTCAAGGTTCCTAAACGCATCGTCGCTCTTGAGGGTCAGTTCATCGTATTTCTTGATAACCTCTTGCGGATCCGGCCGAAGGCCAACTTTCTTCAATCGGTCCACAATTTGTTCGTTGCCCGCGAGTGTCTCTGCTGATTGGGAAAGATATGTTCCTCGGACCTCGTTCAGTTTTTCCTGTAGTTTAGTGTCCCCAAGCTTGAGAACGCGGTCGAATTGTTTTTCTTCCGCTTCGACGACCTTTGCTACGCGATCGGCGGAATCCACTAATTCCGGATAGGCACCCTGCATCAGATCGCGGACGGCGAAGACCATCTCGAAGAGGAAGGGCTGCTCCTTGCCGAGGAGACGACCATGCCGAATGCCTCGCCGAAGAATCTTGCGCAACACGTAGCCGCGACCCTCGTTCGAAGGCAATACGCCATCATTAATCAGGAACGTCGAAGCACGAGCGTGGTCCGAAACGATCCGCAAACTTTCGTTGCTGAGCTCGTTCTTGACACCTGCCAGCTCCGCCGCCTTCGCAATCAGCGGCGTAAACAAATCCGTCTCGAAGTTCGAAACCTTCCCTTGCAGCACCGCCGCTACGCGCTCCAGCCCCATGCCGGTATCGATCGAGGGCTTGGGCAGCGGCGCGAGCGTGTAGCCGGTCGTCTTCCCTGCTGCATCCACAACCGCCGAGCGGTCAAACTGCATGAACACCAGGTTCCAGATCTCTACGTACCGCGCTTCGTCCTGCCCGAACGGCTTGTCGACTCCCGGAGTCTCTGCCGCCTCCATCCCCATGTCGTAAAAAATCTCCGAGCAGGGACCGCACGGCCCGATCTCGCCCATCTGCCAGAAGTTGTCCTTCAGCCCGTACTGATGAATGCGCTCCTTCGGCACCCCGGCCTCGATCCAGTAGCCCTCGGCCTCATCGTCGCGGGGCACGCCGTCCGCGCCCTCAAAAATGGTCACGTACAGCCGGTCCTTGGGAATTCCAAACCACTCCTCGCTCGTCACCAACTCCCAGGCAAACTTGATCGCATCCTGCTTGAAGTAGTCGCCGAAGCTGAAGTTGCCCAGCATCTCGAAGAACGTGTGATGCCGCCGCGTAAAGCCTACGTTTTCAAGGTCGTTGTGCTTGCCGCCCGCGCGCACGCACTTCTGCGAAGTCGTCGCGCGCGAGTACTCGCGCTTCTCCGCTCCCAGAAACAAGTCTTTGAACTGATTCATTCCGGCGTTGGTAAACAGCAGCGTCGGGTCGTTGGCAGGCACCAGAGAGGAAGAATGCACACGGCGGTGTCCCTTCGACTCAAAAAAGCGCAGAAAAGCTTCGCGTATCTCGTTCCCAGAGCGGTTTTGCATGGCTTAATCAGTGTATCCAATGCAGGGTGCGACCTGAAGGGTACGGGCTTTAGCCCCTGAGGGAGAAGTTTCAGAGCCATGGATCAAATCCAAGGCTTCTTCCGCAGCCTGTCTCGTGCGACAGTTGCAGATCACCAAATCCGGAGGGAGCCGGGGGCTTCAGCCCCCGGAAAGAATGCTATTTTGCGAGGCCTTTAGGCCCGGGCTTCCGCATTGCGGAACCGCTCTATTCTTCGTGCCGTTCCTCATCCAGATTGTCCAACGCCGCCAATGATTCCTCCGGCACATCCCACTGCCGCAGGATCTTGTAAATCACTCCGGTCGAGAACCCCGCCGTAACCAGCCGCCGCATCACCCGCGCGGTCTCCTTCTCGTTCTCCGGCTTGTGGATGCGCTTGCGTTCCAGGTGCTGTCGTGCCAGCGCCTCCTCATCCGTCTGGCCGTAGCGGGCTTCAAGAGTCGTGGCGATCAGTTCCTTGTTCACGCCCTTCTGTTGCAGGTCCTGCCGGACCCGCCGCTGGCCCAGCTTCTCGTTCTCCTGCCGCAGCCGCGCGTAGGTCTCGGCAAAGGCGGCATCGTCCAGGTAGCCGTACTCGTGCAGGCGCGCGACAACCGCCGCGATTACTGCCTCTCCGCGCTCCCCAGGCTCCACGCGCTTCATCATCAGCCGCCGCAGATCGGCTTCGGTCCGCATCTGCCGGCCAAGAGCTTTGGTGGCGTACTCAAAGAGCCCCGCCTCGTTCAGAAACGCGCGCGGCTTACCGGGTTTGCGTTGAAAGGGCAGCTTCTAGCTCCTTGCTTCCACTCGCTGATCTCTGTCACCCCCACAGTCGGGAATAACGAGAAATTACAGCTACAAAACCCTGCCAAATACGCTGTTTCAGGCCGTTTTTGGCGTCAAAATGCGCCTATTTCGCACTTAAAGTTCCCTTTTTTGACCAATTTCGGGAAGTCCTGGACAACCTGTGGCTCACTTTCGGAACCTTCTCGACAGCCAATTCGTTGATTCGGGTGGCCTGCAAGGTTAAGTGCTCAAAAAACTGCAACCCTATAGGCCACCATTCACGCGAAATCGCAACCCTATAAGCCAACCTTTAGCGCTTACATGCAACCTTGTAAGCCAACCTTTCAGAGTATCCAAGGGCCGGGCGCCCCAGGTCTCGATGTTGAGACCTGGGATAGCACGAACCTAAACCGAGGAGCTTTCCTAGTCCCTGGTCTCTAGTCCCTGGTCCCTGCTTTTCCCGTCCACTCGTCCACCCAGTCACTCACCGTCTTATACCAGAGCTGGGAGTTC
>DASRLI010000502.1:0-4187 GCA_035648535.1 Occallatibacter sp. | reverse complement strand
GCTCCAGCTTGCTGCCAAGCCGAAGTTCGCGGAGCGCGAGTGCGAACCTGTAGAGAGGCACAAGTGGCAGGAGCAGGCTGCGTGCTGAAGAAGGTTGCCTCATTGCGTGCGCTCCTGGTCAGCGGTCGAGGAAAGCAGCTCTCGTATAGAAACCACGCAGCGATCTGTGGCTCCGGCCTGCTGGTCGAAGACTTGCCTGGCGCGTTCGCCCATTGCCACGGCCCCGCCGGAGTCCTGTAACAGTTCGATCAGGGTCGCGGCGAGGTTTTCTTTTGTCGTGATGCGGAGAGCGTGGTGTGCCAGCAGGTCCTCAGTGATAGCGCGGAAGTTTACGTAGTTAGGCCCCATCACGATAGGGACGCCAAACTGCGCCGGCTCCAGCGGATTGTGTCCGCCTGCTGCAACCACGCTGCCACCGACAAACGCGACCGCAGCAAGCGAGTCGACCGACGCCAATTCGCCGATGGTGTCGAGCAGCACAATCTGTCCCGGACGAATCGCCTCGATTGAGCTCTCCACCTGCGAGCGCCAGTCTGAGCGTCGCACCCAGGAAATTCCAGATTGTTCCATCAGTGCGGCGACAGCGGCGAACCGTTCAGGATGACGTGGTGCCAGGACCATGGCCAGCTGCGGGTCGGCGGCGAGAAGGCGCGGCCACGCCTCGAGCAGGGGAGCCTCTTCACCTTCAAGCGTGCTTCCGGCGACAACGAAGCGCAGACCGTGAGCGAGAACTTTGAGAAGCCGCGTAGCGTCCGCCTCCTGGGCGGCACGGACATCGAACTTGAGATTGCCAGCGACCGAGACGCGCTCTGGCGGGCAACCGATCGCTCTGAGCCGCTCCGAGTCGGTTTCGCTCTGCGCGAGCACCCGTGAAATCCGGCTGAGAAAGGGACGCCACAGTCCCTTCAGACGCCGGTACCGTGGCCAGGAACGGTCGGAGATGCGCGCATTGACCACAGCCACCGGGATGGACCGGCGGAAGCAGCCACTGAGCATGTTGGGCCAGAATTCCGTCTCCGCCAGCACCAGCATCCGAGGCCGAAGTGCATTCAAATACGCCCGCACCGCCCAGGGCAGGTCGAGCGGGCAATAGAAGACGCGCTCTGCACCAAATCGCTGCCGCGCCAACTCCTGCCCGGTGCGGGTGGTGGTTGAAATCAGCAGATGAAACTCGGGAAGGACACGGTCAAGCTCGCCAACCAGCCGGCTGACCGCCAGCACCTCACCCACGGATACGGCGTGGAGCCAGATAACAGGCCGGCCCGGCTCTCGCTTCATGGCCCGAACCTGCCCCAGCCGTTCGGCCAGACCCACGCGGTACTTATGCGTTGTGGACATCTTCCACAACCACCAGGGGGCGCCAACTACCAGCGCCACTAGCAGGGCAAGGTTGTAGAAAAAAAGGATCATGCGTGACGGACGCGCCTTTCAGCAGTCCAACCTAGAATGATACAGTCGAGCACGATGAGGGTCCTGCGGACAATTCCGCTCTATCTTTTTTGGCTGGCTCTGCCGGCTGTGGCGAGCGACCACACGCCGCCTCCCGTGCAGCCTGCAACGACCTTTGCCGCAGTCGAGGTGCATGCCGACGAAAAGGTGGCCATCGCCGCCGAACCCTACGACACGAAGGGAAAAGAGTCCATCTTTCGGGTTGATTATCTCAGCCACGGCGTGATGCCTGTGCGGCTGATCGTGACCAATCAGGGCGACAAGCCCATCTCCCTTCGCGACGCGCGGATTCTCTTCCTCACTGCCGCTGGCGACCGTATACAGGCAGCCGAGCCGGAGGATGTGGAGCGGCTGATGACGCGCAAGGAGCGCGAGGGGAAGAGTGTTCCGCTGCCCGGCCCGCTGCCCAAAATCAAATTGAAACCCAAGGCGAGCAACAAGGATATCGAGCAGGACTTCGACAACTTCGAGTATGGTGCGCTGGTGGTGGAGGCGCGCACCACGCGGGCGGGATTCCTGTTTTACGATGTGTCAGACCTGAGCCACCCGCTGCGGGGCGCCAAGCTCCATCTGCACGCCCTGCGCAGCGCGGACGGCAAAGAGTTGTTCTACTTTGAGATTCCCTTCGACAAGTATCTTCAGTCCAAGTCCGGCCAGATGAACTGATTCCAGGCCGTCTTGGCCACAACGGGAGAGGGCGGCTACTCGAAGTAAGTAGCAGTGGTGGTGTCCGTCTCCCAGATGGTGCAGTCCTTGATGCGCACTCGGCCCGCGGTCATTCCGTTGAGCTGCTCGCTGGTCTGGTCGTAAAAATATTTGGCGATATTTTCGGCCGAGGGGTTGAGCACCGTGAAGGGCTCCAGATCGTTGAGCATCATGTGGTCGATGCGTTCGATGACCGGGCGCAGCACCTGCTTCAGCAGCTTGAAGTCCAGCAGCAGGCCAGCCTCGTCAAGTTCGGTCCCCGCCAGGGTGACGCGGACCTTGTAGTTGTGCCCGTGCGGGTTCTCGCACTTGCCCTTGTAATTACGGAGGTAGTGTCCGGAGGAGAAACCTGCCTCCACGGTGACTTCATACATCGGCGTCTGCCCGATCCTGTGCGGGAAAGTGTCCCAGATTCATTTTAGTGGCTTACGGACCGTTACGGATTCCGGTCGCCCTTCCGTTTGCGCCGTGCCGCCTGCCGGGCCTCTTCGCTGCGCCGGTCCACCTGCTCAAAAAGGTGGCTCATTACGCCGATGAATGCCGCAAGCAGGCCAAATAGCAGCAGAAACATAGCCACTGTGCGCCACAGGGAAGCGTTGGCCGGCAAGCCCGGCTGAAAGCTCGAAGGCACCAGCGACATCCCCGCCGAAACCAGCGCGAAGAGCAGCAGCGAAGCGGCCAGGATATAGAAGTTGCGGGACATAGATTCGGATGCGATCCGCGAAACCTGCTGCGATTCTACGCGGGGCGCCTTCACAGGCTGCGGGAAAACTCGATTTCTCAGCAGGTGCCAGACTCCAGCCCTGTGAATTGCATCTCTTCCCGTCCGCAGCCATCCAATCCTTTATGAGTCATCCGCTTTTTTCTCCCTTGCAGCTCCGCTCGGTGTCCTTTGCCAACCGCATCGCCGTCTCGCCAATGTGCCAATACTCTTCAGAGGATGGATTTGCCAACGACTGGCACCTGGTCCATCTTGGCAGCCGCGCGCAGGGAGGCGTGGGCATGGTCATGCTTGAGGCCTCCGCCGTCGTGCCTGAAGGCCGCATTTCGATTGCCGACCTGGGCATTTGGAAGGATGCGCATATTCCCGCACTGGAGCGAATCGCGCGCTTCATCCACTCACAGGGCGCTCGCGCCGGCATTCAACTGGCCCACGCCGGCCGCAAGGGCAGCATGAGCGCACCTTTCACGGGGGAGCGTCTGCTCGGGCCCAACGAGGGCGGATGGGAGCCTGTTGCGCCGAGCGCACTAGCCTTCTCTGAGAGCTATGCCGTGCCGAAGGCGTTGGACCAGGCTGGTATCGACGCGGTTGTTGAAGGGTTTCGGCAGGCCGCGCGCAGGGCACTGAAGGCCGGATTCGACCTGGTCGAGATTCATGCCGCCCACGGATATCTGCTGCACCAGTTTCTCTCTCCACTGGCCAACCAGCGCACGGATGAATATGGTGGCAGCTTTGAGAACCGCACCCGCCTGGCGCTGCGAGTCGTGGACGCGGTTCGCGGCGAGTGGCCGGCGCATCTGCCGCTGTTTGTCCGCATCTCCGCCACTGATTGGGCAGAGGGTGGATGGAATCCGGACGAATCGGTTTCGCTCGCCCGGCTCTTCCGTGAACATGGTGTCGACCTGGTAGATGTTTCCTCCGGCGGCCAGGTTCCCAACGCGAAGATTCCCGTAGGCCCCGGCTTTCAAGTGGAGTTTGCTGCCAGAATCCGGCGCGAGGCCGGGATTGCTACCGGGGCGGTAGGCCTGATCACCGAGCCGAGCCAGGCTAACGCCATAATTGCCGAGGGCGAAGCCGACCTGGTGTTCCTCGCCAGGGAACTTTTGCGCGATCCCTACTGGCCGGTGCACGCTGCGGCCTCGCTCTCTGAGCAAGCAAGTTGGCCGGTCCAGTACCTCCGCGCCGCGCCGCAACACTCTGCTGCGCGCTCCTCCCTCAGCCTCTCGGAACAGCGGTGAGTGTCACCGGTTGGGGCCCAGGGAGAGTTTCGCCTGACTTTTGCTCACCATTATGGTGCAACATCCCCATTTGC
>DASRLI010000501.1:0-17531 GCA_035648535.1 Occallatibacter sp. | reverse complement strand
TGTAACTTCCCCGTCAAATCTGCCCCAGAGACTTCGCGACCGGTGGCTGTTTCAATCAAAGGCAAAATGAATACGCACTTGGGATTGTGCGGCCGCATCGTTGCGCCTTGAGCGCAGGGATTCGTCCGGAACGATTGCTGTCCCCTCTCGCCCTCTGCTGAAAGGCCATGCCTTTCTCAGGGTGGCGCAGACTCGACGTGCCTTGGGTCATGAAGACGATTCCGCCGGGAAACCCCCGGCCCGAAGGAGAAAACAAGTGCCCAATTCAAGTGAATTTCTTCCTGTCGGAGCAACTCGAAAAGTAAGAACTGCCGAACAGCTTACGGCGGCTGCGGCAGTAGGGTTCGACTATCCGGCTACGCAAGTTGGCGTTGTCGGGAAAATCACGGTTGACTACGATCCAGCTCTTGGAGCGCAAGGGTTGACGCTGGCAACGCAATTATTGAATGTGGTCAGCGCGCCCTACCAGCAAATGCAAGAGAACTTTGGAGTCGCCGGTAGCGCAATCACAGTGATCGTCTCTCCTCTGAGCGGAAAGAACGATGGTTCCGGCGGAGCCTACCACGGTGGCTGCGACTTCAAATCCGGTAACGTTCTTTACCTCGATGCAACGTTCGCGGTAACTTCAGGCAACGCGTTGGATTTTGAAGTCGCCCTGTACATAGCCGAGCTCTCGGAATGTTTTATGGGGGCTCAGGGTAAGGGATGGGGATGCGGCTCCAGCAATGGTGAGGGGCTGTCGCGTTATCTGGCGCAGAATTGCGCGCCGGGCACGATGCCGAGTTGGGGCATCACGGGACCTTCGTGGGCCTCGGCCGGCTTCCCCGACTGGGTCAGCAAGACTGAAGCATCCGATCGGAATTACATCTCGACCGGCTGCGCGATCGTTTACATCTACTGGATGCGGTCGCTCGGGTACACCACTTCGCAGATCACCCAGGCGGGCGGCTCCACGCTCTCGGCGAATTATCAAACGCTCACTGGAAAGACGACGGCGTATGCGGATCTGGTTGCAGCGGTCAAGGGGCTGACGATCACCACCGATAACCCGTTCGCTGCGCGCCTTTACCAAATGCACGGCGACGGCACGATCTGGCATTACACCACCCCACCCCTGACGGGATGGCAGATGCTGGACAATAATCCGCGAGCCCGCGCCATTGAGGCGACCGGCAATCAGCTCTATCAGATGCATGGCGACGGCACGATCTGGCTCTACACAGGGCCGCCGCTGACGGGATGGCAGATGCTGGACAACAATCCGCGAGCCCGCTCGATTGCGGCATCCGGCAAGAAGCTGTATCAGTTGCACGACGACGGCACCATCTGGATCTACACCGGTCCACCGTTGACTGGCTGGCAGATGCTTGACAATAACCCGAGAGGCAAGGCGATTGCGGCCGGCGACGATCTGTATCAGCTTCATAACGACGGCACAATCTGGCGTTATACGGGGCCGCCCCTGACTGGATGGCAGATGCTGGATAACAATCCGGCGACGACGGCCATTGCAGCCGCAGGCGGAGCGCTGTATCAGATGCATGGTGACGGCACGATCTGGGTGTACACGGGAACGCCTCTGAGTGGATGGCAGATGCTGGATAACAATCCGGCAGCGGTTGGCATTGCAGCTTCAACGTCGGCGCTCTACCAGATGCACGGCGACGGCACCATCTGGATCTACACCGGTCCGACGATGAGTGGCTGGCAGATGCTGGACAATAACCCGCGAGCCCGCGAGATCGCCGCCGGTGAAGGACTGTACCAGATGCACGGTGACGGCACGATCTGGATCTACACCGGTCCACCGTTATCCGGCTGGCAGATGGTTGACAACAACCCGGCTACGACGGCAATCATGACTGCAACGTAGCCCCTGTGCTTTCGCGGAGCGCTCGAGACTTTTGGGTACTCCGCGAGGCCCTCAATAATTGTGGAACGGCTCTGGTGGGTAAATCCGAATAGGAGGCAATCCCTCTGCGCGGAATTCCCAGGTCGCGGCAATTACCATCGAATTCATGACGCAGCGGTTCGAGACAAAGCAGTGGGTGCCGTATCCGGTGGAGCTGGTGTTTGCGTTCTTTGCCAATCCGTCGAATTTGCCGCACCTGATGCCACGGAATCTGGAGACGCGGATCGAGGATGCGCGGATTGAGCCGCCTCCGCCGCGGCCGGTTGCGGCGGAGGCGGCGCGGCGATTTCTCAGCGTGGCTGCGGGCGTGGGATCGGAGATTCTGATCAGCTTTTATCCAATACCGTGGGTGCCGCGGCGCGTGAGCTGGCTGGCATGCATCACGGAGTTTGAGTGGAACAGCCATTTCTGCGATGCGCAAGTGCGCGGGCCGTTCACGGTGTTCCAGCATCGCCACGGGATTGAAAAGGAGATCCGGGACGGACAGGAGGGGACACTGGTGAGCGATGCAGTCGAGTTCGAATTGCCGTACGGGGTGCTTGGGCGGATTGCTGGAGCGATGGTGCGGAGGCAGTTGGCGCGCTCCTTCGCGTATCGGCAAAAACGGTTGCCGGAGATATTGGCTGCGGCGCGGCGGCAGGCGGCGCGGAGGGGGTAGGGTAGGGGACAGTGAACAGTGAACAGGAAAGGTCCGCGGGTCAAGGTTTGTGCTATCCCACCCTTTCGCCAGGAACAAGGCGAAAGGATGGGGCACGGGGCATTTTGGCTGAATTGACAGGACGGCATGCGCGAGTCCGGGTCAATCGCGTTCGAGATACCAGGGAATGTTGATGACGATGATGCGGCGGTTGCCGCGCATCAGGAGCATGACTTTGAGCAAATCGGCGCGGCGGTTGTGGAGCAGGTTATCCCACCAGTGGCGCACTACCAGTTCCGGTACTATCACGCAAACTTTTTTGAAGTCGGTTTCGCTCTCCACGGACAACACATAATCCACCACCGGCTGCAGGATGTACCGATACGGCGACCTGATGGTAACCAGGCGCGGAACGGGTTTGCCGGTCGCACGCAGCGGTGCGGCAATCTTCTGTTCCCATTCGTCGCAGAATTCGTCGGTCTCATCAGTCAGGAGCACGTGAATGCAGCGGATGTCGCTGGACATGGAGAGCGCGAAGCAGACCGCCTTCTCCGTGATGCGGCTCCAGCGGTCGATGGGCAGCACCACGATGGGCTCGGTGATCTCGGCGGAAACGATCGGCCGATCGAGCGCGGTCTCGCGGGTTACGTCGACGTAGTGGCGGTTGACGGCGTGCATCATCAGGATCATGAGGACGACCAGCAGCGCGGTAATCCACGCGCCCTCGGCGAACTTGGTGACCAGCACCACCACGGTGGTGATGCCCGTGGCCACGGCGCCCAGCCCGTTTACAAAGATGCGCAGCCGCGGCCCATGGTTGCGCTTCCAGTGCACGACCATGCCGGCCTGCGATAGCGTGAAGGCCATGAATGCGCCAATGGCATAGAGCGGAATGAGCCGGTCGGTAACGCCGCGAAATACGATGAGCAGCAATGCAGTCAGCGCGACAAGGACATAAATTCCCCAGGAGTAGAGCAGGCGCCGACCGCGCAGCAGGAAGACGTGGGGCATGTAGTTGTCGAGGGCGATGGCGCGAGTGAGGCGGGGGAAATCGGCGAAAGCCGTATTGGCCGAGAGAGCCAACACCAGAAGCACGGAGCCGATGGTGAGGTAGTAAAACCAGCCGTGGCCCATTACCGCGCGCGTGAGCATGGAGAGCACACTCTCGTAGCCGGGCGCGTCCGGCGTCGTGGCGGCAATGTGATAGGAGCGGCAAAGCAGCGCAATGCCGGCCAACAGCACTGTCAGCAGAACAATGATGATGGTCAGCGTGGTCTTTGCGTTTTTGCGCGTGTCGTCGCGGAAAGCCATGACGCCGTTGCTGACCGCCTCAACGCCGGTCATTGCCGTGCAGCCGGAAGAGAAGACTTTGAGCAGCAGCCACCAACTCACGGCAACGGTCGCTGCGGGCATTGGGGGCAGCGGTGTCACGGGCTGCGGATGTCCCGAGGCGGCGAACACGTGCCATGTGCCTACCGCGATGACGATCAACAGCGTGCCCGTAAACAGATATGTGGGGATCATGAACACCGCGCCGGTGTCATGCACGCCGCGCATATTCACGATGGTGAGAATCAGCAGTACGGCCAGGCACAGTTGCAATGTGTGCGGTTGCAGGCTGGGCACTGCGGAGATGAGCGCGCCCACGCCGGCCGAGATGCCGACGGCAGCAGTGAGAATGTAGTCGATCATCAGCGCCGCAGCGGCCAGCAGCGCCGCGCCCTCGCCCAGGTTCTGGCTGGCCACGGTATAGGAGCCGCCGCCCTGGGGATAAGCTTCGATCGTCTGGCGATAGCTGAAGAAGACGATGACCAACAGCACAACGATGGCCGCGCTTACCGGAACGATATAGTGGACGCCCACGAGGCCGAGCGGAATCAGCAGCGTCAGCGCCGCCTCCGGCCCGTACGCGGCGGAACTCAGAGCGTCGAGGCCAAAGATGGGAATGCCGGCGATGGGACCGATGTGCTCGGCCCGCTCCTCGCTGGTGGCCAGGGGGCGTCCGAAAAGAAAATTCACTGCGCGCGTGGATAAAGCCATGCTTGGTTTTTTCCGGCGGCCGGGAGCGTCAACAAGGGGAAGGCCGTCGATGGCATTGTCTCACGACACGGGGACCGCTCCGTCACCGGATTGCACCCGATCCAATCCACACATGAGTAGCATTATCGGCGATTTATCGGGATAGGAGCTTGCTGCAGGAGGGCCCATCGTACCGGCTGAACTCAATCCCCCTAGCGCGCCTCAGTTCCCGCCGCTGCCGGCAGCGTGAAGTGGAATCGGCTGCCCTGGCCGGGCGTGCTTTCGGCCCAGATGCGTCCGCCGTGCTGCTCCACGATGCTGCGGACCAGCGCAAGGCCGAGGCCTGTGCCGCCCAGCGCGCGCGAATCCGACGCGTCGCCCTGCTGGAAGCGCTCGAAGATCCGCCCTAGTTTTTCCGGCGCAATGCCTCGTCCCTGGTCTTCAACGATGAAGCAGACCTCGCCAGTGGCAAGGAGATTGCCTGTCGAGGTAGTGACGGTACAAGGCTTCGCGGACAGCCGGATGGTCGTGTCCTGGCCGGAGAACTTGATGGCGTTGGTGACCAGTTCGTTAAGCACCTGCAAAACGCGATCCATGTCCGCAAAGACCGTGGCCGCGGCGGCTTCAATGCGAATGGTGATGCGCGCTTGCGCGGATGTATCGTGGGCAACGTCTGCCGCTCGGCGCAACATGTCGATCGCTTCTATGGGCTGTCGGTGCAGGGGCAGCCGCCCTTTCTCCACGCTGTCGAAGTCAAGGATGTCGTTGACCAGGCGAATGAGCCGGTCGCTGTTTCCGATTGCCATCTCGATCATCTGTCGCTGCTTCTCCGGGCGCTTGTCCAGCGAGCCCGACGCGATCAGGCCGAGCGATGCGCGCAGCGAAGTAAGCGGCGTTCGCAATTCGTGGCTTACGGTGGAGATGAATTCGTCCTTCATCTTCTCAAGACGCCGCCGTTCTGAAACATCCTGGAAGGCGATGACCATGCCCGAGATCTGGCCAGCGTCCATGAGCGGGTTGGCGCTGTACTCCACTGGAATCGCGGTGCCATCGTGGCGCCAGAAGACTTCGTCGCGCATGCGGATGGGCTCTGACCTGCGCAGCGCCTGCAGAATTGGGCTGGTGGATTTGGAGTAGGGCGTGCCGTCAGCGTGGCTGTGGTGGATTGCTTCGTGCACGTCGCGGCCGGCCAACTCTTCAGGCTCGTAGCCAAGTGCCTTTGCGCCGGCTTCGTTGATGAAGGTGAGCTTGCCGTCGAGGTCGATGCCGTAAATGCCGTCGTCCACCGACTCCAGGATCAGTTCGCGCTGGCGCGTGGCCATGTGCAGCGCTTCCTCGGCCTCGTATTGCTCGGTCACGTCCATGCCGTGGTTGAGCACAAACGGGCGCTCGCCGGGCAACTTCATGCGCCGGCTGCGGAAAGCGATGCGGCGGTAGACTCCGTCGCTGCGGCGCAGCGGCAAGGCGCCTTGCCATTCTTCCTCGGTTTGCAGAGTCCGCATGCAATCCTGAAACGCCGCGGTTCCGGCCGAGTCCATCAGTTCTGTTACCGAGCGGCCAGTGAGTGCCTCGGCGCGGTAACCCAGCGTCTCCGCGGTGAATGCGTTCAACGAGGTGAGGCGGCCTTCCATCGAGCACGTGAAGACAAAGCCCAGTGAGTTCTCGACGACCTCGCGGTAGCGGGTTTCACTGGACAGCAGAGCCTTCTCCATTTGGCGCTGCTCGGTTACATCCTGGCCGCTGACGATTACATATTGAATTTCGCCGTTCGGTCCCTTCAGTGGCCGCAGCGTCCAACTCACGAGTCGTGTTTTGCGTTCTGCCGCGGCGGCATCCCCGCCAATGAGCCAGACCGTTTCGTGGGGGCCAGATTCCTGTCCGGCTACGGCGCCGCGCAGCTTTCCCATTGCCCAATCGCGTTGCTCTTGTTCGATTACTTCGTCAACAAAAGGGCGGCCCACGGTGTCCGCAAGGCTCAGTCCGGTCAACTGCGCGCAGGGCTGATTCATCCGCACCAGGCGCCCGGCCGTGTCTAGCACTGCCACCAATGCTGGAATCGAATCCAGAGTCACAGCTACAAAGCATCTTTCGACCGCCAGCGCGCGTTCCGTCCGCTGGCGCGACCGCTGCGCTTGCTCCTGCAACCGGATGCGGCTGTAAAGCTCAAGCCGCGTGACTGCCTGGCGGCCCAGAATCTCGAGGAGCGTGAGGTGTTCCGATTTGAACTGATCGGGCTTTATCGACAGCACCGCAAGCGATCCCACTACCTGCTGGGCGCTGGTGATCAGGGGCGTTCCGGCGTAGGAGAGGCAAGGCTTTGCACCCACAAGAGGAATTCCCTGAGGAAGGAACCGCCGGTCTTCTGCCGCATTCGCAATCAGCAGCGGCTCGCCCTTTTCCAGCATCCACTGGCATGCCGTGGTGGTGCGCGACTGCTCCACTCCCTTGAAGCCAAACCGGGCTTTGAACCATAGCCGGTTGAAGTCCATCCACGCTATGTATCCATAGTCTGCACCGCACAACACCGCTGCCAGCTCTGTGAGCTCATCGAGAGCCGGGTCCGGATTGCGGTCGAAGATGTTGAACTCAGGATGCAGTAATGCTTCCTGGCTCTCGAAAACTCTTGAGCCTGACATGGCAGACATCGGTTGTATGCTCTCGAGCTAAGTATCGAGGAATGAACAAAATTTGACACTCACCCAAACAGGCCAATTCTGTGGAAAACGTGATGGCCCACAAGTAATTGGATTTCTGGAGCGTCGTTTCAGTTGCATGTTACCAAGGGCACGTGTTCGGGCTCATTACCCGGCCGCAATTGGGTAGAAAGGCCGGAGAGTCTGGAAATGGGCAGCTCTGCAGGTTGTGAAATTGTGGCTGATTCTGAAGAAAGCTTACGAACGAGCTTACCTCAATGGCTGGGGCCGGCATTGATTTTGTTGTGTTCCTGTGCCAGGAACCCGGTTGAAGGCGAAAGCCGCAATCCGCCAGCCTTGACCTGCCGCCCGGTGGATTTTGCTCTCAATTGCCGGTGGGGAGCTTGCAGCAGTCGCCTGCTCCGGCCGGCTCGTTCGAGCCTGCGTCCAGAACCACCTTCCATTTTCCGTCTGGCTCTCTGCGCCACATGGTGATATAGCGCCCGCTGGTGTTCACGGCATTTCCGTTGGCGTCCTTGCTGTGGCCTTCAAAGTGGCCCCAGGTATATCCCATATCGCCTGAAGGGCCCATTATCGCGTCCGTTGGGGTCCAGGTTAGTTGGTAGTCTTTTGGCGACCATGTGGCTGACTTGGCGATGGCGACATTACCGATGAGCGGCGCTGCGGCGTTGCCCAGCGCGACACCATCCCCGGCAAACCAATCCGCAAACGCTGCGCCGCCGCGTGCGGCCACGTCTTTGGCAAAGCTGGCCTCCAGTTCGAAGAGCAGCACCTTGCCCGGTTTTACCGTGGTATCGGTGAGCGGGTTAGGCACATCCGGGCGCGCTCCCGGTTCCGGCAACTGGCCAAAAGCGGCCCGGGGAGCCACAGCCGCAATCATGCCGGCCACCACCACTCCGCAAAGACTCACTCTCCATCTTCCAGTCACGTTCCCAGCCCTCCCTCTAGAGCAAAAAGCGCTATGGGCCCATCGTACAACCCTGGGTTGGCGTGGGCGCAAACGCCAGCCATCGGAATTGCGCAAACCGCCGGCAGAGCACACCGCTTGACCTCGTGTCACTCGTCACAGACCGGACAGATCGAGCGGGACTAAATTGCGCGCATGGTTGCGCCGGTCCTGTTCGGTGAGGCGCTAGTCCTGGGACTGGCGTCCGGGCCTGCATGTATTGCCGCGTGTGGTCCCGTTCTGGTTCCCGCATTGCTTGCGGAGCGAGCGGGGTTGCGGCCCCACGTCCGCTATCTCTCCGCCTTTCTGGGTGCGCGCCTGCTGGGCTACCTGCTGTTTGGCGCCGTGGCGTGGGAGCTTGGCAAGCTTGCATCGCTGCTGCCCGGGCCGCGCCTGATGCTGATGGGCGCTGTGGATGTTTCACTCGCCTGCGTGCTGCTTTGGTATGCGTATTCCGCGCGGCAAATCTGCGGCCACTCGTGTGGGGATTCGAAGCTGGTGGAGATTGGCGCAAAGAAAAACAGTGGAGCCGTTGGAGCGGCCGCATTGGGTCTGCTGACCGGGCTCAGTCTTTGCCCTCCATTTGTGGCTGCCGGCATCAGGGCGTCTCAACTGGGCAGCGTGGTGGCGGCTCTTCTCTTTTTTGCCTGCTTTTTTGTTGGAACTTCGATCTGGTTTGTGCCCCTTGCCGGCATGGGCTGCATCGTGCGCAACCAGGCCGTGATTACAGTCGCGCGGATGGCGATGGTTCTGATTGCCGTCTATTACCTCCTGATGGGAGCCGGCCTGCTGTTGGGGAGAAAAGCAAATGGCTACTGACATTCAGGCGCGCAGACTCGTCCGCCCGACGCCTCGAAATTTCGCCCGGTCTATTCTGCTGACCTTGCCGATCGCTCTTTGGTCGCTGCTCATGTTCTTTCACCCCGGTGCGAACACGGATTTAGCGTCGCGGCTTGCTGGAGCGATCACCGCAATTTTCATGATTGCGATGTTCTTTACGATGATGCGGACTGGGACTACTTATCGGTGGCGGCGCTGGTTCTTCGTGTCGGTGGGACTCCTGTTTCCGATCGGCTTCATCCATAACGTGATGGTGATGCGCGGCAGCATGGGCATTCCGATTGAAGAGATGATTGCCGGGCGCACTCCATTCTGCTTCATGCCCATTCCGCTGCTCATTTTGCCGGCAGCGCTTACACGGACGGTTGTATTCCCCGGTTCCATCGTGCCGGGCGGAGGCATGTCCGGCCACGGCATTGCGGAAATGGTGGGTCTCTGGCTGGCCATCACGCTTGTGGTCGGCAAAGGCTGGTGCAGTTATGCCTGCTTCTTCGGTGGCATTGAAGAAGGGATGGCTGCGATTCCGAAACGCCCGAAGATTCGCAAGCTGGATCCGCGCTGGCGCTATGGCCCATGGGCGGTTCTGCTGGCAATGGTATTGCTGTCGCTGGCCTTGTTTGAACCGGCCTACTGCAATTGGCTCTGCCCCTTCAAGGCAGTTTCAGAATACGTTGCCGCACGAAACACGGTGGGCCTGATACAGAACGGAATCTTCATCGTGCTGTTTGGGGCCCTGGTGATCGTGCTGCCGTTGCTGACAAAAAAGCGAACGCAATGCTCGTGGTTTTGCCCGTTCGGCGCGTTCCAATCCATCTTTAACAAGATCAGTATTTTTGAAGTGAAGATCGACCAGACGCGCTGCAAGCCCTGCGTGCTTTGCCAGAATGCGTGCCCGAACCTCTCGCTGTCGAAGGAATCGGTTGCGAAGGGCGAGGCACTGATGTCGTGCATGAAGTGCGGAGCGTGCGTAGATGTGTGTCCGCGCCAGGCAGTCGTCTGGCACATCAAGGGAACCGAGGTGGCATGGAAGCCGGAACGCGCACGGCTCCTGTTTCTCTATGGCGCCTGGGCCATGGCGGTAATGTTTGGCGGCAGCATTATCGCCCAGGGGATTTCAACCATATTGCACTATTTCGCTTAAGGGGAATTTATGAAACTGAGGGCGAAACTCGGCTACACTGCGGCGGGACTTACAGTGCTTGCGGCATTGCTGACGCCATTCCTGCTCATGGGCATGTTTGCAAAGGGGATTGTCGCCCTGAGACTGCACGTGGATGAGATGTACTCGGGCGGACCGAAGGTACGCATATTCGAGCACGGCGCTTATTCCATCGCCGTTCATCGGGCTGTCTATCCGCACATGCTGCAGACCGAAAAACCGTTCGTGCAATTGGATTGGAGTCCCGTGAACGCTTTGCCGGCGCACGTATCAGACGTTGTAGACATCGACGGCGACGGGCAGCCCGACATCCGCGTAAGCTTCGACGTGCCGAAGGATCCAAAGGCACAATTGCGAGTTGACGTGGAGCCGATCGATCAGGTGAATCAGGTCAGCGCAAAGTACCAAGCCATGCGGAATGCGGGCAAGGAGAAATATTCCAGGCTCATTGTGCGCGTGGACAATTCAATCCTGGTGCGGGTGCCGCTCAAGAAACCATAGCAATCAAGAGTCGCAGGAGCACTCGGCCGTGTGCGGCGATTGAAGGTGTTCGCTTATTTTTTCGTTGGTTCGGCAGGTGCTGGGCCGGCGGGTGTTTCCGCACCGATGGCGCTGCTTCCAGTCAGAATGCGGGACTCGGTGCGGAACAGGTGGTAGTCGGTGAAGGCAACGTCGTTCAACTGCGTCTGCACGAGCGAGGACTGGGCTTGCTTTCCATCGTCACCGGTGTCGCCCGGCATTTTTGAAAGAGCGACACTCCTGATGGGACAGATATACGAAGTTCCACCGATCGAGGTGGCGGCGTATTCCACGAGGATTGCCGTCATCACCTCTTCATTGGGAGGCGCGAAGTCCGCAACCACGGTGATGCGGAGAATGTCACCACTCGCTGGATCGACTGCAATCTCGCCATGGTAGGCGGGAAAGATCTGCTCAGTCCGCTTGCCGCGTGGAAGCGCCACCATGTAACTCCCTATGCCCGCAGGCACTGTGTAGCGAAAGACAGCTTCAACGCTGCCGGCGCCCTGCTCCCAAAAGCCCCAGGTTCTCTTGCCTCGCACGGAGTCTTGAAGCACGACGGAGAGAATGGGGCCAAACTCCCCTGCGGTGGTGAGCCCCTGCACCGGCTGACTCAGGCTGCTGCGATCGATTTTCTGGGAATTCCTGATTTCGTAGCCATCGCGGTAGCCGACAGATTCGCTCGACTTGCCCGAACTGTGCATCGGTTCGTACTGGGACAATTCGGATGAGACGTTCGGAATGCCGCCGGAGCGGGCTCCCCGGCCGGTGGCGGGCATGTTGAGACCGCCGAGCGTCTGGTGGGGCGGAGTGTCTTCAAAGTGTTGGGTCTTTCGCGTCGCATAAAAATTTGGCAGCCTGGAGAATGTCTTGTTCACATAGTCGATCGCTTTCGCCAACATTGTTTTCTGAGTTTCCCGGTCGGGTTGCGAAAAGGTTGGCATATCAGCCGCGGGAAGTTCGAGGAAAGCAGATGCATCGGCCAACTCGGTGAGCGCCTCGCGGCAGTGGTGTCCGGGAAAATCCGTCTCCCACCGCGCCAGCCGGACGGAGTTGGCCCGCTCTGTCAACTCCAGGTCGGCGATCTGGCCGGCCACTTTGCGATCGGACTGCCCGTGGGCCGCGGCCAACAACTGCTCGAATTGGTCAATGCTGACGCGCTTTGCCGCTGATGCGGGCGATGCGATGCCCACCGTCAACACCAGCAGAAAAATGATTCTGCTCATCCCACACCGCCCCGTTCGATCGCCGCCCAAGTATAGCCCGTTTCAAAACTCCGCCTCAAATGCCGCCCGTTGAAAGGGGAAAAGGTTTTGTGAGCGTCCGGCGTCATTTGCGGCCGAGAAGCGCCCGTGCATATAATTTCATCAGAATAACTGTACTGGATGGTACACAAAAGCATGACTGTCAGGACCAGGCATAGTTCGGCATCCGGGCGGGCGGCGCAGACGCGCGGCCGGCCCCCGCTGGATAACGCCGAGCGCAAACGTATTTTGGACGCGACGACAAAAGTATTTCTGGAGAATGGATTCCGTCGCGCCGGCACCAGTGAAATTGCGCGCCGCGCGCGAACTTCAAAGCAGACACTCTATGCGCTTTTTCCCACCAAGGCCGATCTTTTTGTCGGCGTGATCAGCGCACATACTGAGCAGTTGTTTGCACAGCATGCGTATTACATCGAGTCGGGGAAGATTCCGCGGCAGGCGCTCACCGAGATCGGCCACATGGTGATGAAGATGTTCAGCGCGCCGGAGTTTCTGGCACTTTATCGCATTGTTGTTGCCGAAGCCCACAATTTTCCCGACCTCGCGCGGCAACTTTGGCGGGAGTGCATGGAACGCGGCCAGGGGCTGCTTGCTGAATACCTGCAATCGCGCCGGATCGGCGGCCCGGGCTACAGAAAGTCCGCGGCGCAATTCGTCTCGTTCGTGCTCGGGGATTTCGTACTGAACGCAATGCTCAACCCGGATTGCCGCATGAGCGAACGCGCGCTGCATGCGGGCGTCAAAAAAGCGGTCGAGGATTTCCTTCGTCTTCATCCGGCGCGGGAACTCAAAAGATAGGCGAGTCCGATGGAAATCGCCAGCTATTCCGGCGACTTTGAACACGAGCATTGGCAACCGGCAGTGAACCCCTGGCTGATTGCCCTGGCAGTCATCCTGCCCACCTTCATGGAAGTGCTGGATACGACGATTGCCAATGTGGCTCTGAATCACATTGCCGGCAGCATGTCTGCTTCGTATTCGCAATCCACTTGGGTGCTGACTTCCTACCTGATTTCGAATGCCGTGGTGTTGCCGCTGACGGCCTGGCTGGGCAACCGATTTCAACGCAAGCGATTTTTGCTTTTTTGCATTTTTCTGTTTACGGTGTCGTCTCTTTTATGCGGCCTTTCAGTGAATCTGCCGATGCTGCTGGTGATGCGGGTGGTGCAGGGCATTGGCGGCGGAGCACTGGCGCCCATCTCGCAGGCCATTCTGATGGAGAGTTTTCCGGCCCGCAAGCAGGGCATTGCGCAGGCGGTCTTCGGTCTTGGAGTGGTGGTTGCGCCGGTGGTCGGTCCGGTTTTGGGTGGTTGGCTGACTGACAGCTATTCGTGGCGGTGGATCTTCTACATCAATATTCCGTTTGGCCTCCTCGCCATGTGGGCGATCCAGCAGACCGTTGAAGACCCACCCTGGGTGCGCAACTCCGATCCCGGCCCTTTGGATTCGATTGGGTTGGTGGCGTTGTCGCTGTGGCTTGGTTGCCAGGAAATCTTCCTCGACAAAGGGCAGGAAGATGACTGGCTCGGCTCCCGATTCATTCGAGCCATGCTGGTGCTCGCAGTGTCCGGGTTTGTGGTGTTCGTGTGGCGCGAGTTGAAAGCCGACAAACCGATGGTCGATCTGCGCCTGTTCAAGGTACGCGCGTTCGCAGTGGGGACTCTGCTGATTTTTCTTATGAGCCTGCTGACCTATAGTGTCGGGCTGCTGACGCCGCAATTTCTGCAATTGCTGCTGGGATACTCGTCGGTGGCGGCGGGCATCGCAACGTCGCCGCTGGGTCTTGGCGCGGCGATGTCGATGGTTTTGGTGGGGTTGATGGTGAGGAAGATCGACGTCCGCGCCATCCTCGTCCTCGGCTTTCTGGTTTTTGCATTTGCGGCGTTTCGCTTGTCGAGAGTTTCTCTCGAGACCAGTCCGTGGACCGTTTTCTGGCCGCAGATTCTGGCTGGAACGGCGATCGGATTCCTTTTTGTTCCCGCCAATATGATCGGGACGAAGCCTCTGCGTCGCGATCAAATTGGCTCTGCCACCGGCACGATGAACCTGATGCGCAACGTGGGCGGCAGCGTGGGCATTTCGTGGGTCAGTACACTGCTTGCGCGGCGAAGCCAGGTGCATCAGACCATGTTGGGTGAGCACCTTACCGCGGACAGCCTGGGTTTGCGTCAGGCGCTGGCCAGCCTGAAGGGATACCTCAACGTCCACCATTTTTCGCTGGGGAATGGGACGACCCAGGCCATGGCAGCTATGTATCGCATTCTGCAGCAACAGGCCTATCTGCTGGCATTCAAAGATGTCTACGAGGACCTGGCAGTCCTGGCCCTGTGCTCAATTTCACTTGTTTTTCTGCTCCGCAAATCCGGGGCGAGGAGCGAGGGGCAAAAGTCCTCATTCAGCGGGGAAACTGCCCACTATGTCCAGCCGGCTGAACCGGTTGAACAGTTGACAGCAGCGTTTGCCGCGCCAAACCTCGCCCGCAGCCGGCCGTCCAGGGCAATCGCATGAACAAAAGAGACGGAGCGACAATCGGGGTTTGCATCGCCCCTCCGGGGCTGAATGGCTATTGTTGACCGCATTCCCCACGCTAAAGCGCGGGGCTAACGACCGCTGCGCCTCCGGCGCGATAGAGATCGTAATCGGCCTGGTTAACAAAATGGATTCATGCGATTGCCCTGCCGGCCGTCTAAACGAACACCGGCCCAATACTGGGCGAAGGTATACTAATGGTTGGCGAAACAAGTTTGAAGCACCCGTGCCCGGGAAGCTCTTTTTCCGCCGCAGGGGCCTCTCCCCTGGAGGCCCGGCGTTGTCCTGGGAGAAGGAAGTACATGGGAACATTGTTGGAATCGATCCAATCCCCCTCCGACTTGAAGCGCCTGAACGAAGCGCAGATGGCC
The DNA here is from genome assembly GCA_035648535.1 of Occallatibacter sp. GTDB lineage: Bacteria > Acidobacteriota > Terriglobia > Terriglobales > Acidobacteriaceae > Telmatobacter. Next base: position 2,680 of record DASRLI010000501.1, on the reverse strand, counting down.
GAACTGGCGGAGGAGATCCGCGAATTCCTGATTCAAACACTGTCAAAGACCGGCGGCCACCTGGGCCCGAACCTGGGCGTGGTGGAGCTGACGATGGCGCTGCACGCTGTCTTTAACACTCCCGAAGACAAAATCATGTTCGACGTGAGCCATCAGGCTTATGTGCACAAAATTCTCACTGGCCGGCGCGACCGCTTTGCTACTATCCGCCAACCGGGTGGACTCAACGGCTTCATGCTGCGCACCGAGAGCGAGCACGATTGCTTCGGCGCAGGACACGCAGGCACCGCGCTTTCCGCAGCCCTGGGCATGGCTGTGGCCCGCGACCTGGCGGGCGGCACGGAACACGTGATCGCCGTGGCCGGCGACGCCGCATTTACCAATGGCATTACGTTCGAGGCGATGAACAACATCGCTGAGCAGACCAAGCGCCTGATCGTTGTGCTCAACGACAACGAGTGGTCCATCGATCGCAACGTGGGCGCCGTTGCCCGCTACTTCCACAGGATCGTGACCAACGAGCACTACCAGCATCTGCACAAGACAGCCACTCGCCTGATCGAGCGTTTCGGCGGCAAGACGGCCATCAAGGTGGTACGCCGTGCAGAAGAGGCCGCCAAGAGCATTCTTTGGCCATCCATTTTGTTTGAAGAGTTCGGCCTGGAGTATTTTGGCCCCATCGACGGACACAACCTGCCACTGCTGATCGAGACCTTCAAGTTTCTCAAGGCCGCCGATCATCCGGTGCTTCTGCACGTGCTGACGCAAAAGGGCCGCGGCTTTCAGCCCGCGCTCGATGGCCAGAAGAAGTTTCACGGCCTGGGACCCTACGATCCCGAGACCGGCCTTACGAAGCCTGCCGGCTTGCCCACATATTCCGAGGTCTTCGCCAACACGCTTTCCGATATGGCCACAAAAGACGAGCGCATTGTGGCCATCACCGCGGCCATGCCCAACGGCACGGGCCTCGATCTCTTCCGGCCTCACCACCCCACGCGCTATTTTGATGTAGGCATTGCCGAGGAGCACGCGGTTTTGTTTGCCGCCGGCATGGCAACACGCGGGTTCCGGCCGGTGTGCGCCATCTACTCCACATTCCTGCAACGTGCATTCGATCAGATCGTTCACGACGTCTGCCTGCAAAAGCTGCCGGTGCTGTTCTGCATGGATCGCGCCGGGCTCTCCGGCGATGACGGGCCCACGCATCACGGGTTGTTCGACATTGGCTATCTGCGCTCCATTCCGGAGATGGTGCTGATGTCTCCCAAGGACGAGGACGAGCTGGCCGACATGATGAAGACGGCGCTCGAGATTCCGGGCCCCAGCGCGATTCGCTATCCGCGCGGCATAGTGGTCGGCGTGACGCGCAAGGCTGAGCCGCAGGTACTTGCTATCGGCAAGGCAGAGATACTTCAGGACGGCTCTGATGTTGCGATTCTGGGCCTGGGACCGATGACCGCGTTGGCGCGCGATCTGGCAGTCCGGCTGGAGCGCGAGGGTTACTCCACCGCGGTTGTGAATCCGCGGTTTGTCAAACCTATCGATCGCGAGATGCTCGAACAGTATTCCCGCCGCGTGGCTGCCTTCGTCACGTTTGAAGATCACGTGCAGATGGGCGGCTTTGGGTCGGCTGTTGTTGAGGCATTGGAAGAGATGGGCAGCACGGTTCCGGTGGTCCGCATTGGCTGGCCCGATCAATTCATAGAGCACGGCAAAGTGGACGATCTGCGCGCGAAGTACGGCATCAGCGCAGATGCGGCGCTGGCCCAGGTGCTGCCGCTGCTTGCGGGGCGCAGACGGCCTACTTTGGTGGCCAGCTGAACAAGCTTGAATCGAGAATGACATAAAAACCCATCGTCCCGGAACGGCAGGCTGTTTCGCGAACTCTCCCAAATCGCTGTGCGACAATCCTGAACAGGCCCTCTTTCGTATGCGACTGTATCGTCACTGTGCGCTGTGGATGGGTTTGGTCCTGGCTGCCGGGGTAGCCTTGCCGAAACCTGGGCCTCAGCTCCCTGCCAGTGCAACGGCTTCCGTTCCCCTGGTTTTGACGGGCGGCACACTGATCGACGTCACGGACTGGGGCCACTCGGCTCGCGACCTGCAGAATGCCGTGGTCATCGTCCGCGACGGCCGTATCAGCGAGGTCGGCGCTTCGGGAGCGGTTGCCATTCCCAAAGGCGCCCGGGTTATCGATTGCACCGGAAAATTCATCATCCCTGGCCTGGTGGACGGCTACGCCGGCATAAACTCCCAGGGCCAGGCCAATGCCCATCTCTACCTGGGCGTCACCACTGTGGTGGCCCGCAGCGACCACGAGCACGGTCTCGTCGATTTCTCCGCCAATCCCCGGCCACATCTCTATCCAATTGACTCGGTGGGCTCCACCGACAATTGGAGCCTGCTTGCCAAGCAGCCGGCGTGGCTCGGCAAACTCAAAGAGGGCACCCACCGCGTCGAACTGAGTCTTGAAGACAGCGGCCAGCAACTGAGTGACACAGCCCGGCTCGGGACGCGCGTTGTCTTGCTGGGCCACAACATTACCGCCGCCAATACGCAGTGGCTTATTACGCACGCCCACCAGTTGGGGCTTATTACCTACGGTGAGTTCGTTTCCACGCCTTACACGGTGGGCGTGCGTAATAAGCCACTGCGTATTGGCGGCGGTAATGTTGTGGCC
>DASRLI010000500.1:0-9460 GCA_035648535.1 Occallatibacter sp. | reverse complement strand
GTGCTGACTCTGCACGCGCTGCGCGCCCTGGGCAGGAAAGTGGGTCGCGATACTCTGTTTCTGTCTTTTGACGATTTCGATCTGGCGGACATGCTGACGCCGGCGCTATCGGTGGTTGCGCAGCCGTCAGAGAGGCTGGGCGCCGAAGCCATCCGCCTGCTCTTCGAGCGGTTGAACAGTGGGACGGAGACGAGCCCTCGCTCGGTCGTTCTCCCCACGCGCCTGGTGTTACGCGAGTCCTGTGGATGCCAGCGGTGAAATGAGGCATGTCGGCGGCTAAACCTGGAACGGTCTTAGCAGGGCTCGGTCGCAGAGGACCACCTCCGGCAACCCAGCCCTGGTCTGGGCCCCGATGTGCGGGCCAGGGGAGAGGTATGTCTGAGTATGAAGGGTAGGAGCGATGGCACGGAGAAAGCCGGGCAACAGCAGCAAGGAGGGGTATCAGCTACCGTAGGTTGGGGAGCGGGCGGCCGGATATCCTTTCGCAAATGCTCTTGACAACGTTGTAATAGGGGGCGTAGAGTCCCACCTCGTAGCGTAGGAGGCTTGCGGGAAGGCCGCCTGCGGGGGTCGGAGGCATTTGATGTTTTGTTTCTCGAGCCATGATGACAACGTTGTCTTATATCTGACGAACTTGCTGAATCCAGCCTAATGAAGTGCCTGTATTCAGCAGATTTCCCGGTCGTAGTAAAGGTTGGTCGACAGATCAGGGCCTCGCATGAGTACTCATTCAAAAAGGGAGATTGGTGACATGGTTGAGACGATTCGAATTGGAAAGGGATTGGGGTTCTGGAGCGTAAGGCGCAATCTTTGCGTTTTGGGGCTTCTTTTGACAATCCTGAATGCAAGCCGTGCGTTTGCCCAGGAGTTCCGCGCATCCATCACGGGCCAAGTGGCAGACTCCACAGGAGCTGTGATTCCCGGCGCCACCCTCAAGGCGGTTAGCGAGGAGACACAGGTGACGTATTCCACCAAGTCTGGCAATCGGGGCGAGTATTCCCTGCTGTATCTGCTGCCTGGCCAGTACACGGTTACGGTCACGGCCAAGAATTTCCAGACCATGATCTACAACAAGGTGGTTCTGGATTCGGGGCAGCAGTTGGGAATGAATGCGGTGCTTAAGCCGGGTGGTGTAGACCAGCAGATTACTGTAACCGCCGGGTCCGTCGATCTCGATACCATATCAGCGTCAACCGGGGGCGTGGTGGATCAGACGAGGGTCGAAAACATGCCCTCGACTGGCCAGATGGTCTGGGATGACATTGCATTTACCCAGGGAATCCGGAGCACGGCGACCCAGCCCTTCAACCTTACTCCCCGCAATAATGGAAATAACTACGGCGTATCCGGTGCGCCGACCGATGAAAACGCCTTCTTTATGAATGGGGCTCCGGTGAGCGATTCGGGCAGTTGGTACTTTGTCCCCAGCCAGAATGCGACCCAGCAGCTACAGGCCACCGCCATGGCCTATGACACGCAGTACGGGCGAACTGGAGCCGGTGCCTTCAATGCGAACGTCAAGGCCGGCACCAATGCCTATCATGGCAACATCTACGACTTCTACGGCAACGACTACCTGAATGCAAATACCTGGATTGGCGACCTGTCGAACATCCGGAAGTCGGTGAATATTCGCAATACCTTTGGAGGCGCATTCGGCGGGCCGGTCCGCAAGGATAAGACCTTCTTTTTTGGCGCGTACGAGGGCTTCCGTCAGGATCAACCTGGGATCGCAACGGATACCGTGCCGCTCCCAGCCTGGGTACAAGGGAATTTCCTGGGATCGGGTTACACCATCTACGATCCCACGTCGACCTACTGTGCGACCACAAACTCCTCCGGGGGGTGTACCAAGTATGCAAGGAAACCCTTTCCTAACGACCAGATACCGGCAAGCGCGATGAGCAAGAGCGGACAGGCGATTCTTGCCCTGTATCCGACTCCGAACGAACCTGGCCAGATCAACAATTACGTTGTCCTGCAGTCGACCACCTACACGTATGACCAGTACATCGGCCGGGTGGATCAGAGCTTCTCAGAGAATACCCGCATGTACGGGCTGTTCACGCTGCAGAATAACGGCAATCATGCCGGAGGCAACGGATTTCCCAATGCAGCCATTACCAGCAGCAGCTCGAGCGGCCGGGACTACAATGCGATTCTCGATATGACGCATATCTTTTCTCCGACGCTGGTGATGGACCTCAAGGCATCCTACGGACACAGCACCTCGTTGTCAGTTTCGGGTGTAGCGGTCCAGCAAAACTACCTGGCCAGCAAGCTGGGACTCAACATGCCCGCGGTGGCAACCACGCCGCATCAGAATATTGTTCCCAGCATGACGGTCTCGGGCATGTCCGGTCTCTTTGGCAACACCGGGAATGGCACTGCTCACGCCGACGCGGATTTTTCTGGAAGCATGACGCAACAGCTCGGCCGCCACAGCCTGAAATACGGCGCCGAGTATATGGATATTCAGACATCGCCTACCGGCGTTCTGGGAAATCCCAACGGATCCTTCACGTTTGATGCAACCGCTACCCGGGGAAACCCCCTGGCAAGCACCACCGGTCAAGGAAACGAGATTGCATCGACGCTTCTCGGAGATCCGACTTCAGGCAGTGTCAGCTGGAATACACCGACCTTTATCACAATGCACTACTTCGGGCTTTTCGCTCAGGACGACTTCAAAGTCCTCCCGACGCTGTCGCTCAATCTCGGGATTCGCTGGGATATTAATTCGTCGCCGCGGGACCGCCACAATCGGATCAACGCCGGCTTCTGTCTGACCTGCACCAATCCCTATTCGAGCCAGATCAGTTTCGCTGGGTCTCCGCAACTGCAGGCGCCTCTGCTGGGAGGCCTTCAGTTCGCCGGCGTCAACGGCATGCCGGGTGCGCCCTTCAAAGCGCAATGGAATGACTGGCAGCCGCGCGTCGGCTTCAGTTGGCAGGCCCTTCCAAATACCGTCATCCGCGGCGGCTATGGAATCTATTTCCCATGGGCGCCTCTTGCTGTGGACGATATCGGTTTCAGCGAGACCACCGGGTATGTTGCTTCGCTCGACGGCGGCCTGACTCCCAGCCCCTATTTCAATTCCGGAACACCGTATCCTAACGGAGCGATTGCTCCCACGGGAGCGAGCACCGGCCTGGAAACCAACGCCGGACAAGGCATCAGCTACAACAACACGAGCCGCCGCCTGCGCGTGACACAGCATTGGTCGGTCGGTTTCCAGCGCAGAGTCCCATGGGGGATCCTGCTGGATGTGGAATACCTGGGCACCAATGTTCACGGCATCCCGTTAACCACTTCTCAGGGCGTCATCACGACGGCGCAGCAGCAGGCCTGCTACGTAAACCTCGCCCTGTGCAATACCAACGTCACCAATCCCTTCTACGGCGTACTGGCGGCAAATACCGGGCTGGGTGCTTCCAAAACCATTCCAGCATGGGAACTGCAGCGAGCCTTTCCACTCTTCAACGGCGTTTCGGAGCAGCGGGTTCCGTCGGGAGATTCGTTCTACAACGCTCTCGCCGCCCGGGTGGAACGCAGGGTAAAGACCCTCAACTTCGTATTCAATTACACCTATTCAAACTGGATGTCCACCGACAGCTACCTCAACAATGGCAGCTACATCGACGCCCATCTGTGGAAAGGCCTCGACCCCCTCGACAGAAGAAACTATCTGGCCGCCAATATGGTCTACCCGCTTCCGCATATCGACAGAAACAGACTGCTGAATACACTCGTGAATGGTTGGCTTGTGGACAATACCGTCATGTGGGGAACCGGCACCCCGCTAGGGCTTCCGACGGCGGACTTCAACTGGGGCGCCCCGGGCTGCACCAGTTATGCCCCCGTGGGTGGCCAGACCCGTGCGCACTGGCTCAACAACAACCAGAGCTGCTGGACAGATCGGAGCACATGGGAACCTGTGACGACGCCGTCTCAGATTGGATTTCTGCGCAATCCGTCGTTCTTGCTATGGAGCGCGGCGTTTCACAAGAACTTCCCGCTCGGGCGCAAAGGGATGTTTGCTCAATTCCGCATGGAGGCTTTGAACGCCGCCAACCACCCCAACTGGGGGGCGCCCAATACAAACAACGACAAGGCGCCTGCCTACACGCCCAGTACAAGTTGGACTGGATTTGGCACCCTGCCCACATCGCAACAAAACACTCCGCGCTCTATGCTCGCTTCCTTGAAGATCATCTTCTAGGAAGAGGAGAGCTGCCAGTTACCACCTGCAGAGCGAGGGCCTATCCCGGTTCTCGTTTTGCGGTGTCATCCGCTCGGCGAAGCATGGAAATCTGGATCAGACGCACTGCAAGCATCCTCCGCGGAAGCCGGACTCATCGCGAGAAGGAAACACAGGGATATCATCGCCGGAGGTTTGTCCATGAGTTGCAGATACAAAGAGCGCCTCGGGCGTGAGCGGAGATTCACAGGCAAAAAGCCACAAAAGATACGAGAGGGATCAGTGAACAAGCAAAGCACCGAGCTGCTGGGAAGCCATCCCACCCGTAAAAATCTGAGGCGCGGCTCTTCTGTCGAAGCAGAGCCGGGGACAGGCGCGACGCTTTCCGCCTTCCTGATGTCAAGCCTCAAGCGCCGCAGCATTAATAATGCTGTCCTGTTTCTATTCCTTCTTGTCTATTGCTCACTGCCGTCCGCAGCCCAGCAATCGTTCCACTACCATTTCCAGTACCCCTTCCAGAACCCCGATCTCCCCACCGAGCAGCGCATCACCGATCTCCTTTTCCGCATGACACTTGAAGAAAAGGTGGACATGCTCAGCAGCGAGGCGCTCTCCAGAGGAATGATGTCGAAGCCCGATGTGCCACGCCTGGGCGTGCTGGGGACAGGACATGTCGAGGGTTTGCACGGGCTCTCGCAAGGCGGGCCGGGCGGGTGGCAGGGACACGGTAAGGCGGCGATTCCCACGACGCAGTTTGCCCAGTCGCGCGGGCTGGGTCAGACCTGGGACCCGGCTCTGCTCAGGCAAGTGGCGGGCGTCGAGGGCTTTGAAGCCCGCTATGTCAGTGGCCGCTATCTCCGCGGCGGCCTGGTTGTGCGCGCTCCCAATGCCGACCTGGCCCGCGATCCGCGCTGGGGGCGCGGCGAGGAATCGTATGGCGAAGATCCGTACCAGACGGGAACCATGGCGGTGGCCTACATAAAGGGCTTGCAGGGAGACAATCCCCGCTACTGGCTCTCGGCGTCGCTGATGAAGCATTTTCTGGCCAACAGCAACGAGAATGGGAGGCTAAGCGATTCCTCGAACTTCGATGAGCGGCTCTTCCGGGAATACTATTCGGTGCCGTTCCGCATGGGTATCGAGCAGGGACACGCCGGCGGCTTCATGACCGCATACAATGCCTGGAACGGAATTCCCATGGCTGTGCAACCGGCATTGAAGAACGTGGCGATGAAAGAATGGGGCTTCAATGGCATCATCTGTACGGATGGCGGAGCGCTGACCATGCTGGTGACGCAGCATCACTACTACAAGACGCTTGCGGAAGCAGCTGCCGGAGCGATCCACGCCGGAGTCAATGAGTTCATCGACAACTATCAAAAGACCACGCAGGCCACCAGCGACGCAGTGAAGCAGGGTCTGGTCAGCGAGACGGATATCGATGTGGATTTGCGTGGTCTGCTGCGGGTAATGATCCGGCTCGGCATGCTGGATCCGGCCAATCGCGTGCCCTATTCCGGAATTGGCATCTCCGATGTGGATCCCGCTAAAGGCGACCCCTGGTACTGGCCCGAGCACAAGGCACTGGCCCGCAAAGCCACCGACGAATCTATCGTGCTGCTGAAGAACGACGGGCAAACCCTGCCGCTGGACGCGGCGAAACTGAAGTCGATTGCCGTGATTGGCCCCGATGCTGACAAGGTGTTACTGGACCTGTACGGAGGATTGCCTCCCTACGCAATTAGCCCACTTGAGGGTATACGCAACCGCATTGGGCCAGGTGTCTCCGTCGCGTATAACACCGGAGCCGATCTTAGCCAGGCCGTCGATCTGGCACGGCGTTCCGATGTGGCGATTGTGATCATCGGGAACGACCCTACATGCCATGCAACAGGCTGGCACAAGTGCGCGCTGCCCAGCGAAGGCCACGAAGCCGACGACCGCACTTCGCTCACGCTGGAGCAGGAGCAGATTACCAAGGCGGTGACGGCCGCGAATCCGCACACTGTGGTGGTGCTCAATGCAAGCTTTCCCTATACGACCACCTGGTCACAGGCCAATGCCCCAGCGATTCTGGAGATGACGCACGGCAGCCAGGAGGAAGGAAACGGCCTGGCAGATGTCCTCTTTGGCGATTACAATCCCGCCGGCCGCCTGACGGAAACATGGGTCGCTTCGATGGATCAGCTTCCTCCTATGACGGACTACGACATCCGCCACGGGCGTACCTATATGTACCTGCGCCAGAAGCCGCTGTACGCTTTCGGATATGGCCTCAGTTACACGACATTTACATACTCGAACCTCAGACTTGGTTCGGAAGTGCTGCATCGCGACGGCATGCTAAGCGTAAGGATTGACGTCCGCAACGCCGGCAAGCGGGCCGGAGACGAGGTGGTGCAGCTTTATGCCGCGCACCTGAATTCGAAGGTGGAGCGGCCGTTGCAGGAGCTGAAGGGATTCGAGCGGGTTCACATTGCGGCCGGAGAAACAAGGACGGTCACCCTCCCGCTGGATGCCGCGTCCCTTCAGTACTGGGACACGGACGGAGAGCATTGGGTCCTGGAGCCGGACGAGGTGGAGATTCGCGTCGGCGCTTCCTCCGACGATATCCGAGCCAGGCAGACGATTCACGTCGTTCCATAGGGAACTGGAGAAAAAACCTTTTCCGAGGACTCGGTGTACAACCTCGCGCAGAGCGATGCCATACCCGAGAACGGGTCGGATTACGAGTCCTGAAACGTCTCCAGCTCACTCCCGAACTCAGCTCGCAAATTGGTGTCAGCGAATAATGACTGGTGATCCGATGCCATACTCCAACTCTCCGGGCCAACGTGCAACATTCCAGCAAACGCTGTTGAAGCACTTCAAACTCGTGCTTTGGCGCCCTGAAGTATCGCTTTCGTATCCAGAACGCGACATTCACGAGGCCGATAAGCGCCGGGACCTCAATCAGCGGTCCGACGACGCCAACGAACGCCTCCCCCGAGTTCAGACCGAATACGGCGACGGCGACAGTGATCGCAAGCTCGAAGTTGTTGCCGGCGGCCGTGAAAGATAGCGTTGCCGATTCTGCGTAGTTCGCCCCCAGTCGCTTTCCCATCCAGAAGCTGACGAGGAACATGATCAGAAAGTAGATGACCAGCGGCACGGCGATCTTCACCACGTCGAGCGGCAGCCGTACGATCAAGTCGCCTTTGAGAGAAAACATGATGAGAATGGTGAAGAGCAGAGCGATGAGCGTCAGCGGGCTGACGCGCGGGATGAAGCGTGTCCGATACTATTCTTCCCCTTTAATTCGGATGAGGAAGAATCGGGTCACGAATCCGGCCACGAACGGCACGCCGAGATAAATACCCACACTCTTGGCGATTTGGCCGATGCCGATCTGGACAATGCTGCTTTCGAGTCCGAACCACTTCGGCAACACAGTCAAGAATGCCCAAGTATGAGCACTCCTGGCGGGCAACGTCCAGAATCGCCTCGGCTGCATTTCCATACTCGACGCGAACGTTGGTCTTGCACTGTTGCTCGGCATCGGCCGGAAGAAGCCGTCGCAATTCCTCCTTGACGCGATCTGCGATCAGTTCCGGCTCGACGCCTGGAATTCGCTTTTTCGACTCAAGGACAGCCACCAGCCGCTTCAGCTTCGCGTTCTCCTCGCGCAACTGACGCAACTCCCGCAGCTCGTTCAATCCCAGACCGGCGTACTTCTTCTTCCACAAGTAAAACGTCTGCTGGCTGATACCGTTCTTGCGGCAGACCTCCACCACCGTATCCCCAGACTCCGCTTCCCGCAACACTCGCAGAATCTCCTCTTCACTGTGTCCACGCTTGCCCATAAGGCTCTCCTCTCGTCCTTCCAGAGAACCACCACAAACAAAATCCTCAACTTCAACTTGGATTAGTTTTTGGGTTTTGGGTCACCTCACGCTGGACTTACTTCGGTTCTTGTTTTTCTGTAACTGGTCCACTACACCGGACTTAAGGAATTGAGTGCCCGCCAGGGAAACCGGCGGAGTAGAACTGCTCAAAGTCGGGGAAACCTTAACTGGCAATCCCGAGCCAAGCCCGAATATTTTCGGGAAGGTGTAGAGACTAGATGGGCAGCACCTAAACCTCTCGTGAGGAACGGTGAAGGGATAGTGGGCCAAGCTGGATCATTCAGCTTGAATCGCGGATTTTTATCAATGAACACCTGAGCAATCGGGAACCTTCTCATGTCGTCTGGCCTTTCTTATGCTTGGAGGGCGTCATTTACGTTTGGACTCCCGCCAGCCCAGACACAGACGACACCTGCTCTTCGTACATAGTAGCCAACTTCGCTAATCGTCTCGCCAGCGACAAGACGCCGCGAAGCCCCGCCGGAGAATATTTATTTTTGGGGTTGGTTCCCGGTAACGCTGACAACGGGAGGCGACAAAGGTAACTGGGGGCAACTTTGGGGGCATCTCGTCGATAGAGTTTGCGAGATTACCTTGTAAATCAATAGTTTACAGCTACAATTCGGTTGTGCTCAGCCCACCAAATATTTCTGTCGCATCGTGTCCGGATGCGATGGACCAAGTGGCGAGGCAGTCGCCAATTCAGACAATCTTGTATAGCGCCTTCGTTTCGGCAAATGCTTGTGCGGATCGCAGGCGTGCGTCTGGGGCGATTTGAGTATTCGGTTGCGTTAGGGCTAAGCTGGTGAGCGTCGCCGTTAATGAGAACGGTTACATTATTTCCGCTTCAGCAACCGAAAGGGAACCGCATGGACCGTTCGATCGATCCGACTCGTCGTGAATTTTTGCAAGGCTCGCTGGCCGTCGCGGGCACGGTTTTGAGCGCGCCGGTGAGCAACGCATTCGCCGCGACGCCGGAGAAGCCGAAGCGGCCGAACCTGCTCTTCTTCTTCGGCGAAGGCCAGCGCGCGGACGCACTTTCGATTGCCGGCCACCCCATCCTGAAGACGCCGCATCACGACCGCATCGGCAAGGAAGGCGTGCGCTTTACGAATGCGTTCTGCACCAATGCGCTGTGCGCTCCGGCGCGCGCGACCACGCTGACGGGGATGTACAGCCGCTCCACCGGCGCGCTGGCCAATGAGGACGCGCACCTTCCGCTGCCTTCGGACATTCCCATCTTTACCGACCTGCTGCATGAGGCCGGATATGAGGTCGCCATCGTCGGCAAGGTGCATGTGCGCGCCGGCGTGGAAGACCGCTACTGGGACTATTATTTCGGGCACAACGCGCCCGGCAACAACTACTACAACCC
>DASRLI010000499.1:0-8470 GCA_035648535.1 Occallatibacter sp. | reverse complement strand
TCTTGATAGCCGGTAGCATTATACTGCTATCGGCTATGAATGCAAAGAGGTATACTCACTTCGATGGATGCCAAACAAGAAGCTCAAATCGAACGTCAGATCGAGAAGGTGAAACGGGATCTTGCCGCACTGGGAGACCTGCGGCCAGGGAGCCTTTCGACGCAGTACAACGTATGCGGTTCACCCGGATGCCGCTGCAAAGCCACGCCGCCAGAGAAGCATGGCCCCTACTACCAGGTCAGCTTCACCAGGAAGGGCAAAAGCAGCTCCAAGTTCGTTCGCAAGGAAGATCTGCCAGCCATCCGCAAGCAGTTGAAGAACTACGAAAACATGAAGATGCTCGTGGATCGCTGGATCGATCTGGCCACCGAACTATCCAACCTGCGGCTCAAACGGGATCGAACCTGAGCAGCGTGGAGAACTTGGCACTCTCCAGTACAGGTGATGGGTCGATTAAAAGCGAGAAACGCGCCACATGTGTGCGATTGAGGCTGCCTCATCCTTTCGGTACGACTGGAAGGCCATGCCGATGACCAAGCGAACCAAAAGCGTAGTCCCAAGACGGTCCAGAATCTGCCCGATCTGGAGCAACCTAAAACTGCTGTTCTCAGCAGCCTGCCTTCATGGAGTTCACTACGCTCGTACGAGTGTCCTCCGGGCTGCCCAACGATAAGTCCTCAGAAACGGGAATGTGAAATGTTTTCGGTATGCTGATCCGGCATCAGCCATCCCGGGCCGCGCAATTGCGCGTTCCGCTATTTCGCGTTCAGGCTGGTGTGCAAGAAGTGCGCCGGCGCGGACTCCTTTCGCAAGGAACCCACATCGAAGCAACAAACTAGCAGATTTCAGATTTCGTAGAACACGAAATCGCCGCGACAAGGCACACGCATTGATGGCGATCTTTTGGTGATTGCCGGTTATAGCCCTTATTCTCGGCTCAAATGTCAGTCGGGATCACCTAGTCGCACCAAACGTGGCACAAAAGGCTTCCCACGCGGCACCTCTTCGTCTGCGAAGACGGTGTTGTATCCGAAAGTGACGGAGTCGACACCGCATTTGTAGAAGTCGTGCCTGATTTTGCGACGAAATGGTCTGAATTGCCTTCCGCAAAGCTTTATTCTCTCGTCGTCCCAGCCAGCCGGAGGTACTCGCTGAAGAGTTGCGAACTGTGCCGAGATGGCAACAACCGTGAAGTATTCATGGCCGTTATGAAGGTTGTAGGTGTGCCCGACTTTGAAACTAAGCGCCTCGCTTCCCATTTCGTTCGATTCTCCCGAAGTCGCCTCGGCAGTATCCCTGCGTCCGCTGATTCCCAAAAGGTTCAAGAGCCGAGCAACACATTTGAACTGTCATGTTGCGAGCTGAAGCCACTGCGTGCCTTATCGGCAGAAATTCCAGGAATTTCACTCTGAACCCGGATAATCGTCCGTTCTCAGAGGTCAGAAAATGAGAACTGCTATCGGCTTTTTTCGCGTCGCACAGCCTTCTTCGAATGACCGCTTCGCGCTCTCTGCACGACAGGTTTGCGACCATCTTCAGACCTCTTCTCGTATTCAATTTTGTACGAGGGCGGAATCAGCTTATAGACACCCGAGCGCAGCGTTTCATCAAGGAAGTCAGCCCAGTCCTGCATCATCTGGGTTCGTGGAACAAGATACTTCGCGTAATCGTACGCACCGCTCACCTTGTTGCGTTTCTGATGCGCCAACTGCGCTTCGATGTACTCGTGATTGTGACCGCACTCGTGCAAAATTGTGGATGCGACGCCCCTGAACCCGTGGCCCGTCATTACCTTCTGATAACCCATCCTTTCCAGAGCCTTGAGGATTGTTCCATTGCTCATCGTAGGGTTCTTCGGCCCCTGTCCGGGGAAAAGATACCTGCTTCCGTCCGAAATCGCGCGCACCAATTCCAGTACCTGGATGGTCTGACTCGCTAGCGGAACGATGTGGGGTGAACTCTGACCTTTCATGTGCTCTTTCGGAATCTTCCACCGCTTCTCCGCAAAATCGATCTCTGACCACTCCGCCAAAATCAACGGTGTAGTTCGTAGAAACGTCAGAGTCATCAGCTTCGTCGCCAACCGCGTGAGTGGCGTGCCCCGGTAGATCTCGATTTTCTTGAGCAACTCCGGCAACTGAGCAGGCTCGATTCGGGCGAAGTTTTTTACTTTATGTGAGCGAAGAAAATCGGACGGCTTGGTACCCGCAACTGGGTCGCTTTCTATGTAGCCTTTTCCCATGGCATGGCGAAAGATCTGCTTTATCTTCTGGAGCAATCTGCGGGCAAGATCCTCTGCATCGCGGTCATCCTGGATTCTCGAGATGATCTTAGTGAGATCAGCTTTCTTCAATTGATCGATGGGGATATTGCCGATAGCTGGCAAAACGTCGCGTTCCAGTCGCGTCTTCACTGTCCCGGCGTATCGCTGACTATTCCCCTTGCTCCACGTCTTAAACCATTCCTCCGTAAGCTGGTCAAATGTTGGTTTCGAAGATTCGTGTTTACCCTCCAGTTCCTCTTGCTTCTTAGCCTGCTTTGCCGCCGCGGGATCAGTTCCTTGCCGCTTCAACGCCTGGGCCTCTTCGTGAAGTTTCCGAGCCTCGGAGAGACTGACGGCCGGGTACGGCCCGTACGATAGCAACTTCTCCTTGCCGTTGAACTCGTAGGACCAGCGCCATAGTTTCCCACCGCTGGTCTTCACCACTAAATACAGGCCGCCGCCATCGCTCAGCCGGTATTCTTTGCCGCCAGCTTTGGCGGATTGCACTTGAACAGCCTTAAGTTTATGGATCTCCATGATCTAACGCTCGAAGCGATACCCCCGATCTTAGTGGCTTCAACGCGGAACCGATACCCCCGATTTAGCGATACCCCCGCTGCATTTTTGGAGTGAAATTTAGAATACCCCCGGATACACCCCCGGTCAACCTTGGACGCGCGTGGAAAGATATAGAGAAGCCTGGAATGGTGTTCTAATGTTTTCAATAATTTGAGAATTCTAACGGGAGGGAATTAGACAGCTATGGACAGCCTTGGAAGGAATATGGCGGAGGGAGAGGGATTCGAACCCCCGGTACCCTTTCAGGCACAACGGTTTTCAAGACCGCCGGTATCAACCGCTCACCCATCCCTCCGCGGGAAGTGGAGCCATATCTAGATTGTACGGCCAAACCGGCCATTTCCGGGAGCATGGGGTCCAACAGGGCTGCCTCCGGAACCACCACGTAACTGCATCAGAGGCAACCTTCCAAGCTCTCCTCAATCCGAATCCTGAAGCCTGCGACCCTCGGGCTTCGTTCCTGGCGTTTCCTCCTCAATCCTGCGGCAGCACCAGTACTTCGACGCCGCTTGCAGCGTCTTTCTGGTGAAATATCTGCTCTGTAGCTTTCTGAAACTGCTCGGGCTCGGCGTAGGGAATGTCGGTGAAAGTCTGCGGATTGCGGTCGGTCAACGGGAACCAGGAACTCTGCACCTGAACCATGATGCGATGACCGCGGCGGAAGGTATGGAAGAGATCGGGCATCGTAAAATTGATATCGGTCTCTTTGCCCGGCGTCAGCGGCTCTGGCTTTTCCCAGCTATTGCGGAATTTGGCCCGGAAAGGTTCGCCGCGGAGCAACTGCTGATAGCCGCCCATGTGCAGTGGAGGCGCGTCAAGGATGCGCTTGTTGGCATCCAGCGAATTGTCCGGGTTGGGATAATCTTCGGGGTAGACGTCGATCAGCTTCACATCGAAATCGGAGTCACTACCGGAACTTGCCACCTTGAGGTGGGGCGAGACAGGACCGGCGATGGTGACATCCTCTTTCAGCGGCTCAGTCTCGTAGACGAGCACATCGGGCCGGTAGCTCGCGAAGCGTTGGTCGTCCACCATGTAGCGCTGCGGCACGGTGTCGGTGGTGTAGCCCACAAACGGCACGGGGTGGCTGGGGTCGCTCACGTACTCATCCTCGCTTTTGCTCTCAGCCGGCGGATCGAACCGGAGCCCCCCGCCCGTGTGGAAATAGAGCGTCTTCGGCGCGGCGGTCTTGGGTGGCCAGGCGTCGAATCTGCGCCATACGTTGGTTCCGGTCTCGAAGACAACCGCCTTGGCTTGCGCCGCGCCCTTGCCCTTCAGATAATGCTCGAAGAATGGGAACTGGATGTTGGCTCGGAAATACGCAGCGGTATTGGAATTGAACTGCGCATCGCCCAGGTGGTTGCCGTCTCCTCGCGACCAGCCGCCATGCACCCAGGGGCCCTCGACGAGTGTAGTCGGCGTCTCTGGATTGAATTTGTTGATGGCATTGAAGGTGCGGTAGGGTCCCGTCAGATCCTCCGCATCAAACCAGCCACCCACCACGAGCACCGCGCAGTGCACGTTCTTCATGTGCTGCGACAGGTCGCGCGCCTTCCAATAATCATCGTAGGTATCGTGCTTGAACTGGTCATTGAAGAGCCAGTTCGAACCCTTCAAGTAGAGCTTGTCGAGATTGGCTATGTTGCCCGCATCGAGGTAGAACCGGTACCTGTCCGGAGTCCCGAAATCGAAGGGAACCGTGGGGCTGGGAGGCGTCGGGTTCTTCTGCGGACGGAAGGAAGAATAAAAGCCGAAATTGGCCGCGAGCATGAATGCCCCGCCATGATAAGCATCGTCGCCAAGAAAAAGGTCAGTCATGGGCGCTTGCGGGCTGGCTGCCACCAGTGCCGGATGCGAATCGATAATCGACGCCGACGTATAAAACCCCGGATACGAGATGCCCCAGATACCCACTTTGCCATTGTTGTTGGCGACATGTTTGAGCAGGAAGTCGATTGTGTCGGACGTGTCGGAAGCGTCGTCTACATCCTGTGGCGATTTCTTTTGGCCGATGTGCGGCCGCATCTCAAGGAAGTCGCCCTCGCTCATCCAGCGTCCGCGCACGTCCTGGTAGACGAAGATATAGCCGCTCTTTTCGAACTCGTCCGAGGGCCCAAGGCGCGCGGGATACTTGTCCTCGCCGTAGGGACCAACACTATAAGGAGTGCGATCCATGAGAAACGGATACGGGCCGCCGGCCTCGTCCTTGGGAACGTAGACCGCCGTAAACAGCTTCTTACCGTCGCGCATCGGGATGCGGTACTCGTACTTTGTGTAGTGGGCGCGAACATAGTCATCAGTGGGGGCCGGGGGCGCGGGCTGCTGAGCACGGGCAACGGTAAAGGCAATGGCAAAGACAGTTAGAATAGCTGGCACTGAGCGGCGCAACTTGGACATTGTGGGCAACATTCTCCTGAGAAACCAGACTACTCCAGCAATGGGGGCAATTCGCAGTGCTTTGGTCCCCGGAAGCCTGTGTTTTGTTGCAATTGGCAGTCGAAACTGCATGCCGAATCCGCCGACTTCCGCCGGAAAATGACGATAAACTTGCGCGCGCCCCGCCGGGCAGGTTTACCCTATCTTCAAGAGTCCTTACGCAGCCGCCAGCGCCTTCGAGCGCCGGGACTGTACCCTTTCCGCCACGAATCATGAAAAAGGAGATCCATGTCTACTGAGTATCGCAATTTCCTCGCTCTCTCCTATGAAGAGCTGGAAGAGCTCAACCTGGCAGCCAAGGCTGATCGCACCAGCCGCGTCGCGGCCGATCAAATTCGCGAGAAGCGCCTGAAATATCTGAAGGACGAGAAGCGGATCAAGGCTGTCACCGTGCTGTTCACTGACCTCGAGGGACGGCTTCACCTGCTCGACTACGACAAGAAATTCCTGCTCGGCTCCTATGAAAATCTGACCTTCGATGGATCGTCGATCCGCGGCTTCACTGCCCAGAAGGAGAGTGACCTCCGCCTCGGCATCGACTGGAGCGCCTTCTATTGGGTCCCAGCCGACGTCTTCGGCAACGGCAAGGTGCTCGTCTTCGGCAACGTCATCGACAAGGACGGAACTGCCTATTCCGGCGATCTGCGCGGCGTGCTCAAAGGCTATTCCAACAAGCTGTTCAAGGAAAAGCAGTACACCCTGAACGCGGCCACCGAAATCGAGGGCTTCCTGTTCGCCGGCACTGACGCTGAACAGAAATACCACCAGACCAAAAAGTTCGAGTTCATCAACACTGGCGGCTACTATCACGTGTTGCCGCTCGATCCGCTGCGCAAGTTCATTGACACCTCGGCTGAAGTGCAGCGCGCCATGGGCTTCCAGAACGAAAAAGATCATCCTGAAGTAGCGCCCAGCCAGTTCGAGATCAACTACGGCTACTCTGAAGTTGTGGCCGCAGCCGACCAGATCCAGCTCTACAAGCTGCTCTGCCGCCAGATTGCCGCCAATATGGGCTACACTGCCTGCTTCCTGCCCAAGCCGGTGGTTGGAGTCAACGGCAGCGGCATGCACACCAACGTCTCCGTCTCCAAGGGCAAAACCAACCTGTTCTGGGACGAAAAGGGCGAAGAACAGCTCTCGAAGTTCGGCTGGGATTTCCTGGACCGCATCCTAAGCCATGCGCTCGATCTTTGCCTCGTTTTCAACTCCAGTGTCAACGCCTATCGCCGCTTGGACCCGCACTTCGAAGCGCCCAACCAGATCCGTGCCTCGGCCACGGACCGTGGCGCCATGGTCCGCGTACCGATCGGCAACCATCGCTCCATGCGTACCGAGGTGCGTGCCGTGGCTCCTGACGCCAACCCCTATCTCGCGCTATACGGCATCTTCAAGACCGGCGTCGATGGGAAAATCTCCAAGGTCAGCAATCTGCGCGCCGGCGGACGTTTCCTGCCCGACAACATCCAGCAGGCCATCGACGACTTCAAGGAATCGAAGTGGATTGGCGAGATTCTTGGCAACGACGTGCAGGGCCGCTATGCCGACCTGAAGCAGGCCGCCGCCAACCGCTCCCCTCGCGAACTAGGCTCCATCGTCAAAGGCTCTGAAGTCCAGTTCCACCACTCGGTCTACAACCAGTCGCTCTGGAACTTGTTCTAGAGCGATGCCCAGCATAGCCGGCCCGAAGTACTTAGGCCTGGCTAGACAAAACCAAGCGGCGTGGCCTTGATTGGCCACGCCGCTTTTGGTGTTACCTCGTTTCCTCATGGCTCCCTTAGGCCCAGTATGTTAAAAGCTAAAGAACGGGGTACAGGCAAGTTGGGCAGAAAAGCCGGAGCGGGATGGCCGAAAGTGACCTCTCTTCAGGGCAACCTTCCCTTCCCCAGCACCATCCCTGAATCCGCGGTAAAGAAAGCCCTCGGTAACCCATGAGCGCCGGCCAATCAGTGGAACTGGATTCCCTATTCGGAGACTATCCGCTCGACCACGCCTACGACGAGATGCGCGAAGCCAATGGCGAACTGCGCCCCCACTACCGCGCCCTTGCCGAAACCCTCGCCAGCCTCCCCGCCGACGAACTCCAGCGCCGCAAGCAATCCGCCGACCTCTCGTTCCTCACCCAGGGCATCACTTTCACCGTCTACGGTCGCGACGAAGGTACCGAGCGCATCTTTCCTTACGACCTGCTGCCGCGACTCATCACTGCACAGGAGTGGGATCAAGTCGAGCGCGGACTGACCCAGCGCATCACCGCGTTGAATCTCTTTCTGCGCGATGTCTACTCCGACGCTAAAATCCTTGCCGACCGCATCATCCCCCGCGATTTGGTCTACAGTTGCAAGCACTACCGGCGTCAAATGCGCGGCCTCCAGGTCCCGCGCAACGTCTACATCGCCGTCGTGGGTTCTGACCTGCTCCGCCTGAACACCGGCGAGTTTGTCGTCCTCGAAGACAACCTGCGCGTTCCCTCCGGCGTGAGCTACATGCTCACCAACCGCCGTGTGATGAAGCGGACCTTCCCACAGCTCTTTCAGAGCTACGGCGTGCGGCCCATCGAGCACTACTCACAGCTGCTGCTGGCGACGTTGCGTTCGCTTGCACCTGAAGGCCGGCCCGAGCCGAACATCGTCCTGCTCACTCCAGGGGTCTTCAACTCCGCTTACTTCGAGCACACCTATCTCGCCCGCCAGATGGGCATCGATCTTGTCGAAGGCCGCGACCTCGTCACTCACGACAACATCGTCTATATGCGTACCACCGATGGCCTCAAGCGCGTGGACGTCATCTATCGCCGTGTCGACGACGACTTCAGCGATCCCCTCGTCTTCCGCGGCGACTCCTCCCTGGGATGCTCCGGCCTGTTCAACGCCTATCGCGCCGGAAACGTCACGGTCACAAACGCCTTCGGTACCGGCCTTGCAGACGACAAGGCGGTCTACGCCTATGTGCCGCGCATGATCCGCTACTACCTGAACGAAGACCCCATCCTGCCGAACGTCGAGACCTATCTGCTGGCAGGAGACAAAGAACGCCAGCACGTCCTCGCCAATCTCGACAAACTAGTGGTGAAGGCCGTCGGTGAAAGCGGCGGCTACGGCATGTTGATCGGCCCCCACTCAACCGCGCGGCAGCGCGAGGAGTTCGCCCGCCAGATCGAGGCTAATCCACGTAACTACATTGCCCAGCCCACGT
>DASRLI010000498.1:0-2978 GCA_035648535.1 Occallatibacter sp. | reverse complement strand
CAATACTTGTTTTCTATGCACGGAGAGGCGCAGCCTATCCCACGATCACATCCGTAATCGTGTTCAGCTTGCGTTCTTGACGCGCGCCAAATCGTCGCCCGTCACGCGACCGCTCGGGCGTTTATGCCCGTCAACTTTTGGCTCAAGAGCGCACTGCTTTTCCATCCGATAGGCGAGCATCGGAAGCACTGGTCGTATTTGTGCGGGATGACATATAAACCCCGTCGTGACGGTGAGATTGATACCGGCAATGCTCATCATGGTCAGCTCTGGATCGAGCTTCGTGCTCTCTTGAAGCAGACCGAAACCCTTGCGGATTTTCACCAGATATTGCAGCTCCGCCGGAGCGGAGACGAAATCGGACGGATGCAATTCGATCCCATACTTGGCGAACTTCCGCACCAGACCGTCGTAGAACAGCGGTTGATGAACACGCCCAAAGAGGATGCACAAACGAGCTGCGATGACACTCTGGGGAAGTGTCTTTCCGTTGGCGAGGGGATCGTCGCGACGGAGGCAGACCAACACCCTCTCCTGACAGATTGGGTACATGTATAGCTCTTTCTGTGCCACCGGCAAACTCACGATAGCCGCATCCAGTCTTCCATCGGCAACCATTGTCGCCAGTTCCGCGGAGCACTCGCTTTGGGACTGAATATGCCCTCCGGGAACGAGTTCTCGATAGCCGGTAAAGGCTTCTTCGACGAGTCTGTGATCTGCAAATGGCGAGTAGCCAAAGCGTAGCGGCCACTCGGTTCCGGTTTGATCGGAGGAAGTTGCCCGCACCGCGTGGTCCCTCATATGCAGCATCTTCCGAGCAAATACGAGGAACTGCTGCCCCGGTGCCGTCAGCGATGTCCCTGCCTGGCTGCGGATGAAGAGATTGGATCGCAGCCCATCTTCAATCTGTTTGATTTGAGCGCTGAGGGATGGCTGTGCGATGTTCAGTCGCTCCGCTGCTTTACCAAAGCTGCATTCCTCTGCTACTGCCACAAATGACGCAAGATGACGAAATTCAAGCCCTTCATACATGATTGCCACGACCTATCTACTCGGCGGCCAGCACTGTTTGGCAATCGGTGGTTGCACTTGGTATGGTGCCATCCCGTCACGAATAGTTGCCCGACTTGGTTCATTGCTCTTCGCGGAAGCAACCTAAGTGCGCCCTGTGCAAAATGAGTGGCCGCAACTGAATAGGGATTGCCGATGGGCGCATAGGAAACAAGTATTGGACAGGATGCCAGAGTGGTTAGAGGGTATGAGTATGCGGGGAAACAGCACGCGACTCCGGCATACGGAACCTTGAAGGCGAGGACACACCCAAATGACTTCAGCAGAGAGAATGGCGACGGAAGATATGACGAGTCCAGCAATGTCCGTGCTGGTGAGAGCAGTGGCAGGTGAAGTCGCCTCCCTACTCCGGCTGGAGTTTGCTCGCCGCGCTCCTTCAGAAGTTCAACCTGTCCTGCTGAATGTTAAGCAAGCTGCCGTATATCTGGGGCGAACGGAGCAATCCGTTCAACACCTCATCTTCCAGCGTGATCTCCCCGTGGTAAGGATGGGACGCAGGGTGCATCTCCATCGCCGGGACCTGGATGACTGGATCGAAAAAAACAAATACTAGGCCTGCGACGCACTAGCATATCTGGTACAGTTCCGGTATGGCTAAGACTTCATACGGCAGTGGCACGATCTTCCAGCGCGGAGCTATCTGGTGGGTTCAGGTCTGCGTCGATAACAAAAAAATACGTCATTCGAGCAAATCAACGAAGAAGTCGGAAGCAATCAAGCTGCGCGACAAGCTTCTGGGCAAGAAGCACCGCAGGGAGATCACTGGTGGGCCAGCAGAGAGTGTTCTGATCGGTGAACTACTGGATGACACACTCAAGAGCGACATAGAAGAGTCAACGCGGTACATCTGGAAACTTGTTGTCGAAAAGAACCTCCGACCGTTTTTCGGCAAGATAAAGGCGGCTCGGCTCTCCACCGATCTGTTGGACGATTACCGTGAGAAGCGCATTGCAGAAGGGCGCAGTCACTCCACTGCAAATCGTGAACTATCCATCCTACGCACGGCTTTCCACAACGGGCGAAAGCGTAGCCCTCCGAAGGTTCGCGTTGTTCCCTACTTCCCAATGGTGAAGGAGACAACGATTCGTAAAGGGTTTCTCTCCGATGAGATTTACACAAAGCTGCGAGACTCACTGGAGCGTGAGTTGAAGCCTCTATTTGTCAGCGCCTACGTCACGGGAATCCGCAAAGGAGAACTCCTGCCGATTCAGTGGCCACAGGTGGATTTTGATGGTGGGGTGATTGCCCTGGAACGCGATGAGACGAAGGGTCGTGAGGCGCGTACAGTTCCGATCCTCGATGGCGACATGCAGGATTTACTTCTTGCCTCCAAGAAGGAACGCGACGAATCATGGCCGGAGTCGCCATGGGTATTCAACCGTGGCGGGGAGAGGATCAAGGACTTCCGGGGTGGCTGGGAGAAGGCATGTAAGGAGGCTGGCGTCCCTGATCTAAACTTCCATGACCTTCGCAGGACCGCCGTTCGCAATATGCGGCGCGATGGCGTACCGCAAGTGATACGGATGAAGATCAGCGGCCACAAGACAGACTCAATGGAGCGTCGTTATAATATCGTCGATGACGCTGATCTTGCGGTCGCAAAGGAGTTCATGGAGCGCGGTATGAAACTACGAAAGAGTGCAGCTGTACTGTGACAGTTTTGTGCCAGTTGTACGAAATACCGCGATACCGAGCGATACACAGAAACCAATGGAATCAATAACATAACACTGCGCAATACCCCGTGATACACTCATTTATAGCTTGAGGTGCTAGCGCCGCAAGGCATAGGGGTTCAAGTCCCCTCCTCCGCACCAATCTGATAATAAAAGACTTATTAGCAGGCCAACCGGTTCCGGTTGGCCTGCTTTTTCGTCACTGTCACGGTTTTTGTCACGGTTGTAGAG
>DASRLI010000497.1:0-8817 GCA_035648535.1 Occallatibacter sp. | reverse complement strand
AGGCGGCGACGCGGTCGGCGGTGGCGCGGATTGTGTCCAGTTGCAGGGCCATAGTTGAGGCTGGAGCGCAGTCGGTGGGCTGAAAACGGTCCTTATTTTTGAGCAAACAAAAAGTGGGCTCTCGCCCACTCCTCTCTTCCGCCGACTTGCCGGTGCGCTCACGGCTACTTGCAGGTCCCGAAACAGGCGGCCTCATGCGGCAGAACAAATTCGTCTGCTCCGATAAGTGTAGGCCGGAAGTGAAGAAAATTCAAGGGCAGGAGCCCTGCACCTTTACAATGAACGCAGGGAGGCGCCAACGATGGCCGCGATCGCAACGCCCGTGAGCGCTCAGGTATGGTGCGAACTCCATCAATGGGGCATTACGGAAGAGCGCGTGGCAGAGGCCGTCCGCCGTATCGTGACGGCCTGCGCCCCGGAACGGATCGTCGCGTTCGGCTCGTGGGCGCGCGGCGAGGCCAGGCCGGAGAGCGATCTCGACCTCGCCGTTATTGTCGACGAACGGTCGGATGTGGCTGCTAGCCGGCATTTGCCTGCCATTCTGGCAGGAATTCGGATGTCGAAGGACATCCTGGTCGTGGACCGGCAGGAGCATGAGCGGATGAAGGTGTCACGCAATAGTGTTCACTACTTCATCGCCACCGACGGGCTCGCGTTGTATGAAAGGCCTGGCAATGGATCCGCAAGTTGAGCAGTTGCTGAGTGCGGCAGAGGACGATTGGGCGACGATTCAACTCGCGGTGCCAGTACGGGTCCTCGGCTTCCATGCGCAGCAAGCGGTAGAGAAACTGCTGAAGGCGCTCATCGCGTCGCATGGCAGTACGTTTGCCTGGACTCATGAGCTTGAATCGCTCGAAGTGGAGCTCACTGCCTTGGGCGAAACGCTGCCGGGTGTGCCCTTTCCGTTGCTGTCTCTTCAGCCTTATGCTGTGGCTTTCCGTTATGCTGCGGTTCCGGTCTTGCTGGCTAGCGACAGGGATGACATACGCCAGACAGTCGATGTGATTCTTGCGCATGTTAGGGGACGAATTGAGGCGCTGAAGCCAAAACCCTAGACAGTGGGAAGCAGGTCGCTACTACTTCACGACGGCATAAGCGGGGACTGCCGCATAACAAACTTCGGCCACAGCGATTCATATAAGCTATCGACAGCGCTTCTGCAATCTGCATGCGAGGGCGGGAATGGGTGTTTTGGTCCAATCCGAATGGTATGTGACGGAGCAAAAGGTGCAGGAAGCGGTGCGCCGCCTCGTCGAAGCCGTCGATCCGTTGGCGATTATTGCGTTTGGATCGCGTGCGCGCGGAGAGCATAGGCCGGATAGCGACCTCGATCTTGCCGTGATTCTGGATGTGCCTGAGTCTGAGGCGCTGGATGCCGTGCCCGGAGACATTTTCAAAGGTCTTCGAATGCCGGTGGATTTGCTGCCTATTGCAAAAGAGCGATACGACCGCTACCGTCCGTGGCTCAATACTGTCCATCGGCAAATCGATCGGGAAGGGGTCCGGCTTTATGAGCGCGGCACAAAACCTGCAAGTCCAGACGTTATTCATAAAATCTGCTGAAGACGAAGATACTCTGCAATTCGAGGTGCGCGATGCCATTTTCGAGTTCCATACGCAGCAGGCTATTGAAAAGCTTTTGAAAGCATTGATCGCAGCACATTGGGTCGAGTTTCCATTCACTCATAACCTGCAATTGCTTCTGGATCAACTAACGGCGCTGGGTGAAACGGTGCCCGCGTTCGACCCTCCGCTCTTCAAGTTCACCAAGTTTGGCGTGATCGTGCGTTATGACAGTGGCGTGCCCCTGACGCAGGTGGACCGCCAGCAGTATCGGAAGATCGTAGAAGATTTGCGTACTTTCGTGACAGCGCGCGTGGACTTGCTTCCGTAGCCATAGCCGGAGCGAAATTAGCCGCCTATGGCATCTTGCTAAGAAGTAACGCCTGGCGGCGGAGAAGCGTGGACTCAATAGCCTCCAGCCCGCTCTGAATCTCCTTCGTGTGCTCCAAAATCCAAGCGCCATCGCGGTGTTCGAGTGTGGAGCGCAGCAACTCGCACTGGCCCACGAGTTGCTCGTCCTGCGCGATGAGCGCGGCAAGGGTTGGGGCCTCCTGACGGAAGCGTTGGGTGATGCGGTCGTTTTCCGGGACGGGGAGTTCGGCGAGGCGGTTGGCGAGGGCGCTGATGCTTTTGCAGAGGCGTTCGAGCTGCTGGGCGGCGGCGACTGCGGCGGCGTCGGGGAAGGGTTTGGCGCGGGAGGGTGCGGGGAGGAATTCGCGGCGGTAGTTGCTCTCGGCTTCCTGGACGCTGGAGTTCGCGGTGCTGAGGAGCCAGCCGGCTTTCGCGCGGACGAGTTGATCGTCCGCGCGAAGCTGGTTTTCTTTTCGATAGAAGTTATAGCCCCAACCGTAGAAGAGGTTGGTGGCTAGCTGGCGGATGACGCCGGCGTCGTAGAAGTCGAGGCCGGGCATTTATTTCGAGCCCTGTCCGCCGGTTGAGCCGGCGTCGACGGAGTAGAAGCCGCTGGCTGAGCCGATGTTGTAGGGGAGCCCGGCCGCCGCGTTGGGAGCGGAGACGAGGCCTTTTTCCGCCATGCGCAGGGCGAGGTAGTAGCGCACCGCTTCGATGGGGGTGAGGCCGATGGCTTGCAGCGAGATCAACTCCCTCATGCGCTCGTCCTTGGGCATGATGAGGATCTTGATGTCGTTCAGCGTGATGCCGTAGGTCTTGAGGAAGTCGGTGAGGTGTTCTTTGACTAGCTCGCGGACCTCCTGGATGTGCTCGTTGATGTCCTCCATCTTGGTGACCTGGATGACCTGGTTGATGGCCTGTTCGATGGCCGGGCCGGCGTAGTCGGCGACTTCGGCGATGTCGATGCGGCTGCCGTTGAAGGGCAGGTGGGTGATGAGGTCGAGAGCAGCCTCCTTGGAGTCGACGTGGATGTAGTAATCGACCTGGTAGGACATTTCGGCCATCTCTTCGGAGGTGGCAACGCCCTGGCTGCGGATCAGCAGCTTGGAGCGATTGATGTAGATGACCTCATACACCCAGGGCGAACTGCCGCCGAAGAATCCCTGCGCGATGGAGCCGAGCAGCGGCTTGTCGGGCGTGGAGATGGGGTACTGGCCGGTGTCATACACGTTGAGCACCGCGCCGCGCGACTTGAGTACGCAGAAGTGATTGGATTCGACGGTAAGGAGCGAGCCGGAGACGATGGATTCGTCCGCGATTTTGACGGCCAGGACCTTGGTGCCCAGCATGTCGGTGCCGTCGTTCAGAAGCGAAGTGATGACTTGGCGGGTAATGGCCATGTGACGTGCTCTTTTCTTTGCGGTTTCTGTCGCGTTCGCTGCGGACATCGCGGGTAGGCCACGATGGAGGACGAAAAATGCTCTAACTTGCCTGCCTCGGTAGCATAGACGGTGGACGAAACCGAGCGCAAGAAAGACCCGGGAGAAGCGTCGCTATCCGGCGAAGAGCGCCTTGGCGCCTGTGACTCGGCGGTACTCGAAGAGCATGCTCACTCTCCAGCGCAGAATCCTGTCTACCAATTGATTGCTGTAAGCTACGAGCAGCATTCTGCAATCGGCGTGCGAGGCTGGCGATGGGTATCCTGGTCCAATCCGAGTGGTACGTGACGGAGCAAAAAGTCGCCGAAGCCGTTCGGCGGCTGATTGCGGCGGTCGATCCGCTGGAGATCATCGCTTTCGGTTCCCGTGCCCGCGGGGAGCATAGGCCGGACAGCGATCTAGACCTGGCGGTCATTCTGGACGTGCCTGAGTCGGAAGCTTTAGACGCTGTTCCCGGCGATCTTTTTAAAGGGCTGCAAATGCCGGTGGATCTATTGCCTATTGCGAAGGAGCGATACGACCGGTTCCGGCCCTGGCTCAACAGCGTTCATCAAAAAATCGATCGGGAAGGAGTCCGGCTTTATGAGCGCGGCAAACAATCTGCAAGTTTAGACACTCTTCATCAAATCTGCCGAGGATGAAGAGACGCTCGCATTTGCGGTGCCGGACAGCGTCTTCGAGTTTCATACTCAGCAGGCTATAGAGAAGCTCTTGAAAGCATTAATCGCGGCGCATGGGGAAGAATTTCCGTTCACCCACAACCTGCAATTGCTAATGGATCAACTCACACTGCTCGGTGAGACGCTACCGACGTTTAGCCGGCCGCTTTTCAGCTTCACGAAGTTTGGCGTGACCATACGCTACGACTTAGGCGTGCCGCTTACGGCAGCGGAACGGCAGGAATTCCGGGAAGTGGTGGCAGCGGTCCGCGCCATTGTGAGGGCGAGGGTCGATTCGCTGCCGTAGTTCACCCGAGTGCGGACATGGGTAAAGTGGGGTGAATCCGATAGCAAGAAGCGTCGTCGTCAGCCCGCGAGAGGTGTGTTGGCGGTGACTCGGCGGTACTCGAAGAGCATGCTTGCTCTCCAGCGCAGGATCATGCCGAACGCGAGCACGAAGAACAGTGCGCCGGTTTGCGGGACGGTCATGATGGTGTCGAAGTAGCTGTGGGCGAGGATGCGGATGATCGCCAGAACTACAAGCACGACGAAGAAGCTGGCGGATCGGTGCATCATCACCGTGTCGCCCTGTAGGGTGAGGCGCGAGGTGCGGATGAGCGGGTAGGCAAGCAGCAGCGCGCCGAGGAGAAAGGCGACCGCCGCCCATGTCCACGGGACCCTGAAGGCGGGGACGAGGAACATGCAGAATCCGCTCGCCATGCCCAGCGGTGGGATGACGATTTTGCGGACGGTGACTGCTGTTCGGCCCTCGCGGATGCGCCACGCCAATACGCCGAAAAACCCCAGGACTGCACTTGCTACCGACATCCACGGACGAAGAACCATTGCTTCCATGCTACCTGAGCATCTGTTCCCCAGGCTGCAAAAGGAAAACGCAAAGGCACAAAGGACGCCAAGGGAACGCGACGGATGCCGTGGCGAACCTTTGCGGTCTTTGCGTCTTGGCGTTTTCTTTATTTCGGTTGGAGCAGCCCCGAATGAGTCCGGCCGGGTGGGGATTCATCCAATAGAAGTGGAAGGGATGCAACAATAGAGAATTATGATTCAGAGCCAATTACTCGAAGCGCTCACGTTTGATGACGTGCTGCTGGTCCCCGCATATTCTGAAGTTGTTCCAACGCAGGTGAGCACACAGACGCGGCTCACGAAAAATATCACGCTGAATACGCCGCTGATGTCCGCGGCCATGGACACCGTTACCGAGTCGCGGTTGGCGATTGCGATTGCGCAGCAGGGCGGGCTGGGCGTGGTGCATCGCAATTTGACGATCGAGCAGCAGGCTGGCGAGATCGACAAGGTGAAGCGGTCGGAAAGCGGAATGATCGTCGATCCCGTGACGATCGATCCTGAGCGGCCGATTTCGGATGCGCTGGATGTGATGCGACGGTTCAAGATTTCGGGCGTGCCCGTGACCAAGAACGGCAGGCTGGTCGGAATTTTGACGAACCGGGATTTGAGGTTCGTTTCGCGGACGGACATTCCGATCAGCGACGTGATGACGAAGGAAAATTTGATTACCGTTCCGGTGGGGACGACGCTCGAACAGGCAGAGGAGATTCTGCATCAGCATCGGGTGGAGAAGCTGCTGGTGGTGAATGACTCGTATGAACTGAAGGGTTTGATTACGGTCAAGGACATACAGAAGAAGTTGAAGTATCCGAACGCCAGCAAGGACTCGCAGGGGCGGTTGCGGGTTGCTGGGGCGATTGGGGCGACGGGGGATTTTCTGGAGCGCGCCGCGGAGATGATTCGGAACCGTGTGGATGCGCTGGCGATCGATTCTGCGCACGGACACTCCATCCGCGTGCTGGAGGCGGTGCGGGAGGTGAAGGATGCTTTTCCGGACATCGATTTGCTGGCCGGAAATGTGGCGACGTATGAAGGCACGATGGCGCTGATCGATGCGGGCGCCGATGCGGTAAAGGTGGGCATCGGGCCGGGGTCGATCTGCACCACGCGCATGGTGACTGGCGCGGGTATGCCGCAGATTACGGCGATTTCAGAGGCGTATCGCGCGGCGAGCGAGCGCGGGATCTCGATCATTGCCGACGGCGGGATCAAATACTCGGGCGACGTGACTAAGGCGATTGCGGCGGGCGCGAGCGTGTGCATGATCGGGTCG
Organism: Occallatibacter sp.; assembly: GCA_035648535.1. GTDB lineage: Bacteria > Acidobacteriota > Terriglobia > Terriglobales > Acidobacteriaceae > Telmatobacter. The sequence goes on along the minus strand of DASRLI010000497.1, from coordinate 2,662 downwards.
CTGTTTGCCGGTGTGGATGAGTCGCCGGGTGAGACGATTTTGTACCAGGGACGGTCGTTCAAGGCGTATCGCGGCATGGGTTCGCTGAGTGCGATGGCGCAGGGGTCCGGCGAGAGATACTTCCAAAGCATGGACGACCTGCACGACACCGACCGTCGCGAATCGATTACGGCGCGTGAGGTGAACGGCGGGAACCGGCTGGCGAAGTTTGTGCCCGAAGGAATCGAAGGCCGAGTGCCGCATCGCGGGCCGCTGGAGGCGATGATTTTTCAATTGGTCGGCGGATTGCGGTCGGGGATGGGGTATCTGGGCTGCGGGACGATTGAGGACTTGCAGACGAAGGCGAAATTTATTCGGATTTCCGGGGCGGGGCTGCGTGAGAGCCATGTGCATGACGTGGTGATTACGCGGGAGGCGCCGAATTATCACGTGGAGTAAAGCAGAGTGTAGAGGATAGAGTGTAGAGCGTAGAGGAAACGCAGGCCAATTTCTCTTCACTCTTGGTTTTGCATGGTACCCGAGGTAAATCAATGGCAAAACGAGGTGTAGTCGTACTATTTGTGATCCTCGGCTTACTTATGGGTCATGGTCTAGCACAGAGTCCTGAACAATGGTCGAAGAATCTGGAGGTCGATCCTGCATACAAGCAGAGAATGAGCGTATCGCCAACGCTTCAAATTCCTCCCAAGATCGCATACTTGAATGACTCAAAGATCATCTGTGCATACTATGACGACGCGATTGGAGATTCAGTCGCGGCGGGAAGCCGGCCCAGATTTCATGTGTTAGAAATAGATGCTGTCTCAGGCCATCTGGAGAATTCCTTGAGCTTTTCAGCGGCCGACGACTTGGCAGCTATCGGAGTCGTTTCCAATGGCTTTGTGGTGTTGGCGGGAGGTGAATTATCTAAGTACGATATTGATTTTAACAAAACCGCTACATTTTCCACGCCTCATATTACGGGAGGCCATGTTAATTTCTGGGCTCTAGACGTTCCGCCAGGCGGAAGTCAGATAGCTCTTTATCGACGCAGTGATACAGGGAAAGATCAAGAGCTTATCCGCTTGTCGAACACCAACCTCGCCCGGCTATCTGATGAAAAAGCTCCTTTCGGACGTGACGCGAGTGTATCAAATTCATCGTATATTTTGGATACTACGCAGGATTATTGCGACGACTGCCTCGTGCATTATCTTGCCGATGATGTTGTTTTTGTTGAATCTCGAAACCGTTATTTCATTGAGTCAACAGCCAAAAAGCGGCTGGCTAAAGGAGGGCTATCTGGGTGGGCTCTTGATTTGACCCATGCATTTCACGCCACGCGACTGGCCTTCTTGACAGGGCGTTACTCGGGGTTTGAGGGGCACGTTCCTACTTCTGTCGTCGGCAAGGTTGTCATTATTGATTGGAGCCTAAAGAAGGTTATTGCGGAAATTCCAGTTGCGGTATCAACTGGGAATCCTTCGGCGGGCCTTCGACAATCAGCTCTGGCCCTATCGCCTGACGGAACCCAGTTAACTTTATTGCTCGACTCTCAATTACACACATACTTGATCGGTTCCGGTGCAAGGTGACTGCATCCATTAATCACTGTTCTTCCACACCATGGCGTCGAAGTGGTGGAGGATGTCGAAGCCGTAGTCGGTATAAAGCTTGCGGGCTTCGGCGTTTTCTTCGGTGACGGTGAGGGTGAGGCCGCGGAAGTTGCGGCGGGTAAATTCTGCCATGCAGCGGTGCAGCAGCGCGCGTCCGAGGCCGAGGCCGCGGAGTTCCGGGGCGATGCAGAGTTGCGTGATGTGACCGATGTCGGCGCGCACTCGCGAGCAGAGAAGCAGGCCCTGAACGAGGCCGCTGCGTTCGTCACGGAGCACCCACGAATTGGCCGTGTCGAAGATGCCGCAGCCGGGGAAGCGGATGATGTTGTGCAGGAAGCGCAGCGAGCCCTGGACGGTGGTGTACTGGTCGTTGATCTGGCTGTCGATGTGGCCGAGGTAGGCGCGGTGGATGAGGTCGCCGGAGGCTGCGTAGAAGTCTTCGTGCCACGGGATGAGGCGCAGGCCGGCCGGCAGACGAGTTTCGGCGCGGGTTGCGCCCGGAGCGGATGAAGGCAGAGCGCAGCCCAGGAACAAGCGGGGGAAGGCACGGAATCCGCGGGAGAAAAATGGGCCGTTGAGCGCGCCGCCCGGAAACATCAGAAGCTGCGATTCGATGCGGTCGCAGCCCGGCGTGGCCTGCAACATTTCGATCAGGTGATGAAGCAGAGTTTCGCAGAGTGGGTTGTTCGGCGATTCTCCTTCGCCAAAGGCGTAGACGTCACCGATGACCGCCTTCGCGGCTTCGTAAACGCAGAAGGCGTAGCCCTGGACACGACCGCCATGCAGTCCGACAAAGCCGGGAAGGACGCGGCTGTCGAGGTAGTCGAGCAGCATCTGAATGGATTTTTTGTAGTCCCAGCGCAGGCGCGCGTCCCAGCGGCGGGCTTCGTCTTCGAGCAGCGGACGAAGCTGCGCGGCGGTAAAGTGGCGCAGGTCGAGGACTTCGAACTGTGGGGCGGGCGCCGGGATTTCAAGAGTCGAAGTCAATCGGGTACCGGAGACGCACTGGCAAAACTAATTTCGTGCGTACACCTTGTATACCGATAGACCCTGTGAAGGGTAAAGGA
>DASRLI010000496.1:0-8194 GCA_035648535.1 Occallatibacter sp. | reverse complement strand
GGACCTGGCTGCGTTGTTGACGGCGATGGGCGCCAGGATCGAAGGCGCGGGCACGGCGGTGATTCGCGTGAAGGGCGTGAGCAGCCTGCACGGCGCAACCTATCGCATCAATCCCGACCGCATTGAAGCGGGAACGTTTTTGATTGCCGGAGCAATTACGCGCGGCAATTTGACGGTAGCCAACTGCGATCCTTCGCATCTTGGCGCAGTGCTGAACAAGCTGAAGGAGGCAGGTGCGCGGGTGGAGAGCGTGGGCTCCGATGCAGTGCGTGTGCAGGCCCCGGAGCGGTTACGTGCGGCCGATATTTCCACCGAAGAATACCCAGGCTTTCCGACCGACATGCAGGCCCAGTATATGGCGCTTGCCACGCAGGCCGAGGGCACCAGCCAAGTGAGAGAAAACATTTTTGAGAACCGCTTTATGCATGTGCAGGAACTGGTTCGCATGGGTGCAAATATCAAAGTTGATGGAAGCACGGCGACCGTGCGCGGGCCTTCGCCGCTTTCTGCGGCAGCGGTCATGTGCTCCGATCTGCGCGCGTCCGCGTCGCTTGTTTTGGCTGCGCTGGTGGCCGATGGCGAGTCGATTCTCGATCGCGTGTATCACATGGATCGCGGCTACGAGCGGATTGAGGAAAAGCTGCAAGGTGTGGGCGCGCAAATTCAACGCATGGGAGACATTTTTCCACCAGTGAACATGAGAAGAGCCACCGATAACTCTCCAGTTGCGCCTTCGGCTTAAATCCGAAGAGGCAGAAATTTTGCAGCGACCTCAAAACTGGTTCCGATGATCCGCAGCCAAGATTACCGCACATTCGAAAACAGCACCGGTGAGCAATGTAGTACATCGCATCAGAATCGCCCGAGAGTAAAAACGAACTAAGCGCGGTTCATTGCGAATCTGCAACTCTTCCCGCCGTTCCACGGTAATGTTCGCGAGAAGCCGGAGCACGTAACGTCTTCCGGAGACGCTCAACCCGCTAGAGGTGAACTACCGTGAAGAAAATCGCGTTTGCAATATTGCTCTCCATCGCGATGGCCCCTGTGGCTTCATTGGCACAGGTATCGATTCGCGTAGGGCCTCCGCCAAACGTTTACGAGCGACGCGGCCCGCGCCCTGACCGGGGATCCGTCTGGGTCAACGGATATCATCGCTACGATAACGACCACTATGCCTGGACCCCAGGCCGCTGGGATCATCCGCCCCGTGAGCATCAACGGTGGGTGCAGAATCGCTGGGAACGCAGGCACGGCAGTTGGGTCATGGTCGAAGGGCACTGGCGCTAATCGGAATCGAACTTGATCTAAAGGCGAAAGCGGGGCATTTGCCCCGCTTTCAGTGTTTGCGTAGTTGCAGGGCGCGTTATTGAATCTCAATCACGTCCGTGGCGGCCGCTGCTGCGGCTTCCGCACGTTCCATTACCTTATCGGCAATGGCATAGAACTCGGCGGCCTGCGGACTTTTGGGGCCTGCCAGAGCAACGGGAATGCCGCGATCGCCGCCTTCGCGAATGGCGGGCACCAGTTCAATGGAGCCGAGGAAGGGAACGTTGAACTGTTTTGCGGTGCGTTCCGCGCCTCCTTTTGAGAAGATGTCGATCTGCTCATGGCAATGCGGGCACGTAAAGTGACTCATGTTTTCTACGATGCCGAGCACTTCCACATTGACCTGTGCAAACATCTCGAGCGCCTTGCGTGCATCTTCGAGGCTGACATCGCTCGGCGTGGACACAACGACAGCACCGGTCAACGGCACGGTTTGCACTAGCGAGATGACCACGTCGCCGGTGCCCGGAGGCAGGTCGATAATCAGGTAGTCAAGCTCGCCCCACTCAACCTGCTGCAGGAACTGGCGAATGATCTGGTGTAACATGGGGCCGCGCATCACCAGCGGCTTGTCGCCGGGCGAAATGTAGCCGATGGAAATCGTCTTGATGCCGTGCGTGTCATTGGGAATGATCAGGTTGCCAGGGCCTACGCGCGGCTGTTGCGACGAGCCCATCATGAGCGGCACATTCGGTCCGTAGACGTCAGCGTCAATCAGGCCGACACGCTTGCCGAGTTTTGAAAGTGCAATCGCCAGGTTGACTGCGACAGTGGTTTTACCTACACCGCCCTTGCCGGAACCGACAGCTACTATCTTTGAGACACCCGGCAAAGCAACCGGCGAAGGCATGGCATTTGAATGGGCCATCAGCGAAACTCCTCTTTCAAACTACTTGTGCTGGTTAGTTTTCGAAGCGAAATATTGGCCGCGCATTTGTAAAGCAGCGCAGCGGTGCATCTGAACTAAATTTTACAGGAGCGGCGGGTCGTTCACATTCGAATGGGCTTGAGCCTACGCTGTGGCTACTTGCGCGATGATCTGGTGTATTTGACGCACTCCGTCGGTAAGTGCCGCTGGGCCGGGCTGCAGAATGATGCTGGAATTGATCTCCGTGAGATTGCAGTTGCGCACGGCGCTGATTTGAGACCATCCCGGACGGGCCATCATGCGTCCAATATCCACTTTCATACCGCACCATGAAGCGAGGATCACCTCAGGATCGCGAACGACGACCGCGCCTGGATCGACGACACGATCTTTGGATTTTCCGCATCTGCGCAGCTCAGGAAAGATCGGATTCCCTCCGGCAATCTCGATCAGCTCGTCTACCCAGCAGATGCCGCTGATCAAGGGATCATGCCATTCCTCAAAATAAACACGAGGCCGGCGGGGTAAGGATTCTGCGCTCACCCTAATCTCTTCAAGCCCTTCATGCAAGGTCTTGATGAGTGCCTGACCCTCGGCCGGTTTGCCGACGATCCGCGAGAGCATTCCAATCATTTCAAAGATCTCTGCAAGGCTGCGCTGATTGAAATTGAGAACGGGAAGCCCGCGCAGCACGAGCTGGCGTGAGATTTCGGCTTGCACGTCGGAAAATGTCAGGACAAGGTCCGGCTCGAGCGCGAGGATGGCTTCAAAATCAGCGTCTCGAAATGCCGAGATGCGCGGTTTGAGCCGGGCTTCAAGTGGACGATTGGAAAAACCGCTGATGCCGACAATGCAATCCTGCGCGCCGAGCATGTAGAGAACTTCAGTCGTCTCGTCGCTTAAGCACACGATGCGTCGCGGATAGCTTGCCTGCGATTCTGGGGATGGGAGCGTAACGGGCATGATGAATTTTCAGTCAATCGAACACAATTCAATTCGAAACAGGTTCACGGCTTGGTCTGCAATGCCGCATCCGGCGGCGCCGTGGCCAGCCGTTCGTGGTGGCGGCGCGCGCTCTCGCGTTCGCGGTGTTCGCGACGGCGCAGCGCGTCGGCGTGTCGACGAATCTCATCAGGTGTTTCAGGCTGAAGCGCCGGGATGGTCTGCAGGCAGCCATGCTCGTCCACCGCAACAAACACGAGATACGCGCTGGCCACATGAACCACTCCGCCGGTGCGCGTATTTTCTGCCCATACTTTTACGCCGACTTCCATGGAACTGGTAAAGGCGCGATTCACGCTCGATTTGAGCGTGAGCAGGTCGCCTAGCCGCACCGGGCGGATAAAGTCGATGTGGTCCATTGCGGCGGTCACCACGTGGGTTCTGGAGTGACGATAGGCTGCCATGGCACCGGTCAGATCGATAAAGTGCATCAAGCGTCCGCCAAGGAGATTGCCGAGGGTATTTGTGTCGTTGGGCAGGATGATCTCAGTCATTTCCGATTGCGTGCTGGCCACGGTGCGCACAATGCGATTTTTCTCGGGCTCGTTCATCGGTAATCACTCCGTACAACTGCTGTCAGCATCTGCCCTGCGGCTTCAATAAGGAAGTTACAATCAAATTGTAGGCGTGGCGTTCTTACTGGCGGCACTGTTACAGTTTGGGCAATCCCCGCCAATTAAGCAAATTCCCAAAATGGCTTGGCGTTTTTGGCCGGATCTGGACCGATGGACAAGATTGCAGCACTCAAAGAAATTCTGGCGCTGGACCCAAAAAATAGTTTTGCCCGTTACGGTATCGCCATGGAACTGGTGAGCCGGGGTGAGACCGAAGCGGCGCTAGATGAGTATTCCACTTTGCTTGCCAACGACCCGGATTACACGGCCGGCTATTTCATGTCGGCGCAGACTTTGAGCGCCGCGGGCAGAACCGCAGAAGCTGTCGAGCGCCTGGAAACCGGAATTGCCTGCGCCGCTCGCGCCGGTAACACTCATGCTGTGAGCGAGATGCAGGCCATGCTGGATGAACTTGATCGCTGAGGAATCTTTCTTAAAGCTGGCGCATCTTTTTATTTGAACCGGGGTTAATTAAAGTGTCTGACTGTACCCCGGGGCTTAGACTTGTTTCAACTCGTCATTTCCACTTTTCTCCTGCCGATCGGCGAAAGAGCATTGTTTCAAAGTGACTGCCCCACTTTGCGGGACAGAATGTAGTCCAACATCCTTCTTGGAGCGTCTAAGTAACTACCATGGTGAAATACTCCATCGTTGTGCCCTTTCACAATGAAGAGGAAAACGTCACCGTTCTGTATGCACGCCTGAAACAGGTGATAGAGCAGGTGTCAGACAGTTTCGAGATGGTGCTGGTAGATGACGGATCCCGCGATCGAACCTACAAACTGCTCGAAGAGATTGCCGCGGTCGATAGCCGGGTACTGGTAGTCAAGCTGAGACGAAACTTCGGCCAGACGTCTGCGCTGGCTGCCGGTTTCGATCATGCGTCCGGCGAGTTCATCCTGGCCATGGACGGCGACCTGCAGCACGATCCGAATGACATTCCGGCCTTTGTTGAAAAGCTCGATGAGGGCTACGACGTTGTTTCCGGTTGGCGCAAAGATCGCATCGACAACTTTATGATGCGGCGCATTCCATCCCGGTGCGCAAACTGGTTGATGGCCAAGTTCTCCGGCGTGGATATTCACGACTTTGGCACAACCTTTAAGGCTTATCGCCGCGAAGTCATCCAGAGCATTCCACTCTACGGCGAGATGCATCGTTTCATTCCTGCACTTGCAAGCTGGTATGGCGCGTCCATCTGCGAGATTCCGATTCGCAATACCAACCGCGAGTCAGGCAAGAGCCATTACGGTATAGGCCGCACGTTCCGCGTGTTCTTTGACCTGTTGACCATTCGTTTCCTGCTCCGCTACTTGACGCGGCCGCTGCATTTCTTCGGCGGTCTTGGAATGCTGGCGTTGACGGGTGGCTCGGCAATGGGATTGATCCTGCTGATCATGAAGGTCATGAATCCGGCCATGAGCATGATGCACCACCACGGGCCGCTGTTTATTTTCGGTTCGGTGATGATTGTTGCCGGAATCCAATTGCTGGCCATTGGACTGCTGGGAGAATTGCAGGTGCGCCACCACTACACAAGCCAACACCCTTCTTCCTATACCGTGGACAGGCTGGTGCGGCTGGTTTCTTCGGATGAGCAGAATCTTCTTTCTGAAAGCAAGGAAGACAATTTCTAAAAGCAGGGATCAGGGAACAGGAAACAGGATTAAGAAATGCCGCCTTTGGCGGCATTTCTGTTTGGCCCCAAGTATTGTCCGGAGATGGTAATGGAATATACTTGCTCCGACCCAGCCTGAAGGTTCATTCTTACTTTTGCCATGAAAGCAATCCAAATCCAGCAGACCGGCGGGCCTGAAGTTCTCGAGCTTGTCGATCTTCCCATCCCCGTCCCCGGACCAGGCCAGGTGCTCATTCGCATTGAGACCACTGGCTTGAATTTCATTGAGATTTACTTTCGCAAGGGCCAGTACAAGGCTGCGCTTCCTATAGTGCCCGGCAGTGAAGCTGCTGGAACCGTGGAGGAGCTTGGTCCTGGAGTACAGGGATTCAGCGCCGGCGAACTGGTTGCCTCAACCGCGGTGATGGGCAGCTATGCAGAGTACGCGCTGGTGCCTGCGGCGCAACTTGTTAAAGTTCCCGCGGGACTATCCCCTGAGAAAGCCGCGGCCGCGATGCTGCAGGGCATGACTGCGCACTACCTTGCTTACTCCACATACCCGCTCAAGTCTGGAGAGACGGCGCTCATTCATGCGGGAGCGGGCGGCGTTGGGCTGTTGCTTACGCAAATGGCCAAGCGAATCGGCGCGCGCGTCATCACCACCGTTTCAACTGCCGCAAAAGCGGAGTTATCGCGCGAAGCTGGCGCGGACGAAGTGATTCTCTACTCTGAGCAGGATTTCGAAGTTGAAGTAAAGCGCCTGACGGACGGCAAGGGCGTTGACGTTGTCTATGACTCGGTGGGCAAAACAACATTTGAGAAGAGCCTGAACTGCATAAGGCCGCGCGGCATGCTGGCGCTGTTCGGCGGGTCAAGCGGCGCAGTTCCTCCGTTCGATCCGATTCAGCTTAGCGGCAAGGGCTCACTGTATTTAACGCGGCCAACACTGTGGCATTACATTGCCACGCGCACGGAACTTGAGCAGCGTGCGGGCGAGGTGCTGGGGTGGGCCGCGAGCGGAGAACTCAAACTCCGCACCGAGCATATTTACCCGCTGCACGAAGCGGCCCAGGCGCAGACCGATATGGAAGAGCGCAAGACGACGGGCAAGATATTGCTGGAACCTTAAAAGCAGCTCCTAGGTGTCTGTCGGGCATAGCGATCATCCCGGCATGATCCGTGCCCTCCAGAGCATAGCGGGAACCTGAGCCTTTCGTTGAAATCCGATGATCTGGTCTGATTCCCGCTCTGTAAGAGCTGTTTCTGGTTGGCGACCCTTTTCCCGCAGATTTATGTCATTTGCATTGCCCAGCCAGACCGGAAGAGTTTCAACAGGTTGCTGACCGCGCACACCAACCTCCACTCGCAGCGAACATTCTGCTTGCCGCGCAGACTGAAGCGGCGAAAACCTCGTACTTCCTTGATCTGCCCAAAGACCGGTTCGACGATCGCCTTGCGCATCTTGTACACCGCGTGGCCAGCCTCGTTCTTCAGCTTGTGGCGCATGGCCTCGCGCGTCGTAGCGCCTGGAGAGACTTTCGTCGTTGTTGATTCAACCGGATCACGGTGTTTGTCGCGCCCCGTGGCGATATGCAGATCGATCCCTTCCACAGCTTCGTCGTTGAGATTGGCTTCGCTGAAATAGCCTGCGTCGGCGCTGACCTTCTCAGGCTTCTGTTTCAGATTCGCCACGGCATGCCCGATCATCGGGAGTAACTGTCGTTGGTCGTTCGTCTCTTGCGTAACTTCGGCAGCCACGATTACCTGTGTTGCCGAATCAACCGCGATCTGCGCGTTGTAGCCCTGCACATAGCTGCCCTTGTTGGATCCGTCCGGCATGATGCGGCTCTCCGGATCGGTGAAGTTACGCTGCGCCTTGTCGGCAGGCCTGGCCTTGTCCGGATCGGGCAACTCTGGCTTACGTCCGCGCTTCTTCTTACCAGTGCGGCGTTCTTCTTCTTCGCGCTCGACCTGCTTCTTCTCTGCTTCGGCGTGCTCCTGCTCGGCCTTCTCGCGGGCCTCTTCTTCAAGTGCTTGCTTGGCCTCGCGGATCTTCTGCAACCGGCTCTCGCGTCGCGATAACTCATCGGGCAGTTCGTCGCCCTGTTTATCCTTGCCGTACTGCGCATCTTCGGCAGAGTCAGTTTCTTCGGCACGCCGCAGCAGAGCTGCAATCTCCTGCTGCAGACGCGTCTCAGTCTCGTTCATGCGCTTGTAGCTCATCGCCTTGTGCTTGCTGGCGTTTGCTTTGATCTTGGTGCCGTCGATGGCCACATGGCCCAGCTTTACCAGTCCTGCCTTCTCGCAAAGCAGTAAAGCCTGCATGAAGAGGCTGGCCAGCGCCTCCAAATGGCGCTTGCGAAACTCGGCGATGGTGGCGTGATCCGGGTGCTGGTCGCCGGAGAGAAAGCGAAAGGCTACATCCTCATAGGTTCGGGCTTGTATCTTGCGCGAACTGTAGACTCCGGTGGCGTAGCCGTACAGAAGAAGGCGGACCATCATCTCGGGGGCATAGGCCGCCTGGCCGCGACCGTCCTTCGCTGAATAAGAGGCATAGACGGCGTTCAGGTCAAGCGCCGAAACCACATCAACCAAAAACCGCGCCAGATGGCCCTCTGGAAGCCAGTCGTGAAGCGATGGTGGAAACATCAGGATTTGGTTGACCGTGTCAGGTAGAAAGTTCTGGCCCATGAATCGAATCTAAAACAGATCTCGACCAGAAAGATGTTGAAACCATCACAAATCTATGCCCGACACGCTCCTAGG